>JAFDYQ010000030.1 GCA_018267365.1 Bacteroidota bacterium | reverse complement strand
TAATTTAATTGCATATTAGGACGAAAATGCACTTTGGTGGACGTATGATAAAGAAACTGTTTTGGTGTGTATTGTGGTGGTCTGTGATGGCTGGCTGTACTGTAAGGCAGGCCACACCGCCAGGTGCAAGCGCGTCTAAGCTGCGAACTGATATCCAACAATCTACCAAGAACGAATGCAAAGGCGATACAGGCCGCGTGACTGTAGACATAGTAGTAAGCCGGGATGGAAAAGTCCTGTCTGCTACGGCAGTGCCAGCGCGAACTAATACGCACAGCGCCTGCCTTGTAAAAACGGCGGAGCGCACCGCCATGCGATATATTTTCGATAAAGCCCGTACGGGAAAGGCGCAGGCAAACGGTACCATCACCTTCATCTTTAAAGGAGACTAACCATGACCAAGGTCAGTAAAAAGCTGTGTCACGGCTGAGTAAACTCAATAATCACGAGGCCTTTGTGACAATTCCATGACAGACGTGGCAGGGGTATGATTTACCTTTGGCGCCGATATATGACCATTACCAATGCCCGGTTTTGTAATGCGCTGCTGGTATGCCTGTTGACGATGTTTGCAGGGCGCATCATGGCTTCTAATAGCCTCACCGTCAGTGTCTATGATAGTCTGGATATGCATCCGCTGTCTGATGCCGTGGTCAGGGCCGTGCCACTGCAGGACGCATCAGAGGGGGTGACAGATGTGACCAATAAGCGCGGCCAGCTGACCCTGGCATATACCGGCCCTACGGTGATCCATATCACTCACCTGGGCTACCAGCCGGTATACGATACCATCTATGATGGTCGCAGCCGTGTCTATTATATCCGCAGCACTGCATCCAATATGGAGGATGTGGTGGTGACCGGCCAGTACACTGCCGGCAGCGCACGTACCTCCGTATATGATGTGAAGGTCTATACAGATAAGGAGTTTCGCGCCAAAGGAGCAACCAACCTCAAGGAGGCGCTACAGGGTAGCCTCAATGTGAACCTGACGCAGGATGCTGTCTTTGGCAGCGGTATCAGCCTGCAGGGTATATCGGGTCAGGGTGTCAAGATAATGGTAGATGCTGTGCCTGTGGTGGGCCGCATCAATGGCAACCTCGACGTGAGCCAGATCAATCTCTCCAATATACAGCGCGTAGAGATCATCAAAGGACCTATGTCTGCCATCTATGGCAGCGATGCGATGGGCGGTGTGATCAATCTCATATCCAAGACTAATCAGCAAGAGAAATATGTGGTCAATCTCAAGGGGTACTATGAAAGCGTGGGCCAGTATAACATGGAGCTGAATGGCGGTATCAATATCAAGAAGTCACAATTCTACATAGCAGGCGGGCGCAATTTCTTTGGCGGGTACTCTGCGGTAGATACCTCACGGCACAAGGACTGGCTGCCCAAGGAGCAGTACTTTGCCAATGCAAAATATATGTACACCTCGGGCAGGTACAGAGTGGGTGCGCGGCTCTCTTTCTTTCGTGAGCTGATGCTGAACCGAGGCAATCTGGAACCCAATACCACCTATGCGTATGATGATCACTCGCTGGTATACCGGCCGCAGGCTACAGTTTTTGGTACGATACCTATCAAGGGTTTCTCAGAGCTGAACCTGATGGTGAGCTATACAGGCTTTGTTCGCTTTTACAACTACTATAAGAAAGATCTCGTGACACTGCAGGAGAGCCTGCTAAAGACAGAGCAGCAGGATACATCTATCTATCATGATATCGTAGCGCGTGGTACCTATACCCTCACCACAGCCAATCAAAAGGTCAGCTTCCAGTTTGGTACAGACATCTCTCAGGAGTATACCACTCAGACACTCCTGGCAGGGGGCAAGCATCAGATGGGAGACTATGCGGTCTTTGGCAGTGTGCGGTGGCGGCCGGTGATAGGGCTGGACATACAGCCTGCCCTCAGATTTGGCTACAATACGAAATTTCAAAGCCCGCTCGTACCGTCTGTCAATTTGAAGTATGACTTTGCTAAGTATTTCAATATACGTGCAGCGTATGGCATGGGCTATCGCGCACCTTCATTGTATGAACTTTACTTTGACTTTCACGACTCAAATCACAATCTGAACGGCGACTCCTCACTGAGAGCCGAGAGGGGACACTCCGTAAACCTCTCTTTCAGCTATCAGCAGCTCTATAATGGCAAGCACCACTTTAAACTGACGCCGTCCGGATTTTTCAATACGATCCGCAATAAGATAGACTTTATACTGGTAGATGCCTCTCTCTATCCGCTCACCTATCAGTATGGCAATATCAATAGCTATATGAATGCCGGTGCCGAGTGCACTGCAGAGTATGCCTGGCAGCGCCTCGCGCTCACAGCGGCCTTTGACTATATCTGGTACCACGCCGAGGTGCTGCAGCCGGTGCAGAGCCAGGTCTCCTTTGCCAGCCCTGATATAGCACTGCAGGCCAGATACAAGATACCAAAGGCCGAGATCACAGTAAGCGCCTACTACAAATACACGGGCAGCAAGCTAAACTACTCCCTGACCAACTCGTCAGAGACAGGTACGCGCAGCCCTTTTCATGGACTGGATATCTCGCTGTCACGTGATTTCTGGAAGGACCGCATACAGCTGACCTGCGGTGGCAAGAACCTGCTGAACGTGACCAATGTCGGCAATAATGGCGCTATCGCTTTTGGCCATGGCAGCAATGGAGGCAGCACACTGGTAAACTGGGGCCGCACATTCTTTATTTCTTTAAATTTGCACTTCGCTAAATGATCCGTAAGCGTATACATATCATTTCTACATCGGCGCGCATGCTCTCCCTGAGCCTGCTTTTGCTGGCATGCCTGGGTATATCGTCCTGCTTCAAAGAGAAGCCTATCCCGATGCCGAAAATTTACAATGGACCTGATGTCTTCACGGCGCATATCGGCCCCGGCTATATCAAGCAGCTATATTTCAATGCGCAGACCTACCAGTTTGTAGACTCAAACTCGCACTATCTGTATGATATGGCTTTTGATTGCGCACCCGGCAGCTATAATGTTTATATCAATGGCTCCAAACTGATGTTTGCCTGCCATACGGGCAAATATAACCTACGGGACGTGACCAGCCTGGATGATACACTCAGCAATGGCTGGAAGGAGGAATTTGGCTCAGGCCTGCCTGCCCAAAGGGCCATAGGAGACTGGGGTGCCAATGGCGTCTCTGCAGGCGAGGTGTACCTGCTCAATATGGGCACAGACTCTCTGGGCTATAATATCGGCTTTAAGAAGATGCAGATGGGAGACTGTACAGGCAATGACTATCTGGTCACTTTCTGCAATCTGGATGGCAGCGATATGCACAAAGTTTCTGTGCCGCGTATGTCAGGTCGCAATAAAGTGTATCTGCTATTTGCAGACCAGCAGGTGCGTGACCTGGAGCCTGACAATACTAACTGGGACATGCTCTTCACCCGATACAGTATTTACTTTGCCGATCAGAACCTGCCATACCTGGTGACCGGCGTGCTGACCAACCCGAATAAGTCAGCGGCTTATTTTGTGGATTCTACATCCAATTTTGATTCACTCACGCTGAATAATGTCGAACCGTCGCGCTTCACTGCCGCGCTGGATAATATAGGCTATGAATGGAAACTGTACGGACTGGGTACCAGCGGGCGATATACCATCAAGCCATCTTTTATCTATATATTGCGCTCCGGCTCACGCTACTACAAGCTGCGCTTCATAGGTAGCTTCTATGACAAGGATGGCAACGAGGGCTATCCTGAGTTTCAGATAGATGAGCTGAAGTAGCGGGAAGAACCTGGCTAGTATCCTCAAATACTGCTCTTTGCCTTTGCCACAAGTAGTCGTGGAAGAGCGTATTGACAACGCCCCGGCAGCTCAAGGCCACAGGACTAGCCCATCTGCCCCGTGAAACAGTGGTCTGCGACCGGTAGAAACGCTTAAATGCCCTCTTCTTTTATATTCGGGGATTAATCCTATATTTGCCGACCTATTTTTAGGCAAATTATCAAACCAATAAACCAATGGATTTAAAAGGCATTATCAGGTTCTTTACGATCGTTTTCTTCATCGTCTGCGCGTATGAGCTGTCATTTACAGTCGTGTCGCAGCACGTGGAGAAGCAGGCAGATGAGTATGCTGCCAAAGGCCTGGCTGACGCAAGCAAGAGCGGCCGTACCGGCGATGCACTGGTGGCGTTAGAAGATTCTATAGACGGCGTGAAAAAGGAGCGCAAGAGGTACTACCTGGACTCTATGAGCAGCCGCACGGTTTATAACCTTGGTTTCATCAAGTATAACTATAAAGAGTGCAATGAGAAGCAGATCCGCCTGGGCCTCGATCTGAAGGGTGGTATGAGCCTCGTACTCGAGATAGCTCAGGATGAAGTGCTGCTGAAGCAATCCGGTAATAGCAAGGACCCGGCATTTAACCTGGCTGTAAAGAATGCAAAGGCCAAAATGCCACAGAGTGGCAATAAGGACTTCCTGACTGTATTTGCTGAAGAGTATAAGGCTGTGGCGCCGGATGGCAAGCTGGCGGCTATCTTTGCCTCCCTGCCTAAATACCAGAAAAGCCTGACATTCAACTCTACCAATGATCAGGTGCTGACTGTGCTGCGTGAGGAGATGGAGAAGTCAGTCAATGCAACTTTTGAGACGCTCCGGACACGTATAGATCAGTTTGGTGTAGCATCTCCTACTATCACACTGCAATCTGGTACAGGCCGTATCATACTGGAGCTGCCGGGCGTAGATGACCCTAGCCGTATCCGCCGTATCCTCCAGCAGACAGCACAGCTCGAGTTCTGGGATACGTATGAGAATACAGAGATCTATCCCAGCCTGGTGCAGGCAGACAAGTCTCTGAGCGCCTACCTGGCATCTCAGAAGCATAATAAGGACTCAGCATCAGGGATAGTAGACACCACCTCTACCAGCCTGGCAGGTGACCTGGGCCTGACCTCTGACAGCAAGGATACATCAAAGACTGCCGCCAATGATACAAGCGCAGCTGCCAAGAACAAAGAGGCTAAAAAAGACACTACGAATACTAATCCACTCTTCCGCCTGCTCAATCCGGTGGCTGACCAGCAGGGTATGCTCTCACCTGGTCCTGCTGTCGGTATGGCATTTGGCAAGGATACCGGCCTGATCAATACCTATCTGGACCTCGATGTGGTAAAGTCTAACTTCCCACGCAATGTGAAGTTCCTCTGGGGAGCTAAGTCTATCAATCCTGAGCGCTCTGTGTACGAGCTATTTGCTATCAAGACCAACCCTGCGCAGCCGGGCGCTCCGCTGGCGGGAGATGTGATCACCGATGCCCGCTCCGGCTATGACCAGAACGGCTCTCCGAATGTAACCCTGTCTATGAACGCTACCGGCTCAGCTAAGTGGGAGCGCATGACAGATGAGGCCGCCAAGCAAAACCCTAAGAGGTGCGTGGCGATCGTACTCGATAACCGTATCTTCTCTTATCCGCGTGTACAAAACCGTATAGCCGGCGGCAATACGGAGATATCGGGCATCAGCTCAGTGACAGAGGCGACTGACCTGGCTAACATCCTGAAGTCCGGTCAGCTGGAGGCACGTACCCGCATCATAGAGGAGCAGGTGATAGGACCCTCTCTGGGTGCTGAGGCCATCCGTGCGGGCCTCCTGTCTCTCTTCGTAGCATTTGTAGTGGTGTGCCTCTTTATGATAGCCTACTACTCTACATCGGGTATCGTGGCCAATATCGCCGTGATCCTGAACCTCTTCTTTATCATCAGTATCCTGGCTCAGTATGGCGCCTCGCTCACCCTGCCCGGTATGGCAGGTATCGTGCTCACACTGGCTATAGCGATAGATGCCAATGTGATCATCAATGAGCGTATACGGGAGGAGCTGGCCAAGGGCAAAGGTACCCGCGCTGCGGTGACCGATGGCTACAAGCACTCCTACTCCGCGATCATAGATGGCAACGTAACCACCCTCATCGTAGGTGTCGTGCTGATGTTCTTTGGCTACGGTCCGGTGAAAGGTTTCGCTTATACGCTTGTGATAGGTATCCTTACCTCTCTCTTCACTGCGGTAGGCTTCACTCAGGTGATATTTGATTTCATATTTAAGAGGCACTGGGAGCCGACCTTTGGCAATAAGTTTACTATGAATGTGCTGAAGGGTCTGAACGTCCAGTTCATGTCTTTCCGCAAGGTATCCTATACAATCTCTGCTATAGCGTTTGCGGTATCATTTGGTGCGATGGTCTTCATCGGCTTTGACCTGGGTGTAGCCTTCAAGGGTGGCCGTAGCTATGTAGTAAAGCTGGACCAGGATGTAAAGACAGCAGATATCGCTAATCAGCTGGAGGGACCTCTCGGCAGCCGCCCGCTGGTCAAGACCTATGGCAGCAATAGCCAGATACAGATAACTACTGCCTATCTGATCAACTCTACTGACCGCAATGTAGACAGCATCATAGAGGGCAAACTCTACGAAGGCATAGGTAAAGATTTTGCGAGCAAGCCTACCTTTGAGAAATTCCGCAGCTCTGCTATCAAATCTATCACTACGATCAACGCTACTATAGCAGACGATATCCGCAAGAGTGCCCTGATCAGCGGCCTGCTGGGATGTGTACTGATCTTTATCTATATCTACATCCGCTTCCGCAAGTGGGAGTACGCGGTAGGTGCCATCGCAGCTACGGTGCATGACCCTGTACTGGTGCTCGGTCTCTTTGCCCTGCTGCGCCATATTATGCCATTCTCCCTGGAGGTAGATGAGAATGTGGTAGCGGCTATCCTGACCCTGATCGGCTACTCGGTGAATGACACGGTGATCGTATTTGACCGTATCCGTGAGTATATCAAACTGTACCCTGGCCACTCACTCATACACAATGTGAACGACTCTATAAACAGTACCCTGAGCCGTACTATCATGACATCGGCAGCTACAGAGGTTGTTTGTATCATCCTCTTCGTATTTGGCGGGGATGCTATCAGGCAGTTCTCCTTTGCGCTGATGGTAGGTATAGCTGTGGGTACATACTCTTCTATATTTATCGCTTCTCCTATCATGGTAGACCTCCTGCTGCGCAGGAAGGATACACTGAAAGAAGACGCCAAGTAAGAAATATATCCAATGATATCAGCAGGGCACCCTCACCGGTGCCCTTTTTCTTTTGTGCCGCCACCAGTTTTACTATTAAAAAGCTATACTTGAGGTATGGAGCAGGTGCATGGCAAAAGGATCTACGGGCTGGATATATTCCGGGCGGTGGCTATCCTGCTGGTCCTGCTGCTGCACAGCCGTCTGGCGCTCACCGGCACAGCAGCTGACAGATTGCCATGGGGCAGGATACCTGACGGCGTAGAGCTCTTCTTTGTGCTCAGCGGCTTTCTGATAGGGGGTATACTGCTACGTATCATCACAGCTGAGGGTATGACTATGCCGGTGATGATCGCCTTCTGGCGGCGCAGGTGGTATCGCACGCTGCCGGCCTATTATCTGATACTCGTGATAAACTATGTGGTGGTACGGTATAATGTGATACACGAGGGCATCTACAATTTCAACTGGCGCTATTTCTTTTTCCTGCAAAACTTCAGCAGGCCCTTTGTGGGCTTTTACCGAGAGTCGTGGAGTTTATCTATAGAGGAGTGGTTTTATGTGATCGTGCCTATACTTCTATTTATGGTTGTCCGCTTTGCCAGGCTCAAAATGGCCTATCTGATCGTAGTAGCTATCATGCTGGTAGTACCTGTTATTTTTCGCCTGGTGCTGATGAATAGCAGCTATGATGGCTTTTGGGTAGATCTCAGTATCAGAAAGGTAGTAGTGACGCGCCTGGATAGCATAGGGTATGGCCTGCTCGTGGCGTGGTTCTATTATTACCACCGTGATATATGCGTACGATACCAGTGGGGGGCTTTTGTCATAGGTATAGCGGGATCTGTTTTGCTATCGGCATACAGGCAGCCTCCCGGCACCATCTATAGCCAGATATTATACTTCAGCCTGTCACCCCTGCTGATGGCACTGCTCCTGCCCGCCGCAGCGGATATCCGGTACGGCACCGGTCAGGTAGCACGTTTTGTCTCCTATACCAGCCGTATCTCATACTCGCTGTACCTGGTCAATTTCTCTCTGGTGGCGGAGGTGATCCGTGATCAGTTTCCGCCGCACGGAGAGATGGACGCGCTATTGAAATATATAGCCTACTGGCTGATAGTATACACTGCGGGTAGCATCCTGTATCATGGATTTGAAAAGCCAATGATGGATCTAAGGGATAAATGATCAGCGCCAGCGAACTGATGGTTCGTATTTTTTCTTAGCCGCCATAGGGCTAAATGAGAGGGAGAGGCCAAAGCAAGCCTGACTCATACCGAGCTGCGTAGGTAGCATGAATGAGGGGTCTACATTCATAGAGAGTTTGTCATCTACATTAAAGTGGTAAAGGTGGCCATCTACCGCAGCATCTACGAGATTGAGTGTATACCAAAGCGCAGTGACGATCGCAGCGTAGTTGAGCAGGTTTTTGTAGTAGTCTCTGTAGGTCCTGATAGTACTGTAGTCCAGCTCTTTGCCCTTATAGCTGGCTGTCAGATATGGATCGTTGCGCACGGCAGCGCGATAGGCCGTGCGTGCTATCCTGAACTCGCGGTTCTCAAAATATATCCAGTAGCCCAGACCGCCGAGCCCGGCGTAGATGATGGGGATCTTCCAGTATTTTTTATTGTAGGCCTGACCGAGACCCGGGAGCACGGCAGACATCCAGACAGCCTTGACAGGGCTATGTTTTTTGACTACCGGTATGGTATCCCGGCCCGGTACTACAGTGTCTGTACTAAAGGCTATAGTAGTATCGTTGATGACTTTTTTGCCATCGATATCAAACTGCTCGGTAGTCTGATGCACTACGGTATCCTTGGAGTAGATGCCGGCAGAGTCAGCATAGCTTTGGGCCTGCGCCCCGGCCAGGTGTGCGAGGAGCAGAAGCAGAAATATGAATATTATGCGATGAGCATACATCAGTCTGTCAGTAGCTCTACGAGGCGCTCCAGGTCGGTATCGTTATAGAACTTAATAGCTATTTCTCCCTTACCCTCCTTGGTGCGGATGATAGATACCCGCGTACCCAGAGATGAACTGATCTGGTCCTGAAGCTTGCGCAGGAAGATATCGCCCTCAGATGCACGCCTGTCGGCAGCCACGCGCGCGCTGGGCTGGCTGGGTGCCTCCAGATTGATACCTCTCACTAGTTCTTCAGTCTGGCGTACGCTCAGGCCTTTCTCTACAGTCTCTTTGAATGCGCTAAGCAACGTAGGGAGGTGATCGATAGCCAGAAGGGCTTTGGCATGGCCCATGGTGATCCTATTGTCACGGACGGCAGCCTGGATATCCGGCGGCAGTTTGAGCAGACGTATAAAGTTAGTGACAGTGCTGCGATTCTTGCCCAGACGTTCTGATAGTTTGTCCTGAGTCAGGTCGCACTCATCCATCAGGCGCTTATAGTTGATGGCTATTTCCAGCGGGTTGAGATCCTCGCGCTGTATATTTTCTATCAGGGCTATCTCTATGGACTCCTGGTCAGAGGCCAGGCGCACATAGGCTGGTATATCGGTACGTCCAGCCAGCTTAGAGGCGCGGAGACGGCGCTCACCGGCTATGAGCTGGTATTTATTGCCTTCTATCTTGCGCACAGTGATGGGCTGTATCACGCCATGGATACGGATAGAGTCTGCCAGCTCCTCCAGGCTCTCTGTGTCAAAGGTAGAGCGTGGCTGAAAAGGGTTGACCTCGATCTGGGCCAGTGGTATATATATCACCACACCGGCCTGATTGGCGATAGAGGTAGTGCTTACTTCTGTATGTTTGGTGGCAGAGGCTTTATCGTCAGTGAGCAGCGCGCCGAGGCCGCGGCCCAGGCCTCCCTTCTTCTTATCAATCATTATCTATCAAATTTAGCTCTTTCTGTTCGTCAGGTATATTGGTAGCATTGTTTCTTTGCAAAATTTCACGCACGAGGTTCATGTAGTTTACAGAGCCTTTGCTCTCTGCATCGTACATGATAGCCGGCTTGCCAAAGCTAGGTGCCTCGCCGAGACGTGTATTGCGGTGTATGATAGTATCGTACACGATATTCTCAAAGTGCTTTTTGATCTCGTCTACTACCTGATTGCTGAGGCGCAGGCGCGGGTCATACATCGTGAGCAGGATGCCCTCTATCTCCAGCTCAGGATTGAGGCGCGTCTGTACGATCTTGATCGTATTGAGCAGCTTGCCCAGGCCCTCCAGGGCAAAGTACTCGCACTGCACCGGAATGATCACTGAGTCTGATGCAGTGAGCGCGTTTACGGTGATGAGACCCAGCGATGGCGAACAGTCTATGATGACAAAGTCGTATTCCTTTTTGACCTCCTCCAGCATCTGTTTGAATATCTTCTCCCGGTTAGGCTGGTTGATCAGCTCTATCTCCGCACCTACGAGGTCCAGGTGAGAGGGCAGGAGGTAGAGATTTGGTGTCTCAGTCTCCAGTATGATATCCTGTGGCTTGATCTCATTGACCAGACACTCGTAGAGACTGGTCTTGATGGCTCTGGGGTCAAATCCTACTCCCGAGGTGGCATTTGCCTGAGGGTCGGCGTCTATCAGCAGCACTTTATACTCCAGCACTGCCAGGCAGGCTGATATATTGATGGCACTGGTCGTCTTGCCTACCCCGCCTTTCTGATTGGCCAGGGTGATCACCTTCTGCAGGCGGGGCTTTTTTATTTTATCCATATCTACTCCTTTACTTAAAATTCACGTGTTTCGCCAATGGTCATCAGGTGCAGGGTCTTACCCTGGTCAGAGAAGGCCTGCTTTGCCTTTTCATGATCCATCTTTATCCATCCAAACGTATCATAGTGTACTCCTAGTACATTATAGCAGTCTACAAAATCACTGGCCAGTACAGCATCTGACACACCCATAGTGAAATTATCTCCTATAGGTAGTATGGCCAGGGTAAGCTGCGGACACATGAGCGGTATGAGCTTCATATCCATGGTCAGGGCTGTATCTCCTGCATAGTAGACGGCTCCACCGGCATATTCTATCACAAAGCCCATCGGATTGGCACCATAGGTGCCATCGGGCAGCTGGCTGGAGTGTACGGCATTGACACACTTCACCGCGCCAAAGTCAAAGGCAAACCGGCCTCCGGTATTCATGGGATGGCCGTTGGTCACACCTTGCGCGGCAAACCAGGTGACGATCTCAAAACTGGAGATAATCTTTGCGCCCGTATTTTTAGCAATGGTCAGCGCATCTCCTGTGTGGTCGCTATGTCCGTGAGAGATGAGGATATAGTCAGCCTTCAGGCTGTGGATATCTATATGCTTTGCCAGCTCATTGCCCGTGATGAATGGGTCAAAAAGCAAGACCTTGCCATTAATATTCATGCTAAAACACGAATGGCCGTAGTAAGTAATCTGGATACTCATAGTTTCTACAAATATAACCCATGCGGGGCAAAGGCTTTTCCTTATTCTCCACTTGTAAACCCGGATATTGTTTGTTGTCTGTGGATAATAGGTGGAAAAGCCAGGTACGCGATAAGCAGGTTATATAAAAAAAGCAAAGCCTCCTTTGCGGAGGCTTTGCCGGAAATATGATCTGTTTCTTCAGATTACTTTGAGATAGACAGCCTCTTGGTAGAGCTGTTGTCTCCGTTCTGGATCTTTACGATGTAGACACCGCTGGAGAGGTCAGAAACGTTGTAAGGCTTAGAGAATGTACCATTTGCAGTCTCGTTATAGTGTTTTACCACTTCACCGAGCATATTGGTCAGCGTGATAGTAGTAGCACCGCTCACACCTTCTGCAGAGATAGTCACTGCACCGGTAGTAGGGTTTGGCACCATGTTGAAAGCTGATACACCTTGAATATCATTGACCCCACCAAGAGGGTCTACCCTTACGCGTACGATCTTGCAAGACTGAGCTGTATTGCCACCGTCAGTCACGGTGAGGCATACATTGATAGAGTCATCAGCTACGGTGAAAGTATCGCGGAATACGCGGGAGTTGTAAGTCTGATACCAGCCACTCTGCAGACCATTGAGGGTCCAGTTGTACTGAGCGTTTGCGCTGCCGTTTGAAGAACCGGTAAAGGTAACAGGACGGCCCGTATACAATGGTGTAGTAGAAGGGTTGCGTGTCCAGTTGCAATACAGCAGGTTCAGATTGTGACCAAATGCCATACGCAGGAAGAACTGAGTATTGGAATAAAATGCCACAGGCTGACCATTCTGAAATTCTCCGGAATATGCGCCAAAAGGTTTCTTGGTAGCGCTGGCCAGATAAATAGTTGAGTCATTTGACGTGCTGTAGATAGACACCGCATAGTATCCGGGCTGGAGTATCGGTGTGCCGGTGGTTATATCTACCTTCAGTGTCACCATTTTAGGGACAATATTTGGTACAGTGCGCGGGCCGAATGTCGAGCTGGTGAGCATCTTTGATTCGGTAGTAAACAGAGGTGTAGCATTGAAGTTATTATCCAGGCTGTAAATCTTGGCCTGCACTACGGCACCGGTAGTAGCACTGTATTTGGAGAAGAGCTGATCAAAGCCAGCCAGGATGCTGGTCAGTGTATCAGGTTGAGAAATGTAAAATACATTTGCCCACTCGTTTGACGGAGAGCTGCTGGTAGGGTCATACAGTGCGAAACTGCCACCATAAAGTCCATTGTCAAGAGCCATCACGGAGTCAGTCACCGCAAATTTGCTCGTATCTGCATTATCAAATAAGATAGCATCTGCAGAGTCAGCAAATGTGGAAATGATAGATGTGTAGGTTCCTATGGCAGGATTGGTAGGTGTCCAGAGATTTGGACCTATGAGCGCAGAGTCTACGCCTGGTGTCAGAGTGACTCCAGATAAGGTCGTATCTGTGAATACTACTGAGGAGCCTCTGGAGATTGCTATGGCAGCCTTTGTATTGGTCTGATCAGCAGTACCATGATTTGTCACACGAGCATACCAGAACATAGTATCGAGCTGTGACTGTGGATACTGATAGTAGTCAAAGCTACCAGCGCGGCTGATGCCCAGATCGTTAGCCGGAGCGTCTATCAGGGCTACGTCATCTACCTGCCAGTAAAAATAGATACCGTCATTCCACTGGAAAGTTACCTTGACGTTAGCCTGGTTGCCCGCTATGTCAGAGATATCAAACTGCCTGAAGCTAGGATTGGGTGTAGAGTTGAAGATATACTCATAGTCCGCATTAGCCTCTATAGTATCGCTGGTGGAACCGTTGCTCACTATGACGCGTGTACCGCCAAAACCATTGAAATAAAGCTGCCAGAATTGCAGCAACACCCTGGGGTGACCTACGCAGGAAATAGATGATGTAGTCAGGTTGCCTGTCTGTGGACCTTGCACACCGGCATTATCCAGGGAGTCAGAATCAAATATCACCCAACCATTGGCTGCTGAGGGCGAATGCAGTGTCGTGGTCGGATAGCCCAGTGCACTGTGATTGCCGGTAGTAGTATACTTCCAGAGATTAGTGTAGGATTGACCGCCAGCATCTGTACCGGTGTTGGTCCATCCGGCAGGTATTCCTGAGGCAAAGTCCTCAGACCAGAAAGCTGCCTGGGAGAAAACTACATTCATAGAAAGTAGAAATGCTCCTAAGAGTAAAAGTGTTCTTTTCATTGCTTAATGTTTGTTTTTTCAATAACGAAGGTACAAATTAACTAAAAAAACCCCAGCCGCACTCAAAAAAGATGACACTATTTTTACAATTCTGACCGTAGTAATTGCCAATTTCACCCCGTTTCTTGTATATTTTAAAGAGTGGCTTATGATTTGTCATAATTTTAAGTCTAAATAGCACATTATGCATTACTACCAGACAGTGACCGAGGCAGTAGCCGACCTTAGCCAAAGGGGCTATAAACTGAATTTTAACTTATCACGCGAGTATCTATCCTGTGCTGATGAGGAGCTACATCTGCGGCCGGATGAATTTCACATAGATGAGACGTACAGATTTGAAGGCGAGACCGATCCGGGAGATGAGATGATAGTGTATGCTGTATCATCCGAGCCACGCTCTATAAAGGGGGTACTGGTCAATGCCTATGGCCCATACTCAGACGAAGTGTCAGCAGAGCTGGTAGCCAAGCTACAGGCCAGCCATTAAATACTTACTTCACAAACCAGACGTGGTAGTCTCGTATCTGGTACAGATGCATGGCGGTATTGGCATAGTAGTTTGTGGTCATCTCGGAGCCCATATTCTGCATACGTATCAGAGGAGAAATATGAAAGCTATAGCCCAATCCATCGTAAGACTCTCTGGTAAAGCCATCTCTCACAGCCAGTCCATAGCGGCCCAATATGAAAAGAAGGTAGTTCATAGCATCGTAGCCCATATAGCTGTAGCGTGAGGGGCGGTGCTCATACTCCGATCTGTATGCTCCTATAAAATCTGTACCTGCAGCGGAAGAAGTGTCAGCGTGAAAATTGTCCGTAATGTATGGCTGCGCCTTATTCAGGTACTCAGGACGTAGCTGATCTCCGTCCATCCAGGTAGGCATGCCAAATACAACGGTGTTTTCCTTAATAGTGCGGAGCACGGAGTTGACGAGAGCCTCTTCATAACAGGTGACCAGGAGTACATTTTGTGAGGTGCTGCTAAGGTAGCTGGCCAGTGTTTTCTTTGCAGCAGACCTGCTGGTATCGCCCGTATTATACAGGCGATATTTCAGACGGTTATTGTTGAGTAGATTATACTGATGGAAAAGGGTATCCAGCTGGCGGGCAGCGGATAGGTCATGCTCCTTGCCAGCTGTATAGATCACTATATTTCTGTCGGCAAAACTATCGATGACCATTTCATATTCCTTTTGCAGGTGGGCATCTATGGTGGGCATGAGTCTCACCAGATATGGATTGTCAGTGCCGATTGACTTGGATGGTGTGAATGGCTGCAAATTCACAATTTGATTATCCTTACACCAGGATGCCACTATTTTAGCCTCTGATACATTGGTGGGACCTATCACTATCTGGCAGGACTTTAGACCGTTCAGTTTCAATAATTCTTCTACCACAGAATCGCTATTGTGCGTATCATAGGTATAAAACTCTATATGCTGCGGTGACTGAGTGTGAGATGCAGCATACTGCAGGCCCTGGTAGAAATCCAGCGACTCACTCACATTTTCGCGTAGTTTATAGACATCACCTTTACTCAGCTCTTTATCGTTAAGATAGCCATATATTTTGGCAGATGCTGCTTCCGCGTCAAAAGGGAGCAGCAGACCGATGCGGATAGTACTATCCGGATGCACCGTAAATCCCGGTACTGCACCTGTAGAAGTAGTACTGTCGGATGTCATACTATTCTCATCCTGACTATTGATCAGTGCTGCCGGATTGGGCTTAGCCTTGTCTCCTCTGAGTATGGGTACACTGGTATCGCGCCCGGTCTTTGAATATCTTAGTGTATTTCCGGGTTGTGCCTGGCACAGTACATAGGTCAGAGATAAAAGTAAAAGAATAAAAACTTTCACGTGCGATCAGTTTGATGAGCTAAAGTAGAAGAAAATATGAGAATGGAAGTGAGCATCAGTGCCAGTCCCTACCGAAATCCTGCGTCGTGCGCATATAGTAATAGCCGTCTATCGGTCTGTCTTCAAAAATGACGGCGCAGCCGATCTTGTCCAGGCCGGGATCCAGCATATGCTTATTGTGATCGTAGGAAGTGCTGAGCTCTTTCACTATCATATCAGCTATCTGCGTATAGGTCATCGGCTTCTCTACGTCTACGAAACTGCGCGCCAGGTTTTCGGCTATACGCTCACCCGCATACTTGCACATTTCCGTACGATTATTGGGCATGGCTATGGCCTTGTCGTACCTATTCACATGGTCAAAGAAATTTCTGCGCACCATCTCATACGAGTGAATGCTCGCCGCATCGCGCAGCCTGGGCTCAAACTTCAGCGCCTTGATACCGCGTGCATCGCGATATTTGTTTACAGCAAAGAGCACCGCCGCATTCAGCAGGTCAAAGTCGTAATTATTAGGATCTACCAGGTCGTTGGCCTCGTCCAGATGATAAAACTTCTCCCAGGTCATATCCTTGTAGCGCTCGTCTTCAAATACGGAGGCTTCATTATACTTGCGTATCTGGGCCAGATATTTATCCGGGCCCTGCGCATATGAAGAGAAGCTGTACAGTGCAGCTAAAAGGATCAGTAGTTTTTTCATCCTGATGTAGTATATAGAGATAAACGTTTAACTTGAGTGCTATATTACAAACGCAATGCCATGAATGAACAAATCTACGCGCAAATCGAGTCCCTGCAAAGTGATATAGCCAAAAAACGTAAAGAGATACTGGAGCTGCGCCGCCAGGCGGAGCCTGAGCCGATAGCAGACTACATACTACGCGACAGAGAGGGTGAGGATGTGAAACTTTCTGACCTGTTTGACGATAGGGATGAGCTGATCGTGATCCATAATATGGGCAAAGCCTGTAAGTATTGTACCCTCTGGGCAGATGGGTTGACCGGTTTTACCAAGCCTATGTCCGACCGCGTACCTTTTGTAGTGATATCTCCCGATGAGCCCGCAGTGCAAAAGGAATTTGCAACCGGCAGAGGGTGGAACTTTCCTATGCTCTCAGCAGCAGGGACGTCCTTCATAGCTGATCTTGGTTTCTACAAAGAAAAGGAAGGCTACTACCCGGGCGTGTCTGCACTGATACGCCGGGATGGCAGGATCTATCGCGCTGCGTATGATTTCTTCGGACCGGGCGATACATATGCGAGTATCTGGCATTTCTTTGACCTGCTGCCAAAGCGTGTGAACAGCTGGCAGCCTAAGTATGACTATCCCGGATAAAAATGTAAAAGCCCCGTTGATGTGATCTCAGGGGCCTCTCTACACACGTTGCCTCTTCACTATTTGTATGCCGTCTTCGATGCGATGCTCGCAGCCTGATCTATCATGGTGATGAAATCATGCCTGTAGTTTTCCTTGTCAGGTCCGAGTGCGCCTTTGGCCAGGGCCTTAGTTTTCTCAAAGGTGAAATCGCCGCGATATGGAGACTGCCGCAGCTCCATACCAAAGGAAGCGACTGCCGCCGCAAAGCGGAAATCATCTGATGTGGTGCTCAGCGCACCCGCAGTAGTAGACACATGGCTCTCTATGAGCTGGCTGCGGTCACCATCCGGTGCCTTGTAGCGGATGCGCAGCGCCATGAGATCTGAGGCACTGAGCGCCACACGTGCATCACTGCCACTATCTGCCAGCGGTATGCTGGCCTCTTCGGCTCCGGGAGCGGGTACTACCTCATAGAGCGCAGTCACGGCGGTGCCTGCACCTATCTCGCCTGCATCTATTTTATCGTTGCTGAAATCCTGATTATTCAGCTTCCTGTTTTCGTAGCCTATCAGCCGGTAGGTGCGCACGGTGCCGGGATTGAATACTGCCTGGATCTTTACATCCTTTGCTATGGTATTCAGCGTGCCGCTAAACTGTGTCACAAGATTTTTCTGCGCTTCTTTTTCATTGTCTATATAGGCATAGTTGCCGTTGCCTTTGTCGGCCAGGGCTTCCATCTCGCGGTCTTTGTAGTTGCCCATGCCAAAGCCCAGAACAGAGAGGAATACACCTGTCTTTCGCTTCCCCTCGATGAAGGAAGTAAGCGGGGCCTCACCATTGATGCCGACATTGAAATCTCCATCAGTACAGAGGAGTACGCGGTTATTGCCTTCTTTGATAAAGTTGTCTTTGGCCACTTTGTAGGCCAGCTCTATACCGGCACCGCCCGCGGTAGAGCCACCGGCCTGTAGTGCATTGATGGCGTTTTTAATGGTCTGCTTGTCAGATCCGGAGGTAGACGGTAATACCAAGCCTGCGTTGCCTGCATATACTACGAGCGCTATGCGGTCTTGGGCGCGCATTTTATCTACCAGCATCCCCAGCGACTTTTGCACGAGAGGCAGTTTATCAGGAGACCACATAGAGCCGGACACATCTACCAGGAAGACAAGATTGGCAGGTGGTATCTGCTCGTCTTTGATGTGCTTGCCTTGTATACCTACGCGCAGGAGTTTGTGCGTGGCATCCCATGGGCAGTCGGCCAGCTCTGTATGCACTGCAAATGGCCGGCCATCTGTAGGATCTGCATATTGATATGGGAAATAGTTGACCAGCTCCTCTAAGCGTACCGCATCTCTCGGCGGTAGTATGCCTTCGACGATCTTGCGGCGTGTGATGCCGTAAGAGGCCACATCTACATCTATAGAGAAAGTGGAGAGCGGCTCTGCTTTAGCACTCAGAAATTTATTGTCGATGATCTCTTTATAGCTTTCATCTGTCTCAGGATCGGCCTTCGGCTTTTCATCCGGTTTGCTCTGCATGTCAGGCGCGGCCTCCATATCATACTCAGCCATATCATAGCCTGATAAAAATTTATTGACACGAAGCCTGGCGCTGGCCTGCGCCGGTATATTGACATTGCCTATCACGCGGTGGCCATTTACGATATACTGTACTTCATCAGGCCTGCCGCCATTGATCACCACTGAATGGCCTCCGGCATCTGTCTGTGTAACGCCGTATGCCTGGGAGGCAATATTGGCCACATTGAGTCCACCTGAGTTTTTGATGTCTCTGGCAGAGATGGTGGTTTCTATTTTGGTATCACCTCTATCTATGAGCGGCTTGCAGTATTTTACGCATGTGACAACAACATCTGCAGCAGGATTGACAGCCTGCACTTTCATAGGGAAGTTCAATATAGTTGGCTTTTCTGCTGACACCACCACGCCTTTGATCAGCTGCGTCTCATATCCAATATAGGCGCATTTTAAATCATACTTTCCCTGCATGAGGTTACTGATCTCATAGTTGCCATCCAGATCTGCGCCGCTGCTCTGTCCGGTAGTTTTTCCATTGGCATGTATGATCTGCACAGTGGCGCCTATCAAGCCTTCGCCTTTTTCGTCCAGTACTTTGCCTTTGATAGAGCCCGTGGTGAGTGACCAGGCTTTCATGGATAGCGCTAGTATCATCATCAGGGATAGTAGCACGATAGGTTTCATGAGTGTGGTTGATCTTTTCATGACAGAAGTTTTAATGGGTGAGGAAATAAAAGGCCATACAAAACTACGGCATGGCATGGCCAGCCGCTGCATTTTGCAGGTCATATTACAGTAAGATTATGTTGACAAAATCATGATGATGCGCGCGTCATCATGTGGTACTATCTATAGATGTGACAAGCAGCCCAAATCCATAAATGGCATACAAGATTTTATAGAAAGGAAAACTGCTTAGTACTCGATCTGTACTGGCTTATTGCCGAGGATCGTATCTATTTTATGCATGACTTCATCTGTCGCCTTGGGCATAGCGTCATAGCATTTCAGGTTATCCTCCAGCTGCGAAACTTTAGACGCGCCGAGTATCACTGATGAAACGTTAGGATTGCGCAGGCACCAGCAGAGCGAGAGATGCGTGAGTGATACGCCGAGCTCGCGTGCGAGTGTATCGAGTTGTTTGATCTTGTCGAGTCGCGCGGTGTCCGAAAGCGTGCGGTCCTTGAGCCAGGCCATATTGCTCTGTGCCAGGCGCGAGTCAGCAGGTATACCGTTGAGGTATTTGCCGGTGAGCAGGCCTGAGGCCAGTGGAGACCAGATAGTCGTGCCCAGGCCAAAAGTTTTGTATACGGGCAGGTAGTCCAGTTCTACTTTGCCACGCTCCAGCATATTGTACTGCGGCTGCTCTACTACAGGGCCTATGAGGCCATAGCGCTCCGCCCAGTAGTGTGCCTCTGTGATCTGCTGTGCGGTCCACTCGGATGTACCCCAGTAGAGCACCTTGCCCTGCTGTATGAGTGTGTGCATGGTGCGCACGGTCTCCTCTATAGGAGTATGTATGTCGGGCCTGTGGCAGTAGAAGAGGTCGAGGTACTCTACCTGCAGGCGGCGCAGCGCAGCGTGGCAGGCCTCTACCACATGCTTGCGCATGAGGCCTTTCTGATTGGGCAGCTGGCCACCCCAGTATACCTTGCTGGAGACGAGGTAGGTGCTACGGTCCCAGTTCTGCTTCTTCAGGATAGTGCCCATCACCGTCTCAGACCGGCCGCTGGCATAGGTTTCTGCGTTGTCAAAGAAATTGACACCCGATTCATAGGCACGCACCATCAGCGCCTCAGAGATATCGTCTCCTATCTGGCTGCCAAAAGTGACCCATGAGCCGAGTGAAAGTGTGCTGATCTGTAGTCCTGTGCGTCCGAGTCTCCTGTATTCCATATAGACGGTATGTATTTTGTGATCGCAAAATTATGTGTATGCTGCTATGCTGGCAGTATGCCTGAGGTAAAATTACGTTATTATTGCAATGCAAAAGGATAGTAAAAATATGTCTACCGGTATCACCAATCTCCGCGTCACAGTTTCGGGCAAAGTACAGGGCGTTTTCTTCCGCGCCAGCGTAAAGAAAGTAGCTGATGTACTCGGCGTATATGGCTGGGTACGCAATGAACACAATGGCTCCGTATCACTGGAGGCCGAGGGCCCCGAGGAGATGGTATTCAAACTGGTAGACTACTGCCATCATGGCCCTGACAATGCCGTAGTAGAGAAGGTCTCCATCACAGGCGGCGTGATAGTGGGCTATGATTCTTTTGAGGTCAGGGAGTGATAGGGTGCTGTATGAAGATCTATATCAGCTTTAAATATTCTTTTATTCAGAGTTGGCTAGCCCTGATCACTTGCGTTATAATGATACTTAGCGCAATCTTTTTCCTGATAGATGCTATACGAGGGCGAGAATTGAATTTATTCTTTTTGGTGCCACTTTCCCTAGGTGTGCTTTGCTATCAGTATACAAAAACCCGCACACTGTTTATTGAAAACAAAACAGTAGTGGCTAAGGGAATTTTCAAAAGTAATGTTCATGAAATTTCAGATTTCAGGGAAGTTATCTGGGAACGTCGGTGGGGTTATGGAAGGAACAACCTGCGGATATATTTCAAAAATGGTGAGAGCTACAGCTGTTATCCGCCATTGGGCATGCTTTTTTCCGTAATGGATAGATTAGAGGAGATAAATGAAAAGATACGTAGTATGGTAGATCTGTGATCACTGTTTCGGCTGATCCTCGGTCACGCTCCACACATACAGTTCTTCTACTTTCTTGCGCGCCCATTCATTTTTGCGTAGAAATTTCAGGCTGGATTTGATGGTCGGATTATTGAGGAAGCAGTTGATGCGGATCACGCGGCCCAGCTCGTCCCAGCCGTAGGCATCTTCCAGGTAGATGAGGATGGCCTCGAGTGTTTTGCCATGCAGCGGGTCTTTTGAGATGTGCTTGTCCATATCAGTACTACAATATTAGCAAACCATTTTCACGTAGCTCATACCACTCGCGGCTCATGGTGAATGCTTCAAAATTTTTGCCGGTATAAGATTCGTAATGGGCGCTCAGTTCTTTGTAACCCAACGCTACCTGTCCGCTCTGGATCATAAGCCGTGGGAGGATGTGCAGGAGCCAATCGCCGGTCTCTGCAGTAGTCTGTAGCTGCCAGTCTTTTTTCTTGTCGCAAAACTCGAGCTCTGCCATGGCGATCTTTTTATTGCCTTGCTTTGCCTCAAACGGAGTGAGCTCCGGCAGCTGGCCCAGCCACACGGCTACGGTAGTGCGTTTAAGCGGAGTAGGGAGACCTTCTTGCAAAGCACTGTCTACAAAATCTGGTGGCACAGTGGTATCTGGTATCTCGTGGTCAAACCAGTCTTGCAGTGGCATCTCCAGTCCGACGCCGTGCATATAGTTGAATAGAGAACGGCGGAGGCCTTCGCTGAAGAGATCGTGGTCTGCACCGGCGGGGTCATCGTGATAGAGATCATTATCTGCAAAGCCGCCTAAGTCAGGACCTACGCGCTCTACCTCAAAGGTAGCGGGTGCGAGGCCCACAGGGCTATGTGCCGTCATAGCAAAGCGATGCCAGAAGCCCGACTGTAATACACCCGACTCAAACAGCTGCCGCACGCGCTCCATCGAGTCAACGGTCTCCTGATCTGTCTGCGTGGGGAAGCCATACATCAGATAGGCGTGCACCATGATGCCCGCGCGCGTGAAACCATCAGCCACCTGAGCGACCTGTGCTACGGTCACGCCTTTTTTCATGCGATCCAGTAGTCTATCGGATGCTACCTCCAACCCGCCAGCTATAGCTATGCAGCCGGAGGCTTTGAGCAGGCGGGAGAGGTCCGGGGTAAAGAGTTTTTCAAAACGGATATTGGTCCACCAGGATATCACGATGCCGCGGCGGATGATCTCGAGGGCTACCTCGCGCAGCAGATTGGGCGGCGCTGCCTCATCTACGAAATGGAAGCCATTATTGCCCGTCTGCGCGATCACGGCCTCTATGCGGTCGCAGATCAGCGCGGCAGAGAGTGGCTCATATTTATGTATATAGTCGAGCGAGATATCACAGAATGTACACCGGCCCCAGTAGCAGCCGTGTGCGAGGGTCAGCTTATTCCACCGGCCATCGCTCCAGAGGCGGTGCATGGGATTGGCTACTTCTATCACAGAGAGGTAGTCATCGAGGGGCAGGTCGCTGTAGTCCGGTGTGCCGGTATCTTTGAATGCGATGTCTAGTTCGTTTGCGTTATCATAATATGTCACGCTATCGCCCTGGCGAATAAAAACTCTTTTCAGCTGATCTGCATTACGCTTGCCCTCTATGTACTCCAGCAGGTATAGCAGCGATGCCTCACCATCATCCAGACAGACATGGTCTATGTAGTCAAACAAACGCGGCTCACGCAGGCTACGCAGCTCCGTATTAGCATATCCGCCACCGAGCACGACTTTGATATGCGGGTGGTGTTGCTTGAGGTATTGGCCACACTTCAGCGCGCCAAAGAGATTGCCGGGGAAGGGGACAGAAAGACACACTACCGTGGGCTGCCAGTGCCTGATCTTTTCCTCCAAAAGCTCACAGAGAAAATCTGAAATGATAGTAGCAGGTGCATTTAGCTCAGCTTCTATCGGAGCAAAATGCGTTGCTGTCCTGCCGAGCCTCTCCGCATAGCGGCTAAAGCCAAAGTGCGGGTCTATGGTCTCGCGGATCAGGTCGCCGAGGTCCTCCAGATAGAGTGTGGCGAGGTGGCGCGCTTTATCTTGAATACCCATAGTGCCAAAGGCCCACTCGAGGTTCTCCAGCTCGCGGAAGCGGCCCGCCTCGGGGAGGAAAGTGCGGTCACAAATAGAGTGCGCGAGTGTCGGGTTTTTATTTTGCAGAAAACGGATGGCCGGGTTTATAGTGCGTAGGTACTCGTGGCGCAGATTGTAGATGCGGTAGCAGTTGGCATCGAGTGTCAGGTCGAACTGCTCCAGCCGGGCGAACATCTCCGCCAGCCCAGCGCGCGAAAACAATTTCAGGATCACCTCTATGCCCAGGTCCGCCTGATGCGAGATGATACCACGCGTATTGAGAAAACCCTTGAGATAGGCCGTAGCCGGGTAGGGCGTATTGAGCTGCGTAAAGGGAGGTGTCAGTAAAAGTACCCTGCTGGTCATCGCTGCAAGATAGTGAGAAATGACAGCCCCACCCAACCTCCCCAAAGGGGAGGGCTAATGCAAATACAGCTTAGTGATGGCTTAGAATGTCTTTAAGCCTCCCCTTTGGGGAGGTTGGGAGGGGCTGCTACTTCACCATCAGCGCCCTGATCTCTTTCACAGGTGCAGAGCCATAGCTGAGAAACTGCTCGTGGAAGGCTTTGAGGTCAAACTTATCACCTAGCTTTTTCTTCATCTCATCGCGCAGCTCAAATATCTCTGTCTGGCCGGAGAAATAGCTGGCGAGCTGTACCTGTGACAACGTGGCGCGCTTGTATTTCTCTTCTGCTTCTGCACTCTGCTGGAAGCCTTCTTTGACCAGCAGGTCCATTACCTGGTCTTTGCTCCAGTTATTTGCGTGGATATTATAGTCCAGGAGGAAATTGCAGACCTCGCGGAGGTTCCACTTGTCATAGAAAAGCTGCATCTCCGGTGACTGGTGGTAGCCCGCCTCGATCATCATGCGCTCGACATAGCAGGCCCAGCCCTCTATCATCGCCCCATTGCCAAAGATGGTCTTGATCATGCTCGGGTTGCGGTTGGAGTAGATCAGCTGCACGTAGTGGCCTGGGATCGCCTCGTGTATATTGAGTATCTGGAGCACGTAGTCATTGTATTCGCGCAGGTAGCTTTCGGCTTTCTCGGGTGTATAGTTGGTCAGCGGGGTCACGTTATAGTAGGTGTTGCCGTCCTTGTCATAGGGGCCGGGGCTATTGATGGACGCACCTGCTACGCCCGCCATATACTCGGGTGTCTTGCGCACTTTGAGCGGTTTGGTCGGATCGAGTGTGATCAGTTTTTTCTCATTGATAAAGGCTACCAGCTCCGGCAGCTGGCGCTCTATGGTAGCCATAAAGCTATCGCGCTTGCAGTGCTTCTCAGAGAGCTTGTCTATCATGGCGCGGATGGCAGCGAGCGTATCCTTTGGCATCGGTTTATCTTTCAGGTACTTTGGCCACAGCTGTGTGGTGAGGGCATACATATCGCTGTGGAGCACGGCTTTCCTGTCCAGCGCTTTCTGGTACATCTGGTCGGCAGAGATACCGCACTGTATATCGTAGTTAAACTTCTTGCCATACAGTTCTTTGCCGATGGCAAAGGAGCGCGCGTTTTCTCCGTTGAAGCCTTTTTGCAGTTCTTTCAGCCAGGTAGCATAACCCTGTATCGCTTTCTTAGCGGCAGTGGCGTTGTCCTCAAAAGCTTTTTTATCAGCCGCACTCAGCCCCGATGCCTTCAGCGAATCAGGGAAGACATCGGTAAAGAAATAAAGCAAGCCATCCGTTTGCATGATGGCCAGTTTGGTGTGCTCACGGGTGGGCTGGCGGATATCTTTCTTCGCAGCCTCGTAGAAAGCAGGTACGCTGGCCAGACGTGAGGAAATGTTCTTCAGCTTTTCATCCAGCGGTGCAGGATTGTTATTGATCACATAGTCCAGCGCATCACCTACATTGAAGATCGCGGGATTCCAGTCGCGCTCGCGAAAGATATTTTCGTAGAAGCGTGTGGAAGCCACGGAGTTTTCTAATAGCTTGTAGTCTGTTTTATTGACATCAGACAGCTGATCATAGTTGATCGACTTGAGCTTAGCCTCTGTCCAGTCTGCAAATGCCAGTTGACTTTTTACATTTTCTTCATCGGGGATCGGTAGCACAGCGTCATACTTGTGATAACCCTGAGACGAGGCCCAGGTAGGATTATTGGCCCAGAGCGAATCCATGAATACGTTATCCTTCCAGTCGTTAAAGGCCTTGTCGGCCTCACTGACGGTCGTAGTGATCGTCGTAGTCGTGGTGGTCTCTGTGGGTTTATTCTGGCAGGCGCTGAGGCATATGGCAGCGCCGATAGCAAATGGGAAAAGGTTTCTCATGGCAACGAGTTGTGTCCATAAATGTATAAGAAAAATCAAATGCGGACAGGCAAAGGCTTTATTGGCTATTTTCACAGGACATGATGCGGCGGATCATAGAGTTTATCTTTTATGGCAACTACTTCGTAGGGCTGCTGGCGGTGGCACTCTCTATAGAGCTCTCCACACAGTTGTACCTGCCGTACAATTCACTACTATACTATATCCTCATTTTTTGTGCGCCGGTCATGTACTATACCTATGCATATACCGCCATCCTGCACTCAGACAGCCCGTCTAACCTCCGCTCTGAGTGGTACAAGGCTCACAAGCCGCTGACGCGCATCACGCAGCCGCTGCTGCTCGCTATCTGTATCCTATGCAGCCTATGGATGCTGGGAGAATACTGGCAGAATATCCTGCACTTGCCGGCCGCATACTGGCTGATCATAGGCGGGACAGGTATGGCCTCAGTGCTTTACTACGGCCTGCTGCCAAAATCGCTCATAAAGATCAATCTGCGCAATACCGGCTGGCTCAAGGCCTTTGTGATCGGTTTTGTCTGGGGTGCATTTGTCAGCCTGCTACCGATCATCGCCCTACACGTAGAGGGTAAGGCTACATATGTGAATCCCGTGATCGTGCTGGCGCTATTTATCAAGAACTGGATGTTCTGCACTGTGAATGCGATCATGTTTGATATGAAAGATTATGAAGATGACTCAAACAGGCAGTTGCAGACCTTTGCCGTGACGTTTGGTATACACCGCACCATCACATTTATACTAATACCACTCTCAGTGATAGGCATGCTGGCGATGCTGGGTGTGACCACTTACCGCCACTTCGGCTGGCTGGCCATAGCTATCAATGCGATCCCGTTTGTACTGCTGCTCATCGCCTCGTGGTCTATGCACCGCCAGCGCAATATCCTATACTACCTTATAGTGATAGACGGTATCGTGCTGGTCAAGGCATTGTGTGGTATCTTTGCCATGCACTTTGTACCCTAGATCTATATGCCAGCTAACTATGACCTCATCGCGCGCCTGTACGACCCACTGAGCAGGGTAGTCTTTGGTCGTACACTGGAGCGTGCGCAGGAGGTCTTTCTCCCGGCTATACCTGCAGGTAGTCGCATACTGATAGTAGGAGGTGGCACAGGGGCGATATTGGAGAGGCTAGCCAGGCTACACCCGAGCGGGCTGGACATACACTATGTAGAGTCTTCAGCCCGCATGATAGCGATGGCTGAAAGACGTAACTGCGCTGCCAACGTAGTAAGATTTATAAATCTGCCGATCGAGCAGTATCGTCCGGACCTGCAGTTTGATTTTATCATCACACCTTTCCTGTTTGATAATTTCACTCCTGCGCAGGCGGCATCTGTCTTTGGTCATATCTCCTCTGTATTGAAGCCAACCGGCAGCTGGCTATACACGGATTATCATATAGATGATCAAAGTCCCATGTGGCAGAAGATTTTGCTGTGGGCGATGTACCGATTTTTCCGGATCGTATCTGGCGTAGAGGCGGAGCGGATGCCGGAGATGAGGGCGATTTTCAGTCAGGAATATGAAGTGCTGGAGAAGCGTTGTTATTGGCGCGGATTTATTGATTCTATCGTTTACCGTCGGAAATAATGACCCCGCCGTAACTCCTGTTAACGAACTATAATGGCATTTTAACATTGGCACGGCGTTGGGATTAAGCGTTATCGTCGCACAAAACGACATCAATATGAAAAAGCTAACCATTCTCACAGCGCTCTTAGTGATCCTTTTGGCCGGTCAGCAGGCCACAGCCCAGGTTTCTGTATCAGTGAATATCGGTGCACAACCCGTCTGGGGTCCTGTAGGCTATGACTACGTCCACTACTACTACCTGCCTGATATAGATGCCTACTATGATGTACCTGCACGCGTCTTTGTGTACAATGAAGGTGGGGTCTGGGTAAGAAGGCCGGGGCTGCCTCCTGCATTTGCCAGCTACGATCTGTACCATGGATATAAAGTAGTGATCAATGATCCTAATCCATGGCTGAGAAATCAGGTGTATCATGACAAGTATATAGTGTATAAGGGACATCATGATCAGCCTTTCATACGCGATAGCCGCGATCAGAGGTACTATGTGATACATGATCATCCTATGCACGCGCAGTACAGAGAGACTAATCATCCCGTAAACCACATATCAAACACGCAGGTAAACCATGTAGAGAATCACGGTGGTGGCGGTCATCCGCAAAACCATGGTGGTGGTCACGGTGGCGGTGGTGGTCATGGACACGGCAAAAAGTAAAACAATAGCAAGCAGTAAGATGATCCAGCAGCCAGATGGCGCCGGATCTTTTATTTATCGTACTTACGGAGTAGTTTCAGCAGTGCCTCCAGATCATGAGGCAGGGGAGAGGTGAAGGTGGCCTGATCTCCGGTGGCCGGGTGATGTATAGTGAGCGAGGAGGCATGCAGCGTGAGGCGCGAGATGACCGGGCGCTCCTCCTCATCGGTCTGCTTGTATTTTTTCTTGACAGAAGATAAAAGGAACTTGTCATGCTGGCCGTAGATACTGTCTACCAGCAGAGGATGGCCTGCAGAGGCGAAGTGTACGCGTATCTGGTGCGTGCGGCCCGTCTTGATCTCCACATTCAGCAGCGCGCAGGTGCGAAACTGCTCCTCTACCTCAAATAGTGTGAGCGCTTCTTTGCCTTTGGGATGGATCATCATAGTACCGGGTTTATTAGGTTTCTCGGCTATGGGGCTGTCTATCTCTCCCGCATCCCCTTCCATCCTGCCGGATACGATAGCTTTATATAGCTTGTGCACGTCTCGTTCTTCAAATTGCCGTGACAGCTCCCTGTGCGCCTCTTCATTTCTGGCAAAGGCTACCACGCCGGTGGTCTCCCGGTCTATGCGGTGCACTACCCAGAGCTTACCATATTCTTTTTCCAGAATGGACTGCACTGAAGGTTTCTCGGTGTTAAACCGTTCAGGTATCACAGTGATGCCGCTCGGCTTGTCTGCTATCAGGATGTGTTCGTCTACATAAATGACGGAAGGAGCTGGCTGCTTCATTGCCCGCAAAAATATATTAATCTGTCAAACAGGAGGAAGAGACTATTGCAACTTGGCGGTGCCAAAGTAGGTGGCGCCGTCCTCGGTGATATAGAGCGTGAGAGTACCTCCGCGGAGGATAGCATTGCCGCTGACGGTAGCGCGCAGCCCACCGGTAGAGAACTGCTCCTGTACGTCAAATTGTTCCTTGCCGGTCAGTGTACAGATCACCTTGTAGCCTTTATTATTAAAGTTCTGCATTACCATTTTGACGGCGTTGGTGGTATCAGAAAATGTGATCTGATAGCTCTGGGAGTTTCCGAGCGGATCTTTCGAGGTACAATTCCAGGTGCCGAAAAATTTAAGTTTGGATGGCGTGGCGCAGTTGTATCCCTCCAGGCCCAGCACGCATGACGTATCACAATTTCTACCGGACCATGGATCTACACAGGAGCAGCCGCTACCCGAGCAAGTGCCGCCGTGGAGACAGTTGTCACAGCGGTGGCATCCCACTACCAGCAGCAGGACGATCGTCGTCACGAGGGTCACAAATATATTCTTCTGCATTATGGGGGGATGCATTACTAAAACGCTAAATTAGGCCAGTTTTGTACATGAAAAGACTATTACTGCACACCTTAGCAATCTTTGTGCCTATACTTATATACGGTCAAACCTATACTTCTGTTTTAAAAGGTACCATAATTGACAAAGATTCCCGCCAGCCGCTCACAGGTGTTAATGTAGCAGTAGTCAGTGTATCGCCGGTGGTAGGCACTATCACAGATGATAAAGGTTTTTTTGCCATCCGTGGCCTGCCTACAGGCCGTGTCAATATCAAGATGACATATATAGGGTATGAGGATGCATACCAGGGGCAAATTCTTGTCACCACCGGCAAGGAAACCTATATTAACATTGAAATGCAGGAGAAGGTCAATAGCATGACCGAGGTGGTGGTAGATGGCGGCAAAGACAAAAGCCGACCGAATAACAATTTTGCTACGGTCAGTGCTACCTCTTTTTCTGTAGAGCAGACCAAGCGCTATGCCGGTACGCTGAATGACCCAAGCCGGATGGTGCAGACCTTTCCCGGAGTCGTCTCATCGGGAGATGACAATAATGCTATCGTGATCAGAGGCAACTCGCCCCGGGGCCTGCTATGGCGTATGGAGGGTATAGAGATACCCAATCCTAATCACTTTGCCGGCAGCGAGGGCTCTACAGGCGGCGGCGTGAGCATCCTCAGTGCCAATATGCTGGCTAATACAGACTTTTATACCGGTGCATTTCCGGCGCAATATGGCAATGCAACTTCGGGTGTATTTGACCTGAATCTCAGAAAGGGAAATCAGGATAAGAGGGAGTACACGCTGCAGGTGGGTGTACTCGGCCTAGAGGCGGCCCTGGAGGGACCTTTCAGCAAAAAATATAAGGGCTCCTATCTGATCAACTATCGCTACTCTACACTCAATATCCTCGCCCTGATGGGCCTGCCCATAGGCGGCAACCAGGTGCCTAAGTACCAGGACCTATCCTTCAATTTTTCTTTTCCCACTAAGCATATCGGAAACTTTACGCTATTCGGGATCGGGGGCATCAGCAGCCTGGGCAATACTGCCGGAGGCGATACTACAAAGTTTGTGACACTGAGCGACCGCACAGAAGAGAAACTCAGCCAGAAAGTAGGTGTAGTAGGTGTGACGCATACTTTCCTTTTCAAAGATCATAAGACCTCGCTAAAGTCGGTACTCTCTCTGAGCGGTACGGATAATGGCTATGGGGAAGACACGGTGGATAATCAGCTTATCAAGGCACCCCTGCAGAACAATTCCTTCCGCTATATCTACATCCGCGGCGCTACCAACCTAAACCGCAAAGTGGATACCCGCAATACGGTGATGGCAGGTGCGTCGTTTCAGATCACCAACTACCGCCTGCATCAGGACGGATTGAACGATACCACCGGCGTCTACTCCACTCAGATAGACACGCGTGGCCTCACCTACCTGCTGGAGGGCTACTGGCAGTGGCGTCATAGATTTACTGATAGGCTGTTTCTGGCGGGTGGTCTGCATCTCACCTATGGTGGGATCAATAACAAGTTTTATGTGGAACCCCGCATAGGCGGCGAATACCGCCTCACGGAGAAGATGAACCTGACGGCAGGTATAGGCCTGCACAGCCGGATGGATGCCGTGTCTACCTATATGGCGCAGCTACCTGCGGGATCTACTTATGACCTGAATCAAAACAGGCATCTCGACTTCTCCCGATCATTGCACTTTGTGCTGGGCTACAACTGGAACTTTGCGAAAGACTTTCGCTTGCGTGCGGAGGTGTACTATCAGTACCTCTTCAGCGTGCCGGTGGGCCTCGGCAGCAATAGTTATTTCTCGGTGATCAATCTCAATGATGGTTTTGTCAATATACCACTCGTGAGCACCGGCAAGGGCCGCAACTATGGCCTCGAAGTCACGATAGAGAAATACTTCACGCACAACTATTACTTCCTCTATACGCTGTCGCTATTTGATAGTAAATATAAAGGCACGGACGGCATCTGGCGCAATACGATCTACAACTCAAACTACGTGATGAACCTGCTGGGCGGTAAAGAGTTTATAGTAGGCAAGCGCAAGATCAACCGCATAGGGGTCAATGCAAAGATCATCTGGCGCGGCGGCACACGCGATACACCTATAGATCTCGCTGCCTCAGAAGCAGCAGGCACGACCGTCTATGACAACGCGCAGACCAATGCCATCAGATTGCCGGATTATTTCCGTGTAGACTTCGGCGCCAACTACCGCCGCAATAAAAAGAAATATGACTGGATGCTGTCACTCGATATCCAGAATGTGATCAACCGGGAGAATGTAGCCTACCGCTCCTATGATCGCTACGCCCACGCCATCGTGTACAAGCGCAACCTGGGGATCATACCTGTGCTGAGCTATAAGGTAGAGTTTTAATAAGACACGAGATATTAGACTTGAGATAAAGTCAGAGTAGCCCGCTGGCATCAAAGTTCACATTGTATTATCCTGAGTTATTCAAAGCATTCTGAAAATTCTGATCAATATTCTGCTTCAGATTAGGCTGCCGAAGTATCATAATACTTTAATCCAACGATACCCACGAGGATACAAGCCGTGAAAGCAATCTGCTGAAAGCTCACACCTTCTTTGAAGTAGAGTACATCCACGGCCTTGATCATGACCAGGGCCAGACCCATCCATACGGCAAAGGCCGTACCGGCAGGTATCTCCTTCATAGCGCGGGTGATGGCCAGCACATTGCTCAGACCGAAGACGATGTACATGAACAGCGGCAAAATCGCCATGCCGGATTCAGCTGTGAAAAGCGTAGCGGGGCGGATAGCAAAGACCTTCTTCATATCCAGCGCCTTTAGAGTAAAAGTCCAACAAGTCTCCAGTATGGAGGCGAGGAAAAGAAAGAGCCAGGCAGTAGTCATGTGCGATCTAAGGATTGGATGGCGTAGTCACGCTGCCGCCGTCCTCCTTTACGAATATACGAAGGATCGGCTTTTTCCAATCAATGTAAGTCTGTACCACCGGTATGGACTCTATCTTCTTGACGTCAAAGCGGTGGAATGCAAACCAGTGTTGCATGAAGTAGTCCTGAGGATAATCGTACGGCAGGCCAAACTTTTCAGGCTTCAGCACTTTGTACTGGCGCGGGCTGAGGCCTGGCAGGAAGCCCGTACCAAAGATCCAGTCCCAAAAGGCGAACTTGGTAGAGTAGTTAGAGTAAAAAACCTCCTGGTGGTCTGAGTGGTGCCACTGGTGCATCTCAGGGCCATTGATGATGTATTGCAGTCGGCCTGAGTGTACATCTATATTAGAGTGAATCCAGATACCCCATACGGCATCCAGGAGCGCTTTGATAGGAACCACGATAGCGGCAGTCTTGACATCGAGTAATAGTACGATGGGCGCGAACTCGATGGTCTGGTTGATAATGATCTCCAATATGTGCGAGCGCGAGCCGGCCAGCCAGTCTATTTCCTTATTGGAATGATGCGCCTCGTGTGTGCGCCACAGCCATTTGTTATTGTGCTGCAGGCGGTGAAACCAGTAGATATAGAAGTCATGCGTAAAGAGGAACAGCAACACCAGCGCCCAGATAGGCCAGTGCGAGAGTGTCTCCGAGCCGTGATAGCCGAGTTTGAGCTTGATCGGCGCGATGATGTAGCTATTGATCAGGATGCCGAGGAAGTAGCTCTGTATAAAAGTATACCACACCATATCCAGCCAGAAGCCCTTGCGGAAGAACATAACGCCTTTGGTATATGGATAGAGGCGCTCCAGTATGACCACAAAAATGATCCAACTGACCAGTATACCTGTAGTGATAAGAGTAGTAGTATCAAACATAGCGGCGCAAAATTAATACCGAGGACCGATATAGCCAATGATAGTGATCAGCGTCTTACTTAACCCTCCTCAGCTTGGCGCGTGGTCCGAGCTCACTGTCGTATACCTTTTTGACGCCGTCGCCCATAGCTGCCTCGATATCGCGGATGTCTTTTACCAGTTTGGCCATGCCTACCGGCTCTACAGAGGCAGCCTGATCGGAGCCCCACATGGCGCGGTCCAGTGTGAAGTGGCGCTCTACAAATGTAGCACCCATCGCCACCGCCGCCAGCGTAGTAGCCAGGCCGGTCTCGTGGCCAGAGTAGCCTACAGGTACATCAGGGTATTTGCTCTGCAGGGTATTGATCATGCGGAGGTTCAGCTCAGAGATAGGCGCAGGATAGGAGGAGGTCGAGTGCGCTATCAGGAGGTTCTCGGTACCGATGTGGTCTACAGCAGTGGTGATCTCATCCATGGTAGACATACCGGTAGAGATGATCAGCGGCTTGCCTGTGTCCTTCTTCTTTTTCAAGAGCGGCATATCTGTGAGCGCTGCAGAGGCCGCCTTGTATAGCGCCGGCTCAAACTGCTCGAGAAACTCCACTGACTCCTCATCCCAGCAGGAGGCAAACCAGATGATGCCTTTCTTCTGGCAGTAGGCATCTATGGTCTTGTATTCGTCCTTACCAAATTCTACTTTGTAGCGATAGTCTATGTAGCGCATGGTACCCCACGGTGTCTCGCGCATGATATCCCACTGATCTTTTGGCGTGCATACCTCGGGAGTGCGCTTTTGAAATTTCACTGCATCGCAGCCGGCTTTCACGGCTTCATCTATCAGTTGGAGGGCTATATCCAGTGAACCATTATGGTTGAGTCCTATCTCGGCTATAATAAAACAAGGCTGTCCCTGTCCGATCACACGACCATTTTTTAATGTATAAGTCTGCATTTATGTATTTTAGTCTCTTAGTGCTATGATGAGCTCCGCAAACTCGCGGAACGCGCCTGCCCCGCCGGGCAAACCGCAAATATAATCTACTGTTTCTTTAATCAAACTATTGCCATCTGCCGGGCTGGCGCTAAGGCCGGCCATGCGGATCACCTCCAGGTCATTCAGATCGTCGCCAATGTAGGCTATTTCCTCTGCCTTAAGATTGTGCATGAGCAGTATCTCGGCGAGACAGGCTTTTTTGTCCTTGATATGCAGGTAGAGATGCTTGATCTGCAGCTTCTCAGCACGCTTAGATACGATAGGAGAGTTCTCTCCGGTCATGATACCCGTGTCTATGCCACATACTTTGCGCAGCCGCTCCACACCCATGCCATCGCGCAGGTTAAATTTCTTCAGCTCCTCACCCTCGGCAGATACATACACGCCACCATCCGTCAGCACTCCGTCACAATCTGTGATCAGGAGCCGGATCTTTGCTGCTTTATGTTTCAGGTCGTCAGAGTGCATTACTACTTTGGTATTTAGTAGTTAGTATTAAGTATTTAGATCAATACAAACATTCAATTCACTATTCAATTATTGCAGCTAGTCTTAATACTGACTACTAAATACTAGCTACTCAAAAACTACATCGCCGTCCAGCCGCCGTCTACGATCAGGTTGGCCCCCGTCATGTAGGCAGAGGCATCACTAGAGAGGAATACCACTGCGCCTTTGTAGTCCGTAGGCACAGCCATCCGCTTCAGCGCTGTTTTCTTGCTATAGTTCTGCACAAAGAACTCATCCTGGCTATTCTCCACACCACCAGGGCTGAGCGTATTCACGCGCACGCCCTTCTCACCCCAGTAGGCAGCGAGGAAGCGCGTGAAATTTACCACCGCACCCTTAGTAGCCGGATAGGCTGGTGACTTATAAAACGTTTGTTCGCCTTTTTGATTTTGATAGATGCTCTGATCAGGGCCTACTACACCATAGGTAGAGGCCACATTGATGATGCTGCCACGGCCCTGCTGCGCCATGACCGAGCCAAACACCTGTGAGCAGAGAAACACCCCTGTCACATTTACATCCAGAGACTTTAGCCACATATCCAGCGGATAGTTTTCAAACATCGACTGCGTAGCCGCCATCGCCGGATTTTCAAACATATCATTGATCGCGGCATTATTGATCAGTATATCGATGCTGCCGAGTATGTCGAGTATCTTGTGGCGGCCAGCTTCGAGGGATGCCTTATCTGTCACGTTGATCGCAAGACCTATGTGCGTACCATGTCCTGTTTTCTCACGAGGCCCTCTGCCGGCATCTATGATATGATGCTCAGACAGTGTCGCTGCAAAAGCATCGCAGGAAGCCTGATTGACATCCGCCACTACCACATTAGCCCCGGCCTCTGCCAATGCGCGGCAGTGCTCTTTGCCTATCAGCCCGCATGCGCCGGTGACGATTGCTGTTTTTCCTTTGAGAGAGAAAAGTTCCATTACAGTATTTAGTAGTTAGTATTAAGTATTTAGAAAATACAAAAGGCTAACGGTCATCATTCTATTTTTTATCGTTTCAGTCAGGAGCTGGTATTTGTATTTATCTTACTACTAAATACTAGCTACTTAATACTAGTATTTAGTCTTCCTAAATACTACATCCAGCACTTCACCTTTCAGCAGTTCTTTCGCGTTGCCATCAGCTACTGCTTTCTTGATGATAGGCAGCACTGCGTCATAAACCTCCAGCGTGTAGTCTATGTCTGCATCCGTGTGGCTAAAGCTCATATTGTGCGAGCCACCCCAGAGGATACCGCGCTTGATCATCTCTTGTTGCATCAGCGTCTTCATCACCAGGCCGTCACCTGCACCCGGCAGGAAGTTGATCGCGCCACGGCAGTCAAAGCCGCCAGCATTCGTGATCTCCTCCATGCCATACTTAGCTACGAGCGCATTGTATCCTGCTTTCAGTTTAGCGCCTTGCTTAGCGAGGTAGGCAGGGACATTCTTTTCTTTCAGCTCCTTGATCGTAGCGATAGTAGCCGCCAGTGACAGCGCCTCACCACCAAAGGTGGTAAAGATGAACACGTCATGCTCCCCACGCTCTATCACATCCTTGCGACCCGTGAGGAAAGAGATCGGCATGCCATTGGCCACCGCCTTACTAAAGCAAGCAAGGTCCGCCTGGATACCAAAGTACTCCTGCGCACCACCCAGTGCTACGCGGAAGCCGCTCCACATTTCATCAAATACGAGCAGTGAACCATTCGCTTTTGTCAGGCGGGCTACCTCTTCGAGGAAACCATCCTTAGGCGCTTCAAAGATATATGGCTCAAGGATCACACAGGCCACATCGCTGTCCAGCACCGCCTTCAGTGAGTCGATATTATTATAAGAGAAAGTCTTGGTCAGGGCCTGCACTTCTTCAGGTATGCCGGCATTGCGCGTAGTGGTGCCGATGTACCAGTCGTGCCAGCCGTGATAGCCACAGCAGACTACCTTCTTGCGGCCTGTATGTGCACGCGAGAGGCGTACGGCCATAGAGGTCGCATCGCAGCCGGTCTTAGATATACGCACGCTCTCGGTGTGCGGCACTACCGATGCCACGAGCGCCGCAGCCTCATACTCCAGCGGAGACATGAGCGAGAAAGTGATGCCCTTCTCCAGTTGCGCCTTGATGGCATTGTCCACCACCTCGTAGCAGTAGCCGAGAGACAGCGGGCCTACGCCCATGGTGTAGTCTATGTATTCATTGCCATCCACATCCCATACGTGGCTGCCCTTGCCGCGGTCCAGGTAGACCGGCGCTACACCGCGCGTGTGCTGGCCGGGACCCTTGGCCAGAGTCTGGCTCACAGGGTGCATGATCTGCTTGGCTTTATTGAGTATCTCAGTAGACTTGGTGATGACCGGATAGTCGGCATTCAGGGCAGGCTTGTTTGCCATAGTGATTAGCTTATGTAGTTGATTTTAAACAAACGACAATTTTTCGGGTGCGAATATACCGGATTGCCACGGGCTTTTATAGACAAAGTGTGGGAACTGTAATTTGTTAACAATGAGTAAGTTAAAGTGCCGTATGAACCGCTTTTGCAGACAAATACAAAACTTCTCTGTTTATTAACCCCCGGATAAAGACACGTATATGAAGAAAATCGCTACTACCGCTCTGATCGTACTAGCCTCATTCAGCCTCGGCTTTGCAGTGCGCGCCTGGACCGCAAAACCAGCCCCTATAGAGAATCGCAAAGTGACCAGCATCGGCGGCATCTTCTTCAAATGCAAAAGCCCTAAGGCCACTCGCGCCTGGTACCACCAGCACCTCGGCCTGAATACAAACCCTTACGGCGCCGTCTTCCAATGGTATCAAGGCGCAGACTCTACACAGAAAGGCTACACACAATGGAGTCCCTTCAAAGACTCGACAGATTATTTCCTCCCGTCAAAGAAAGACTTTATGATCAACTACCGCGTAGTAAACATGGATGCGCTACTAAAGGAATTTAAACGTGATAGCGTGATAGTAATAGACACAATAGAAACATACAGCTATGGAAAGTTCCTCCACATCATGGACCCCGACGGCAATAAGATCGAACTCTGGGAGCCGTATGATAAAGAATATGGGAAGATAGGGAGTGGGGTGACGCGGTGAGGGTTGATTGTGAACCTCAGGAAAGATATTCGGTCATGGACAGAATAGAAGTTTTCTTTATAGTTTTTAGTACAAGGAGATCCTGGTCTCCTGTGATCAGGTAATCAGCCTTGCCATCAAGGGCAAGTGCAAGCAAGAAATTGTCTTTAGGATCTCTACAGATATTTACGATTGTAGTTACTGCTATAAAATCTGCTATTCTATTGATGATCGCGATAAGTTCGTCCACATCTTCCTGCTCGAAGTGTTTTTTGAATTTTGGTCGACGGGTTACTTCTATTAATTCATTGAGAAGTTCTTCGCTAAAGATCAGAGTAATATTTTGGTCATCCAGCATACTATCAAACTTTTGATAGTCTTTTGTCAGAAGAAGGCTGATCCAGAGATTAGTATCAACTATGATCCTACTTTTTCGCTTTGCCATAGCGCTTGGACCTAACTGCGTTTACTTCTTTATTTATCTCATCCATAGAAAGCTTCTTACCTGTAGCCTTAGCTCTGGTCTTGGCGGCAAGTATCGAAAAGCGATTTTCTGGTATTTCCTTGATGGCAATGAGATTCATCTCTGCCAGGTCGCGCAGTAGCTTGCCTGCTTTAGGGTCAATAATATTTACTTCGAGTAGCGACATGGAATGTATCTTTTCTATAAAGATAGTGAATTTGCGTGTGTTTGCACGCTACCCTACCGCCTCGGCAGCCACATGCTGCTGCACCCGCTCCGCTATCTGCGGACCAGTGAAGCCCTCGTACACCAGCACCTCTGACAGCAGGCCCGGTTTGAACCATTTCTCATTCAGAGCTAGTGGGAGGAAATTGGCTGTCGTACGATTTTTGAGCAACACCTCTGCTACGATGCTGTAGAGGCCGCCGGTGAGGAAGTGGTCCTCTACGGTCACCACGAGCTTAGATGTTGCAGCTACTTTCAGGATCGCCTTTTCATCTACTGGCTTCAGGCTGCGCATATTGAGCAGGCCTACGCTGAGGCCCTGGTTTTTGAGTATCTCGGCGGCCTTGAGGGTTTCTTCCAGCAGCATGCCGTAGGTGAGGAGTGTCACATCTGTGCCCTCGCTGATCACCTCTGCTACGCCGGTCTTGAATGCTGTATGTTTGCCATATACATCAGGGCGTACATTCACCCGTACATAGGCCGGGTCAGGAGAGGCCCATATCTCTGGCAGCATCGCTACCATATCTGCATGATCTGACGGGCAGAAAACGGTCATGCCCGGTATGGTGCGCATCAGTGCCACATCTTCTATAGCCTGGTGTGTAGGGCCATTGCCATCAGAGAGGAAGCCTGCTATCCACGCGCTCAGTTTCACCGGCAGGTGAGCGATACCCACATCTGTCCTGACGAACTCATACGCCCTGTAGATCAGGAACGGCGCCAGCGCATGGCAGATAGGCACACGACCACGCAGCGCGAGGCCGGCAGCCATACCGATCATGGTCTGCTCCGTGATGCCGGTATCGATGAAGCGGTTGCCCAGTACTGGTGGCAGTTCTTTTACCACTGCGCGATTCTCCGCTGTCATGACTATATAGCGCTCATCATTGAGTGCTGTGTGCTTTATCAGTTCCTGGTATGTGCTAATTGTGCTCATTATTCTCTGTCTCTTTATTCTATATCTCTGTGTATTCTCTGTGCTCTCTGTGTAGTTGTATTACCGCACTGTCAATGTCTCCGATGTCAATGTTGTCTTTGCTTCGCCATGCAGTTCTTTCATCAGGCTCTCTACCTCCTCTGCATTGAAGTTACAGAACCACCTGTCTGCGCGTGCCTCTATACTCGGCAGGCCTTTACCACGCACTGTATCAGCTATGATCACAGATGGCTTCTCAGCATGAAATGGTAATTGTGAAAACGTTTCGTCCAGCGCAGCAAAGTCATGTCCATCTATACGCTTCACCACACAGCCAAAGGCCTCAAACTTATCGGCCAGTGGCTCCAGCGGGATCAGATCCTCGGTCTTCATATTGGCCTGGAAGTGGTTGCGGTCTACTACGATGGTCAGGTTGTTCATCTTGTAGGCAGAGGCTACGTGTAGTGTCTCCCATACTGAGCCTTCATCCAGCTCACCATCACCGGTGATCACGACTACTTTATTGTTGTAGCCTTTCAGCTTGTTGTCCATCGCTATGCCGAGGCCCACAGCCGGCAGGTGGCCCAGCGAGCCCGAGTGAAACTCGATGCCCGGTATATTCCTGTTAGGGTGCCAGTAGATAGAGTCATTGCTTTTTAGGTGGTTTTTCAGCCTGTCCTTTTCTATCCAGCCCAGCTCGGCAAAGGTGCCATACAGCGCCGGTACGTCATGCCCCTTCGACAGCAGCAGGAAGTCGCGCTGCGGGTCTTGCAGGTTGTCTTTGTTTACATTCAGGTAGCCTGAGTAAAGGTACACGATCAGGTCTGCGCAGGAGAGCGATGCCCCCGTGAAGCAGCCCCCATCTGTGGACATGCGTATGATATGCTCGCGCACAGCAAAGGCGCGGTCTTTGAGTTCTTTATGTTTGGCGTCGGTCATGATCTTGATTTACTACACAGAGGGCACGGAGATTATCGGTTGATAAGACCTACAGTTACTGAGTGCACAAAGTGAATGAACATTTAGCGGATGCGAATATAATGAGAGAGTTTGATGTAATAATGATAGTTTGTCAATAGCATATTTGACAGCGGCGCCTGCCCAGCTGTGTCGCTTCTGCTTCCGAGATGGTCTTGATCTCATGCTTGCACGCCTGTAGCCCACGGCAGTTTTTAGAATTATGATAAGCCACAGATCCCTTGCTGTCACAGACGTAAACCATCTGTGTGGTGGCGCGTTTGACTTTGATCTGTATATCCGCTGAGTTATTTTGCGCTATGGCAAAGAAACCGGTGAGCAGGATGGAGATCAATATGGATTTCATATTTGTTTGGTCTTGTCGCTTGATATGGTTTTCAGCTCGTCCAGATGATTCCTATACCAGTTCACACCTGCATATTTACTATTCAGTGCAAAGATCTCCGGCTTACTATCCGTCAGTGCTAAGATGTCTTTCAGGTCAAAAGCGGGGTTAGCAGGATACAGCTCTTCGTAAACCCTTTTGATAAAGTCCAAATCCTCGGGATAGTCTATGGTCCAGCGGTGGCTCATGGAGTAGTCGAGGCCGGTCTCCCAGGTCAGGTTGGCTATGCGGAATAGCTCAGGCCGCTCCCAGATATAGGGCGTGGTATGCTCGCGCTCCATTTTGAGCGTCGCATTTTGCCAGGCAGTGGTGATGGTCTTCATGCTCATCACCTCCACATCATTACCATCAGGATAGGTCGCCGGGTGCAGGTTGCTCACAAAGTCATAGTCATGATCGAGGTAATATTGCAGCACACGGTCTATCACTCTCGGGTCTATGAGGGGGCAGTCGGAGGGGATCTTGACCACTGCATCTGCATGGTATAGCACACCGGCCTGATAGTGCCGGTCCAGGAGGTCGTCACGATTGCCACGATAGCAGTTCAGTCCCTCCTGCTCGCAGAGTTTCTCTATCACATCATCGCTGCTCTCTGTGGTGGTGGCTATCACGATGGTGCCCGCCAGTGCGGCGCGCTGTACACGCTCTACTATACGCAGCAGCAGCGGACGGCCCAGTATGTCCATCATGACCTTGCCGGGCAGGCGGGTAGAGCCCGAGCGGGCCTGTATTACGGTTACTATTTTTTGTGTCAAACCAATGCGTTGCTTTCTTCGTGTGCGTGCTCACGGAGGTAGGCCGGGCCGCTGCCCTCATACTCCATATAGCCGCGGCAAATATCTGCAATTCTTCTCGCAGATGTGGCGCCGTTCTGCTCCGGCACCAGCCGGTACAGTTCATTGAGGTCAAAGTAGGAGTGGACCTTCTTGCCCAGTACGATACCTACATATACCAGCGTAGAGAACTGCGTGATCAGCTCAGAGCAGTTGGCCACCATATGATTGGAGTTGCCCTCCTGGTGGTAGATCATCGCATCCTCGCCAAAGACCTGTCGGATCTCGCTCTTTGCCCGGTCAGGTATTTCATTCGGATGCAATTTAAATATTACCGGGCGGCCGCCTACGATCTCCTTGCATCTTTGCAGAAATCCCATCCTGTCATCCTTGCGAAAGCACTCGCGTATATCCGAGGTAGCGACCAGCACATAGTCGTGATAGGGGAAATCATTATGTACAAAGGAAGGTATATCGTCAAAGTTGGGTATGCCTGTCACCACCATCTTGTCACGGTCAGTGCCCATTCTTTCAAAGAAGCCTTTGTAGCCCTCTGAGCCTACGCAGTAAATATCGCATAGGTTCGAGCTGCCATTCAGCGCAGTGCCCATGGCAAAGTAGCGTGGTATCACACGGGAGGCCTTGACTACCTTAGACCAGGGTGTCAGCTCGTCTATCATGCCCTCCTGCACCCAGATGGTTTTTGCTTTTTTGAGCTTGCGCGGCACGATCAGATCTGTACAAAATACCGCCATGTCGTAATCATTCTTCTGCGCCATGTAGTCATTCTGCAGGCCGTGATCCTGCAGGTATTTATCTGCCTTAGCCTTGAAGTGACCTGACATGATCGTATTCTCCAGCAGACCCCACTTTAGCGGCCAGGTCTCAAACTCGTAATCAGGATAGAACTGTGTGAACCAACAGTCATACTCATCCTGCAGAAAGGAGGATATCTGATGCATCTGGCTCGTCTGGTTTGGCGAGCCTATGGTAAAGATGATTTTCTTCTTCTTAGCCACTGTGGTCGTTTGTGATACAAATATAGACGTTTGCTGACCCTAAGGAAAATGCTCTTTGTCATAATTTTTGATAAAGTTTGCGTAGGGCATTATTTTTCAAATATATAGATTGCTTTTACGGGTAAAAAGAAAAGCAATTTACGGATCGAAGCAGAATAAAACACATATAATCTATTGAATATTCATTCTGTATTTACAAGCGTTAATTGCCACTTTATGTTGGCTTAACATTTTCTTAATGTTTAACTTGGCGCTTTCTTATAGTATAGATGAAAAAGATTCTCTTCTCTTGCCTTGTTTACATAGCGCTCTGTACACCATCCTACAGCCAGGTAGTCAACCGCTATCCTAACATACAATCACCAGATCAGCATAGTGCTATCATAGCCTGGAGGCGTACCACCTCTGCCATCGGCAAGGTGAAATATGGCCTCTCGCCCTCCGCGCTCAATGATTCTGTAGCAGAGGCCGGCGCGACGCAGATCCATGCCATCACCATCTCCGGCCTGCAGCCCAATACGCAGTACTACTATCACGCCTATAGCGATACGATGTCTACCGGGACGGAGTATTTCTATACCGCCAAGCCGGACAGCGTGCGCGATGTGACCTTCCTGGCCTACGGAGATTGTGGCTTTAATAATGGCACACAGAATACAATCGCATCACTGATGGCAGCCAGGAGCTCTGAGTTTAGCCTCGTGTGCGGCGATGTGGATCAGCTCGTGGGCAATGCGTACGATGTAGACTACTTCCAGCATTATACCCAGCAGCTCAAAGATCACTGCCACTTCACCGCCATAGGCAATCATGATGTGATCACTAACAATTCGAACTATACAGATGCCTTTCACCTGCCGCACAATAACCCGGCTAACTCAGAAAAGTACTATTCCTTCACCTGGGGCAATGCAAAGTTTATCACCATAGATGGCAACTCTAGCTATACAGCTGGCAGTGCACAATACGTATGGCTGGAGAATGAACTGAAGTGCAACAACAGTGAGTGGACCTTTGTCTACTTTCACCAGCCACCATGGAGCAATGGCTGGGACGCTTCGTACTATATCCCTTTCACGCCATTCTATATGTATCAGGGCAATGTGGATATGCGTACGAGCATCGTACCTCTCTTTGAAAAGTACCATGTAGACGTGGTCCTCAATGGCCATACACACAACTATGAGCGCGGTATCTACCATGGCGTGCGTTACTTCATCACCGGTGGTGCAGGCGGTGCTACGCCAGACTCACACACCAATAGCAATGCACCTAATATCCAGTTTGAGCTGTCGCAAAACAACTTTATGGAGTGGAGTATCCGGCATGATGTAATACACTACAATACCTATAACCTCAGCGGTGCGATAGTAGACTCCGCTACTTTTAGCAAGACCTTTACCCCATATAGCAGTTCGCTGACCACCGCAGACGAAAACTGCCTGCAAGCTAATGGCAGCGCTACAGTCAGCGTGACCGGGCCGCACCCGCCATATACTGTACTCTGGAATACCGGCGCCACCACCAGTACTATCAATCATCTCAGCGCCGGCAGCTACAATGTGACCATCAGGGATAGCAGCCTCTGTCCGGACTTGCTCACATTCAATATTCAAAACCATAGCGGCATAGGCAGCGCCAGCATAGCTGCTCCTGATACAGCTATCTGCAAAGGCGCCGACCTGACCCTCACTGCTACACTCACAGACCTGTATCATCCCCGGTGGAGCACAGGAGACACCGGCGTATCTCTCACGATTCACACCGGCGGCAGCTATGCTGTGAGCGGTGTAGACAGCCTGGGCTGCGGAGCCGTATCCAATACCCTGCATATACGCACGGACTCAGTATCTACAGGCCATTTATATACTACCGTTGATACGTTGCTGTCGGTTTCTCTGGGGTCTACTATGAGTACAGGTAGCTCTTACCACTGGGACTTTGGCGATGGGCACTCGCTCGTGACTACTACAGATACCGTGAGCTATGCCTATGCTGACTCCGGGCTCTACCTCGTCACCCTCATATCTACACAGGTGTGTGGTGCCGATACCGAGCGCATCTATATACTGGCAGATAGGGCAGATACCGTGGCCCAGCCGTCTGGTATCCTCTATATGACCGGAGAGCAGATACAGGTCAGCATCCGCCCTAACCCTATGCGCACTACTGCACAGGTACAGATAGCCAAAGAAACAGGTCCTATGGATGCACGTCTCTATGACCTGCAGGGCCAGCTGGTAACCGATCTGGGGCGCGTCTCCGGCGGCGAACTCATCATAAGCCGCGGCAACATGGCTACCGGGCAATATATCCTACGCCTATCCAATGGTAAAACAACTGCCGCCATACGGCTGGAGATACAGTGATGCCATGCTGAGAAGCTGCTGCCTACTGCTATGGCTGCTCTGTGTGGCTACTATGAGCGCACAGGATGTGGCGCATACCAGACATAAGAAGTGTCTGCTACGCGGTCAGTGGCAGCTGGTAAAGACTGTCAATAATGGTACCCCCCATATTATTACTAAGGATGAGTATGATGGCGTCATCACGTTGCGTTGTTTGCACCGCTATCAGGAGGAGGTGATCTACGAGGGCTACCACTGGATCATAAAAGGCCGCTGGCGCGCCTACAGGCGCAGGGCCGATCTCGAGTTTACCCGGCTGGAGTATGTATCCGGTGCACCTCCGGCTGGTGTGCTGCATGACATACATTTCTCGCTCTACAGGCTGGACAAGCAGCATTGGTCTGGTAATACGGAGACCAAGGCAGAGAAGATACAGATGGAATACGAAAAGATACCACTTACGCGTAAAGCTCCTAAAGCACACTGACCACCTTGCTGCCTGTCACTGCGTAGATGCGGGCACCCCGCTCATTGCGCATGATCTTGAGCCCCGTCAGGTGGCCAAAGGCCGGTAATAGCAAGCAGTTTTCATGGAAATAAAAACAAGGTAAGGTAAGGTACTGCCGCGCTGCACCTCTCAGCTCCACACCGGGGTGTATGTGGCCTGCTATATTGATGTGGCCATCGGGTATCTTCTTCATCGGTGCGTGGGTGTAGGCTATACCATGCTCTATGAGCGTATCCTCTACCAGCACCATATTCAGCTCAGCGTAGTGATGGTGCTTTAGTATATCGTGATTGCCCAGCACGAGTACAAACTTTACCTCCGGAAAGGCTTTGATAGTAGCAGCGAAGAGATCCCACTCACTATTATGCTCGCTGTGAAAGAGGTCACCAAGGATGTAGACCTGCGCCGGCTGCATACGGTGTATGAGCAGGCGCAGCTGTGCGTAGTCTTTCATCGCGCTATCCATAGGCAGGTGTATACCCGCCTTGCGGAAATGGGTCGCCTTGCCCAGGTGCAGGTCAGAGAGGATCAGCGTGTGGTCCTGCTCGCGGTACAGCGCTTTCTCACAGAGTAGCGTGAAGGTAATGTCATTTAAAGTAAGCTGCATTGAGGGATCAAAGATAATGATAGCACAAAATTGTACTTTGTATTAAGCCCCGAAGGGGCGCAATATGTGGCGCGTATGGCATCGCCATACGCGCCTGTGCTCACCGGGCGATGCCCGGTTCTGATATAGGACGTCACTTCGGGGCTGAATACATGCCGATACTGCATTGTTCAATACTTTACCTGGCACTTCGTGCAATAATACGTCCGCCGTTTTGATTTGCCAGTATCATTTACCTTAAAGGCGACATTACAGCGTGGGCATACCTTCTGCTCATAGGCTTGCCAGTTCCTGCTCAGTACGCCATCCTTTTTCCACCGCAGGAAGTCAAACGCATACTTGTGTGTCTCGCGGATCATCTCCCTTAGCTTAGCGTCAGGTATCCTGGCCATTACCGCTTCGGGGTGCAGCTTTACACGCCAGAGCACTTCATTCTTGATGATATTGCCCGAGCCGGAGAAAATATGCTGGTCCATCAGCGCATCGCAAGCCAGCATTTTAGGCTTGTCGCGCAGGATGCTGTACACCTTCCTCGCGTTCCACTCCTCCGCCATGATGTCTACCGCCCAGTCGTAGCTATCATGCACATCGCCCTCTACTATTTTCACGGTAGATACGTAGAAATTGACCTCACCATCCGCAAAGCGCAGGTGCAGGCTGGCGTTGACCTTCTTGCGGTCATCTATCATATAGCTGCCAAACAGACCCATGTGCACCCGCATAGTAAAATCCTTGAAGATAAACAGCAACTGCTTGCCCCAGGTACGGATGTCTTTCACCTTTTGCCCCTCTATTCGTGACATATCTATACCCTTAGCATAGCCGTCCGCCTCCAGTATCTTCTTTCCTTTAAAGTGAGCGACTTTCTCCCTCAGTATATATAGCGATGGTCCTTCTGGCATATTGTTATGATTTAACCGCAAAAACGCGAAAACGCAAAATGAATATCACCCACATCATAAGTATCATTTTGTTACCTGGCATCGTCCCTCATTCTTCGCCCTCGCCTCATTATTTTGTTTGAGCCTTCCCCTTTGGGGAAGGTTTGGATGGGGCTGATTCTATATAGGCTTTCATCTTCATGATCTTTGCTTCTACATCCTCCGTGCTAAACTTCTCGCGGAAGCGCTCGGTCATGATCGGGAATGCAAACGGCGTCGGCTTTTCAGGATATTTCAGGATGATAAATTGATTGCTGATGCGCTCAAAGGCCTCCCTGAGACGCGTGATCTCCAGCTCAAAGTCAAAGACCTCGTCATACGCCTGGCGCAGTAAGAGATTCTCGCGCTCATGATCCTCAAAGACGCGGAAGAAGAGCATCGCATTGGCCTGCAGGTGCTTGGTCTTGACCTGCCTGCCTGGATAGCCGGAGAAAGTCAGCCCTGCGATACCCGCTATATCGCGGAAGCGCCTCAGAGCCATCTCCGTCACGTTCATACTCTTTAGCACATCCTGTGTCAGGTGCTCGGGAGAGAAAAGATTCTCTTGCAGCAGCTCTTCTATAGGTATGTCTTGATCGCTCAAGAGCTCAAAGCCATAGTCATTCATAGAGATGGAGAAGGTGAAGGACCGCTTCTGCGCCATCCTGTTTGCCAGTATATTGGCCATGCCCTCATGCACAAACTTGCCCTCAAAAGGATAGACAAATACGTGCCAGCCCTCGCGTGTTTTAAACTTCTCGATCAGCAATTCATTGGCCGATGGCAGGTGGGAGCGTTTGCTCTGCTCCACGAAGAGTGGCACGAGCATCTTCATCTCCGGGTTGCCTATCCGGTCCTGTGTGTACTCGTCCAGCTCGTGGCGGATGGTCTCTGAGAGCTGCGCCGACATAGGCAGGCGGCCACCCATCCATGAGGGCACTACGCCGCGCTTCCTGGCATTGCGCACCAGTGCCTCCATGCCATTCACAGATACCAGCTCCAGGTTGCGCCCGGCAAAGACAAATACGTCGCCCTTCTTCAGCCGGGAGATGAACCATTCCTCTACCGAGCCGATACTCTTGCCACCGATATACTTGATGCGCATCATCACATAGCTCACGATGGTACCCATACTCAGCCGGTGCCGCAGGGCTACGGCCTTGCTCGTCACTTTGTAGATGCCGTCTTCTACCACTACTTTGTGAAACTCGTCGTAGGCGGTGAGCGATTGCCCCCCGATGGTGATGAAGTTCAGGCACCAGTTAAACTCCTCGCGGCTCACGGAATTGAAGCAGTGCGTAGCCTTGATCTCGCTGTATATCTGCTCCGGCTCAAAGCCATCTGACACTGCCAGCGTGACCAGGTACTGCACCAGCACATCAAAGGAGCGGATGAAAGGGATACGGCTCTCGATCTTTTTATGCGCGATGGCATAACGTAGGGCGGCGCCCTCTACTATCTCCAGAGAGTTGGTAGGCAGGAAGTGGATGCGGCTCGTGGCGCCCGGGTGGTGGCCGCTGCGCCCCGCGCGCTGCATAAATCGCGCTACACCTTTGGCAGAGCCTACCTGTATCACTGTATCTACCGGGCGGAAGTCCACGCCGAGGTCGAGGCTGCTGGTGCATACCACTACCTTCAAGCGGCCATCGTGCAGTGCTTCCTCTACCCACTTGCGGGTCTCTTCGTCCAGGCTGCTGTGGTGCAGGCCTATCACGCCAGCCAGGTCCGGTGCTATCTGTAGCAGGTATTGAAACCATATCTCCGCCTGCGATCTTGTATTGGTGAAAAGCAGTGTAGAAATGCTCGCCTCTATGATGGGCAGGACCTTCTCTGCCAGCTTGATGCCCAGGTGCCCCGCCCAGGGAAACTTCTCCAGCGTGTCAGGGAAAACAGTTTCTATGTCTATCTTCTTCTTCACATCGGCGCGCACCATAGCAGCCTGTTCATTGCGCTCACCGAGCAGGATCTCTTTAGCTCTGTCCAGATTGCCTATGGTAGCAGAGATACCCCATATCTTGAGTTCCGGATTAATGCTTTTCAATCGTGATAGTGCCAGCTCTATCTGCACGCCGCGCTTGCTGCCCAGCAGCTCGTGCCACTCATCTACTATTACAAACTGAAGATTCTTAAACGTATCTGCATAGCCCTTTTGCGCCAGCATCATGTGCAGGCTCTCAGGGGTGGTGATCAGCGCTTCTGGGCTTTTCTTCTTTTGCTTGGCGCGTTCTGAGGCTGTCGTATCACCGGTACGCAGGCCGATACGGTAGGGTATGTTCAGGTCTTGCGATACCTGATTGGTAGCCATCTCTATCTCTTTGGATAAAGCGCGCAGCGGCGTGATCCAGAGGCAGTGCAGGCCCTCTTTGTACTCTGTTTCATTCTGCGTGATAAAGTCTTGCAGCACACCAAACCAGATCGCAAAGGTCTTGCCCATGCCGGTGGGTGCATTGAGCAGACCGCTGCGGCCCGCAGCGATCTCCGCCCAGGTCTCCTTCTGAAAGGCATGTGCCTTCCAGCCCTTTAGTTTGAACCATTCCTTTGCAGCATTCATCTTGTAGCCTCCTGCATTTCTATCAGTTTCATGAGGTCGTCTTTGGTATTGGCGTCCTCTTTCTTTTTGTCTGTACGCCAGCGCAGGATGCGCGGGAAGCGCAGCGCCACGCCAGACTTATGCCGCGGCGATCTATTGATCCCCTCAAAGGCGATCTCAAAGACCAGCTCCGCCTTTACACTCCGCACCGGGCCAAATTTATCAATCGTATTGCGCTTGATCCAGTTGTCCACCTGTAGCAGTTCTTTATCGGTAAGGCCGCTATACGCTTTGGTAAAAGGTACGAGCTCATCGCCATCCCAGATGGCAAAGGTATAATCTGTGTACAGATTGGCGCGGCGGCCATGCCCACGCTGTGCATAGAGCAGCACACCATCCACGGTGAGCGGGTCTACTTTCCACTTCCACCATTGGCCCTTGCGGCGGCCCGTCTCGTAGGGACTGTTTTTATGCTTCAGCATCAGGCCTTCGCAGTTATTGTCCCGCGCGGTCTCGCGTGCTCGTGTGGCTTCCTCCCATGTCTTGCAGTCTAATACCGGCGAGAGCAGCAGCGGCACAGCGGCGATGGCATTAGCATCTTTCACCACCTGCTCTAATAGTGCGCGGCGCTCCTGCATAGGGCGTGTGCGGATGTCCTCGCCGTGATACTCCAGCAGGTCATAGCACATCATCACGAGCGGTGCTTCCTGCAGTGATTTCTTGGTCAGGTTCTTCCTGCCTATGCGGGTCTGCATGAGGTGAAAAGGCAGTGGTCTTCCATCGCGAAAGGGCAGTACCTCACCATCTATCACGGTGCCATCAGGCAGTATATCTTTCAGGATCTCAAACTCGGGAAATTTCTCCGTCATCAGCTCCTCGCCACGGCTCCAGACGAATAGCTCACCACGACGCACTAGCAGCTGCCCGCGTATGCCATCATACTTCTGCTCTATCTGCCAGTCGCGTACATCGCCGAGCTCCTCTACAGGCTGCTCCAGCTGATAGGCAAGGTAGAAAGGGTAAGGGCGATAGTAGCTATCTGTATCGCCCGTGGCGGAAAGCAGCGTGGTGAGCGTGGTAGTGTCCGGGCTCCAGTCGCCGGTGAGGCGATGCGCTACGGTGTCTTCCTCTATCTTAAATTGCCTGGCCAGCGCCTTGATCACGAGTTGCTTTGACACGCCCACGCGGAAGCTACCTGTTATGAGTTTATTGAATACAAAGCGCTCACCTGTATCCATCTCATCCCAGCGCCGCTGTATGGCTATCTTCTTGTCCTCATCGCCATACTGATCCAGCGAACGAAGGAACGCTATGGTCTCTGTGAGCGAATAACCCGCAGACGAAGAGGGCGGCGGGAGTATCAGCGTGATAGTCTCTGCGAGGTCACCGACTATATGGTAGGACTCATCAAAGATCCAGTAGGGGAGGCCTGACATCTCGGCGCTCCATTCTTTCAGCTCGCCGGAGCGGATGGTGCGTTTAGGTGTTTTGCCCGTGAGCATGGCTACAGTCCAGAGCACATCAGTCTCCGGCGCTGACGCGAAATACTCCACCAGTGCATCCACCTTTGCATTGGTCTTGGTGGTCTGGTCTATAGCAGTGTATAGCTCAGCAAAGGCTTTCATGCGGCATCTCCGTTTTCTGGTGAGGAAATGCTCTGGTCCTCATTGCTTTCTTGCGAAGCAATACCCGTCTGTGTGTTCTCTGCTATAGCTTCTTCTTTATCGCCCTCTATGCTCTCGCCTTCGTAGAGCGTGTCTACCTCGGTAGCATTGAGATGCATCTCATCGCGCAGCCATTTGGCGTAGATAGATTTGTAGCCGTGTGTCACATAGACATTCTCTGCGCCGGTGAGTTTTATAGCGGTATTGAGCTGCTGCCAGTCACAGTGGTCCGACATCACAAAGCCGCGGTCTACACCGCGCCTTCGCCGCGCACCACGCAGCTGCATCCAGCCGCTGCAGATGCCTATGCTGTATGGATCAAAGCGGCGCAGCCAGGGTGTACCTACCGCAGAGGGTGGCGCTATGACGATACAGCCTTGCAGGTCTTTCTTTGACAGCGAATAGTCCAGCGGCTTTGCATATGAAAAGTCAAAGCCGCTCTGCTCCAGTGTGCGGTTCATATTGACCACGGCGCCGTGGGCATAGATAGGAGCGATAGACCGATCCAGGCCGTAGAGTATGTGCTGGGCTTTGCCCAAAGCATAGCCGATGATGACGGAAGTCTTGCCGGCGGCGGTGTTCTTTGCGCACCAGTCATTGATCTCTGTCTGCACTACTTCTACAGCAGGGAAGCGATACACCGGCAGGCCGAACGTAGACTCTGTGATAAAGTGCTGGCAGCGCACCGGCTCAAAGGGTGTAGCGAGGTGGTCATTCTGCAGTTTATAGTCGCCGCTCACTACCCATACCTCGCCCCGGTACTCCAGCCGCACCTGTGCAGAACCTATGATATGCCCCGCAGGATGCAGGGAAATTTTGACCCCATTGATATTGATCGTTTCGCCGTAGCCTATGCCCGTCACATTGATGCCGGAGCCTAGCCGCCAGCGCATGACCGGCACCGAGTAGTGGTGCGCCAGGTAGTGACGCGAGCCCCAGCGAGCGTGGTCTGAGTGTGCATGTGTAATGATGGCGCGGTCTACCTGGCCCCATGGGTCTATATACACATCTGCCTGCTCGCAGTAGATACCTTTGTCATTAAACTTCAGCATTCCTAGAGAAACAGCCTCCTAAGCTGTTTGTTTATGGTCATTACAAAAACAATGCTACACGCTACGATGACTAGAATATAGAGAGCTGGTCGCCTCCTTTGTCCTTTTGAGGCGGCTTAGCCTTGCCGAAGACTGTGCGTCCGCCATAAAGGTATGACTCCTCGCGCTCCTTGCGGATGGCTCCATCGAAGTTGCCATTGGGTGTGAAGTCATTCTCCATCCACTGTATCACTTTGGAGAGGTTGCGGATGGCTTCGTTCTTGTCATTGATACCTATCCTGGCCTTGTCTACAGACTCGCGCAGGTAATGGATGGTCTCATCGTATACCTTGGTAGGTACAGGGAAGGGATGGCCATCCTTGCCGCCATGGGCAAAGCTGAAGCGTGCAGGGTCATCAAAGCGGGAGGGTGTGCCATGTATCACCTCGCTGACCAGTGCCAGCGACTGTATAGTGCGCGGCCCTACGCCCTCCAGCATCAGCAGCGACTCAAAGCTGCGGAGGTCCTTCTCGTGCGCTACGGCTAGGATGGCGCCAAGGCGTTTGAGGTCTACGTCCTTAGCCTTTACCTCGTGGTGAGAGGGCATGATGATCCGCTTCACCTCGGGGAAGATGCGGGCGGGGCTCTCTCTGATGAGGGCTACCATGCCGTCCTTGGTCTCTGTGGCGAGCGGGTCGGTGAGGTTGAGTATCCGGCCCTGGTTGTGGCCGTAGATGAAGGTGTGCGGGCTCTCCAGAAACGACCGGAACTGCTCTGAGTGCCAGTGATAGCGCCGTGCCATGCCGGCATCGCCATTCATGCCCTGCTGTATCACGGCCCACTCGCCCGTATCAGAGAGGATGAAGGAGTGCAGGTAGAGCTGAAAGCCATCCTGTATGGCAGTGTTGTCCACCTTGGCGCTGAGCCGGCTGGCATGTACGAGCTTCATGCCATCGAGGCCAGTCTTGCCAGCTATAGCCATCAGCTCTGAGGGCGTCTGTTTGGAGTATTTGCCCTTGCCGCCGCAGATGTAGAGGCCCAGCTCGCGGCTCTTTGGCTCGATGGCCTTCTTCAGCGCGCCCATCACAGAGGTAGTGATGCCCGATGAGTGCCAGTCCATGCCCAGCACACAGCCGAAGGACTGGAACCACAGCGGGTCGCTGAGGCGCCTGAGCGCTTCACTTTTGCCATAGTCCAGCACGATGCTCTCTATGATGGCGCCGCCCAGCGCACTCATGCGCTCGGAGAGCCAGAGGGGCACCTTGCCATAGTGCAAGGGGAGGTCTGCGGTACCGCGGCCAAAGTACAGTTTGGGCATACTCTAAGGTAACGGATGAGGAGGAGAAAGCTTACAGGATGGGGGCTGTATAAATGTCCACAAACACAGGCTGGTGAGGATGCAACAGCCGCTCTGGACGCAGCCTTACCACACCCTGCCCTCTCCTAAAATAAGAGAGGGTAACAGCCGCTAGTATCTGATGAAAAGGGGCTATAATGCAAGAACCCCCTCCGTGGGGAGGGGGTTCTGTGCCCGAAGGGAGACTCGAACTCCCATGCCCTTGCGGGCGCTACCACCTCAAGGTAGTACGTCTACCAATTTCGCCATCCGGGCAGACCATAAGACCATGGGCCTTATTCCTTGAGAGGGTGCAAATATAGATGTTTTCGGGGAACGAGCAAGGGGTGCTGCGGCAAGTTTTCCGACCGGAGAGCGGCAGGAGTGCGCGCTTGACGAATCTCTTGTAACTTATTGATAATCAAATAAAAATAAAAAAGCTCCTGCGATGGTGGTGAGCAAGAGCTTTCTGAGCGGGCATCCCGAGTGATCACTTGCTGATGTCGGTTTTCAATGCCTTGAGCATACCGGGGCTGAGGGCCAGATCGCAGCAATAATACCGGGTGTAGACTATGGTGCCGGTGCCGGCGTCTATGACCTCGCAGAGCCACTGTACATCATACAGGCGGTCCATGTGGAGATAGTAAAAGTGCTCGCCTGTTTTGAGTTTTTTCTTAAAGTCTGCGTTGGTCAGCTTCTTCCATGCAAAGGGGTAGTCCTTCATCGCTTTGTCGGCCGCGAGGGGCTCATTGGATTTAGCCTGCTGGGCCAGCACATAGTCCGGTACGTAGAGGGTTTCTGTCTTGAGCTTGCCCACTGCAGGTGTCACAAGGTTTTTCATGTCTTTGGCTGCTTCCTTTACTTTGTCTGTAGCTACGTAGGTCTCATAGTAGCCCTGATAGCCGAGCAGCTGCTGGCGAAAGACGTCTTCATTCCAGGCCAGAAATTTGTTTTCATCCATCTCAAACGGAGAGAGATTGGTGCCACTCAGTGACTTGAACATCGAGGTCTTGTCTTCTGCCATGAGAACTTTCAATTTTTCGCCGTTTTTGGCTTGTGCCTTCACTACATCCCACGGCTGCTCGATCATAAACTTTTTGTGTATGATGCCTTTGTAGAAATTGAGATTGCCGTCAGATTCTTTGATGGCATCATCGGGGTGGCTGATGGCCTCATCTGCGAAGGTCATGATGGAATACCCCACCAGCCGTACATCTGTAAAAAGCTGCACAGTAGGAGCTATGAAAACGGCATTGGCAGCCAGTTTTGACTTGACCTGATCGAAGCTGATCAACTCTACATCTTTAGTGATCTTCCAGTTTGCTTTGAGCACCTGGAGGTATTTTTTGACTTGTGGTGAGTTGGTATTGTATGCTACAAAGTAGGTGATGGTAGCATTATTGAGCAGCGTGGCGGCATTGTTTTCATAGTAGCGGCAGGTGATATCTTCGCTGCCTTTAGGCGTCTTGACAGTGAGGAGCCACTGAGCCTGGGCGGGTATGACAGAGATGATGAGAAATACGGCAAGGACAAGAAGCGGGAGGCTAGATTTTCTTTGATCCATGATTTTCTTTGTAATTTTTAGTTTATGATGAAAATAGGTTATTTCTCATAGAAATATATACATATAGGTGCTAATGAGACTACTGCTATGACCCGCTGTGATGTGCCGGGAATAGTATTTGTGAATAAGTATTGAGTGTTTAAAGTTGCTATTATAGCTATTATTGCTATATTTGTAAGGATACATTTAGCGTATGGCGATGTCAGGCGCCAGCGACGTTTCGCACCCGCTACGGCCTCAGTGGGGGAATGATCTGTCTTATATTTTTCAATCATAATTTTTATATCAAAACTGAATCTATGTCAGCACACACCGGAAACCGCTATGCGGAAAAATGGACCGAGGAGCGCACGCTGCAGGCGCTCGAGAAGATCAACAAATTTGCCATGATGGATGATACGCTCTACCTGGGCATGGCGCTGGCCCGCGCGGGCTACTATGACGATATCTGGCGCTACTGGCGGCGGAAGTGGGCATGCCACCATGCGATCATACATGAGATGAAGCAGCTGTCTCAGCACTTTGAGGCGCGCCTCTTCCAGCGCGCGGCTACGGGCAAGATGCCTGTGAGCCTGGGTATGTTTGCGCTGCGGCATCACTACGGCTGGGGAAAGGAGCAGCAGGCGCAGGAGGATATGAGCTATATGAAGGAGAATGACCTCACCCAAACCTCCGCCACGGCGGACGGGCTCTCTGAAGGAGAGGGCTTTAATACAAACGGCCACCTCACCCAAACCTCCGCCA
>JAFDYQ010000002.1 GCA_018267365.1 Bacteroidota bacterium | reverse complement strand
CTGCCACGCCCTGCGGACCTGTGGGGCCTGCTATGCCATCCGCTCCGGTAGGTCCAGTAGCTCCGGTAATGCCATTTATACCAGATGGGCCCGTCGGGCCTGTAGCGCCCCCACCAGATCCTGTAGGTCCTGTCGCACCGTCGCTACCGGTAGCTCCGTCTGGTCCCGTAGGACCCGTCAAACCATTAGCACCTGTAGGCCCGGTAGCACCGGTCACACCGCTGCTACCATTAGCACCCGCCGCGCCTGTAGGTCCCACTGGTCCTATTGCTCCGTTCACACCTGCAGTTCCTGTAGCACCAGTAGCCCCGGTAGGCCCGGTAGCGCCATTTGTGCCATTGATACCCGTAGCCCCGGTGGGTCCCGTCAGCCCATTTGTTCCATTTGTACCGGCTGCGCCGGTAGGTCCAGTAGCCCCGTTAGTTCCATTGTTTCCTGTCGCACCCGTGGGTCCCGTAGCACCATTATTACCATTTGTGCCGTTCGTACCTGGTGCACCTGTAGGGCCTGTCACACCTGGAGCGCCATTTGTGCCATTCGTACCCGCTGATCCGGTCGGACCGGTAGCCCCGGTCATTCCATTAGTGCCGTTGGTACCGGCCGCACCTGTGGCACCTGTGCTCCCTTGAGGCCCGGTAGGGCCTATGCCTCCGGCCGGTCCTGTAGCACCGGTAGGACCTGGCGATCCATTGGCGGCGTATAGAGCGTATGGTACGCTCAGCAGTTGACTGGTGCCACTGATGGCATAGGAAGATCCTCCGGTGGGATCTACTTCCACCTGAAGGAATTTCTCTCCTCCGCCCCAGGTGATACTCGCAAAGGCACCACTCGTCACTGTACCTGATCCGATGGCGTAAGTGAAGAGACCAAATTGGTTGGTCACCAGACCACTTTTGATCTCCTGATACTCTATAGTGCCGGTAGGTGATGAATCATGAATGGTGAAACGCGCGCTGATATTTTGATTTGCCAGTACTGCCCCTGACGCATTGCGGGCTACAGCCTGATAGTTGATCAGCTGGGGTACCTGCGCCATAGCTACAGCAGAGAGCAAGCCGGTGAGAACTACTGTCAGAAGTTTGGATTTAATCATATATAGGGTTAATTATTCTTTAAAGTAATGGCGCTATTCTTTGCAATTTACCTTTTATCACAAAATCAGATGTGACATAATTATACGGATACAGTATTGTAATGATACATATAGGATATTGTACCAGTTTGGGAGTACCCGGTTATTCAATTTTCACTGACCGGCCAGACATAGACTTTGAGCTTTTATTATTTTCATTCAAAAAAATTTAGACGGTCTTGGGATTTTTCTATATTTGCATCCCCTCTCCGAGAGGCGAGGAAGGTCTTAGCTGCCATAATGGTGAGATGGGTGAGAGGCTGAAACCACCAGTTTGCTAAACTGACGTACGGGTTAAACTGTACCGAGGGTTCGAATCCCTCTCTCACCGCAAAAGACAGTTTCGGGGTGTAGCGCAGTCCGGTTAGCGCACCTGCTTTGGGAGCAGGGGGTCCCAAGTTCGAATCTTGGTACCCCGACTTAAACCCTCACAGTAATGTGAGGGTTTTTTGTTTGATGTAGAGTTTCGCGCAGATAAAAATAATGCCCGCAGCATAGCCGCCATGAAAGCCATCGGCTGCACGGTAGAAGGTGTACTGCGTCAGAATGGACCCGATCCGGAAGGTGGCCGCAGGGATAGCATTGTACTCAGTATTTTGAAAAGCGAATGGGATAATCACGTCAAGGCTGATCTCGCGGGCAAACTCATTTGACGCACTTTTCTATATTTGACGGTATCAAGCCTATTTAAACAATGCACCATTTATTTATACATGGTATCATTCATGCCATTGGCCGTATCTGGATGTTTATACGCTATCCGGATAAAATAAAACGAGCGCATGCTCTCGAAGAAAATTTCAAAGATGACTATAGTCTGGTAGGTAAGCGAGTGATACTGGTTATGGTGGTCATGATCTTTATTGGGGAACTCCTGAGTGAACTATCGGTATTCCGTTGATCATTTAAAATCCTCCTGCACCCGGCTATAGTCCTCCGGTATGCCTATATCGATAAAGTAATTGTCAAACTCGCAGCCGTGGTAGTGCAGCGGCAGCAGGTGCTTCTCCAGTATATCTTTCTCAAAGGAAAATTTCTGTGGCAGCTCACCGCCATCCAGCTCCGCGACCTTGGCAAAAAGATCCTTATTCAGAATATACACCCCTCCATTGATCAGTCCTTCTGCCCTGTGCTGCTTCTCCTGAAACTGTAGCACCCTTTCCTGATTGCCTATATCTACCGTGCCATAGCGGTCAAAATCATACATACGCTTTAGCGCAAGGGATATATCGGCATCATGCTCCTGGTGAAACTGGTACAGCTTCGCAAGTTGTATATCAAAAAAGGTATCGCCATTCAGCACGATAGCATCAGAGTCTATCAGGCTCATGGCCTGCGCTATGCCCCCCCCTGTACCCAGTGGCTCCTCCTCAACCGCATAGCGTATCCGTATGCGGTCATACACATCACCAAAGTAGTCGCGTATCGCCTCTGACTTATAGCCCACAGACAGCACGACATCCGTCACCCCCTGGCGGTGCAGATAGAGAAACAAATAATGCAGGAATGGTTTGCCATTCACCGGTGCCATGGGCTTGGGCAAGTCGCTGATCACAGAGCGCAGGCGTGTGCCCAGCCCTCCGGCCAGCACGATAGCCGGTATGCCGATGGGTGCCGCCATTGTTACATCATCATTTCCTCTACCAGCTGGCAGATGATATGGCCTATCATGATATGAGACTCCTGTATGCGCGGCGTATCCTTGCTCGGCACGTTAAAAAGGTAGTCGCTGCAGTCTTTCATTTTGCCGCCCGTCTCACCGGTCAGTGATACGACTGTAATGCCACGGCGGCGCGCTTCTTCTTCTGCCAGGATGATATTCTTAGAGTTGCCCGAGGTAGACAGGCCAAAGAGCACATCACCCTTCCGGCCCTGCGCCTTGACCATACGCTCGTATATCTGGTCGTAGCTATAGTCATTGGCTACAGCAGTGAGGAACGAAGTATTCACATGAAACGCCTCTGCAGGCAGTGGCTCACGGTCATGATAGAAGCGGCCTGTAAACTCCGCCGCCAGGTGCTGCGCATCAGCTGCACTGCCACCATTGCCGCAGAAATACACTCTGCTACCATCCTTAAACCGTTCTGCCACCAGCTCTGCTACCTTCTGTATTTTTGTGATCATCTCCTTATCGCTCAGTATCGCCGTCTTCACGTCTATAGAGCTCTGGATGATCCCTGCTATTTTCTCTGTCATTCTTATTATTCGTCTATTGAGGTTCTTCCTTACACACGCTCTATGATGGTAGCCACGCCCATGCCACCGCCTACACAGAGGGTGATCAGGCCGGTATTCTTATTCCTGCGCTCCAGCTCATCCAGCACCGTGCCGAGCAGCATAGAGCCAGTAGCACCCAGTGGATGGCCCATCGCTATCGCGCCGCCATTCACATTCAGTATCTCGTCATCTATATCCAGGCTGCGTTGGAACTTCAGCACCGCCGATGCAAACGCCTCATTCATCTCATAGATATCGATGTCTTTCTTATTCATACCCGCCAGCTTCAGCGCCTTCTCGGCAGCGTAGGATGGACCGGTCAGCATGATAGTCGGCTCTGCAGATGTCACCGCCGCAGACACTATGCGCGCACGCGGTTTCAGGCCCAATTTCTCGCCTATTTCTTTAGTACCTACCAGCGTGATGGCCGCACCGTCTACTATGCCTGACGAGTTGCCCGGCGTATGTACGTGGTTGATCTTTTCTACAGAAGTATATTTCAGCTGCGCCACGGCGTCAAAGGCCATCTCCCCCATCATCTCAAATGATGGCGACAGCTTTGCCAGGCTCGCCATATTTGCATCCTCGCGGATCGTCTCTTCATGATCTAGTATCAGCAGGCCGTTCTGATCGGCCACTGGTATCACAGACTTTTTGAAGTAGCCATTCTTCTGCGCGTGTGCCGCCAGCTTGTGCGACCGCAGCGCATAGTTATCTACCGTCTCTCTGGTGAAGCCCTCTACCGTAGCGATCAGGTCGGCGCTCACGCCTTGTGGTATGAAGCCCAGATGGTTATTGACCATGGGGTCCAGGTACCAGGCGCCACCATCGCTGCCCATGGCGTTGCGGCTCATAGACTCTATACCCCCGGCCACTACCAGCTGCTCCCAGCCGCTGCGCACTTTCATCGCAGCGAGGTTGATAGCCTCCAGGCCTGAGGAGCAGAACCTGTTGATCTGCATGCCCGCTACGATCGGGTCCCAGCCTGCATATACGTGCGCGAACTTGGCTATATCGCCGCCCTGCTCGCCTATCGGCGTCACACAGCCCAGCACCACATCGTCCACCTCAGAGGTGTCAAAGTTGTTATTGCGCAATTTCATCGCGCGGAAGAGGGTGGCCAGCAGGTCTATCGGCTTCACCTCATGCAGGCTGCCGTTTTTCTTGCCGCGGCCACGTGGCGTGCGGACGGAGTCGTAGATATATGCTTCTTTCATGATATTGATACAATCTTATGTTTGTAGCCACAGATGGCAGAGGTGTAAATGTAAAAATTTTTGTTGTTAGGCCTTGTGCTCCGTGCTATGTACCTTTAGTTTGCGGTAGCGTGCCTTGATCAGGCTGTTACCCTTTCCTATTTTAGGAGAGGGCAGGGAGTGGTAAGGCGGAGAATAAGGGCTGTTGATCCCGATAGTTAAAGTCTCCCCTTTAGGGAAGATCTAGAGGGGTTGTATCGGCTGAAGAAACGTTAATTTGCCCGCGCCCTTATTCGTGTTTTGCGGGCAGGGTAATGCGTTGGCACAGATATTGACCCTATGACGAACCTTTAAAAATTTGAACCTCAAACCAGATTGTATGACAAAATATCATGACAAATACCTGTCAGGGCCTCTTGGTGAGGACGATGTAGAGTTTCTCCCTATCCTGCCGGATGATGAGGACCCGCAGGCCAAAGGCGGCGAGATACCTGACGAGCTGCCCCTCCTGCCCCTGCGCAATACGATCCTTTTCCCGGGCGTAGTGCTCCCTATCACCATCAGCCGTGACAAATCTATCCTGGCTGTCAAAGAGGCATACAAGAAGGACAAGCTGATCGGCGTGGTCGGACAGATTGACCCAAATGTAGAAGAGCCGGAGTACGACGATGTCTACAAAGTAGGCACAGTAGCCCAGATCCTCCGCATGATCAAGATGCCCGATGGCTCCAACACGGCCATCATCCAGGGCCGCAACCGCTTTGCGGTCAAGGAGCTCACTGTGACCGAGCCCTACATGAAGGTGAGGATAGAGGTCCTGCGCGATGTGGCACCTGCCAGTGACAAGGAGTTTGACGCAGAAGTATCTACTATCAAGGATATCGCTTCAAACATCGTGAAGCTGAACCCCCAGATACCATCTGAGGCCGGCATCATGCTGAAGAATATCAGCAATCCGATCACGCTCACGCACTTCATCTCGTCCAATCTGAATATCGATACCGCGCAGAAGCAAGCCCTGCTGGAGATAGCCGACATGAAGGAGCGCGTGCGCACCATGCTGAAGCATCTCAATACCGAGCTGCAACTGCTGGAAATGAAAAACCAGATCCAGACCAAGGTGCGTGCGGATATAGACAAGCAGCAGCGCGAGTACTTCCTCAATCAGCAGCTCCGCACCATACAGGAAGAGCTGGGTATGAACTCGCCTGACAAGGACATCCAGCGCCTGCGCGACAAAGCAGCGAAACTGACCCTCCCTGCCAATGTCAAACTGGCTACAGACAAAGAACTGGAGAAACTCCAGCGCATGAACCCCGCAGCCGCAGAGTACTCCGTAGTGATGAACTATGTAGAGCTGCTGCTGGACCTCCCATGGGGCGTGTACACTACTGATAGCTTTGACCTGAAGAAGGCCCGCCAGATACTGGACAGAGATCACTATGGCATAGACAAAGTCAAAGACCGCATCATAGAGTACCTCGCCGTGCTGAAACTGAAAGGCGATATGAAGTCGCCTATCCTCTGCCTCGTAGGTCCTCCGGGCGTAGGCAAGACCTCCCTCGGTCAATCCATAGCCAAAGCGCTCAACAGGAAATACGTGCGTATCAGCCTCGGTGGCCTGCACGATGAGGCCGAGATCCGCGGTCACCGCAAGACCTATATCGGTGCCATGCCGGGCCGTGTAGTGCAGTCGCTCAAGAAAGCCGGCTCCAGCAATCCTGTCACCATCCTCGATGAGATAGACAAGATAGGGGCAGACTACAAAGGCGATCCATCTTCCGCGCTGCTGGAGGTACTGGACCCGGAGCAAAACTCGACCTTCTATGACAACTACCTTGAGCTGGAATACGACCTCTCAAAAGTACTTTTCATCGCTACTGCAAATTCACTCAGCACCATCCAGCCCGCACTCCGCGACCGTATGGAGATCATCCCACTGGAGGGCTACTCTATAGAAGAGAAAGTACAGATAGCCAAGAAGCATCTCGTGCCGCGCCAGCTGGCCAATCACGGCCTGAAAGCAAAAGACGTGACTCTCTCTGACAAAGTACTCGAGACGATCATAGAGGAATACACCAAGGAAAGCGGCGTACGCGAACTAGACCGCGTCATAGCCGCCGTCATGCGCCGTGTGGCCAAGCATATCGCGATAGAAGATGCGTATGATAGAAACATCAGCATAGAGGAGGTCAAAGAGATACTCGGACCGGAGAAATTTGATAAGAGCATCTACACAGAGGAGAATATCCCCGGTGTAGCAGTCGGCCTCGCCTGGACACCAGTAGGCGGCGATATACTTTTCATAGAGGCCACCATGAGCAAAGGCTCCGGCGGACTGACCCTAACCGGCAATCTCGGCGAAGTGATGAAGGAGTCCGCTATCACCGCCATGACTTTCCTGAAAGCCAACGCAAACAAGTACGACATCAACCCTGATCTCTTTGGCAAAGTAAACGTGCACCTCCACTTCCCAGAGGGCGCAGTACCAAAGGACGGCCCGAGTGCAGGCATCACCATACTCAGCGCACTCGCGTCGCTTTTCACCCAGCGACGCGTCCGGCCATTCCTCGCCATGACCGGTGAGATCACGCTCCGCGGCAAAGTCATGCCGGTAGGCGGCATCAAAGAAAAAATCCTGGCCGCAAAACGCGCCGGCATCAAAGACATCATCATCGGCGAAAACAACCGCAAGCATGTAGACGAAATAGAAAAGTCCTACATCAAGGGCCTCAAATTCCACTTCGTAAAAACAATGGACGAAGTCCTCGACAACGCTCTGATGAATACCCGCGTCAAAAACGGCATAGATATCGAAGCCCTGGCAAAAGCCCCTGACGACAAGACAACCACAAAAGTCAATATGAACTAACACAAAGGCCGCTGATCAGCGGGCTTTGTGTTAGAAAATAATTGTACCTTTCAGGTAAAGAATTACCTGCTATGAAACGAGTTTTTTTCACGTTGCTTCCACTTTTTTTATCAGCACATCTCATCATGGGCCAGAGTGCCTACAGGCCACTCTTGTGCGAAGGAGCGCACTGGAAGGTTTTCAGTCAGAACTGCGATAACTTTTATAACTGTGATCCGGGCCAGGGGCTCAATCTTGTGTTTGTTTATGATACGACTTACTTCCACCTGGGTGGAGATACACTGGTAGATTCTCTCCGTTTTAAAAAATTGGTCATGGCTGAGTATCGGTATGAAGAGGCTGCTTGCGGTTGTCCGATCCAGGGTTTTACTCCTCAGCCTCCGCGGTGCTTTTCAGAGCGGATTATTGGATTTTTGAGAGAAGATACCAGTCTTCGTCAGGTATTCTACAGACCCGCCAATACCTATTGCGGACATAGCAATTTTCTTTTTGCCGATTTTTCTCTTCATCAAGGAGATACCACACGCCTGCAATATATCACTACAGGCAATTTTACAAACTGTGACTCCAATATCTTTGTAGTAGACAGCATAGGATATTCTGTCATTTTCGGCGATACCGTCCAAACTTGGTACCTCAAGAATACAGATCACTATCTACAATCTGTGGACCCTGATGTAAGCCTATACGAAGGCATTGGATATTCTTTTGGATTCTCCCTCATCTATTCTCTGGGAGATGGTGCCGGATATGGTGACTGGCTGGTAGATTATTGTACAGACTCTGTCTGTTGGGATCCATGCAGACCTACAGGTATCACAGAGGTAGAGCCGGACCGGGGCACCGTGATCCTCTCACCCAATCCCGCCTCAGACCTCATCCATCTTTATGCTCCCTATACCGAGATACTAAATACTGTGATGACCGATGCCGAGGGTAGAATAGTTATTGAAACATCGCTTCAGGATATCAATGTCTCTATTCTGCCAACAGGAGTCTATAGTCTCTCCATATTCACTAAAGCCGGAATAGTGAGACATCGGTTCACTAAAATTTAAATAGTCAGCGTGTTTCATGACTTCACCTACACCGTCCAAACCCTCATCCCCTCAGACCGCGCCACCCTCTGGCAGCACGTCACCCAGATGCGCCATGTCAATGATGAACTCATGCCCTTCGTCCGCATGACCTACCCCGCAGACCGCGCCAGCCTCGCCGGACAGACCGTACCGATGGGCACCGTCTTATTCCGCAGTGTCATACTGCTATTTGGCATCCTCCCCGTAGACCTCCACTCCCTGGCCTTTGACAAAATAGAAGACAACAAAGCCTTCTACGAAAACTCTACTACCCTCACACACCGATGCTGGAAACATACCCGCTCACTGACAGATACAAGTGGAGGCACCATTATAAAGGACGAAGTCCACTTCTCACCACGCCTGCCGCTGATCGGCTATCTTTTTCTCCCCATCTACACCGCCATCTTCCGCCATCGCCACCGCCAGCTCGCCCGAGCATTTAAATAGTATCTTGCCACAGTGAAAAAGCGCTACATCACGCTACTAATTCTGCTGGTGGTCCTGACACTGCCCTACCTGCTACTCAGCATGCGTATCAGTGATCAGCGCGCCGTCAAGGAGTTTCAAAGGAAAGGTATCACCCTGCGCCCACGCATCACGCTGATAGCAGGTCACCACCTGCACTACGTATCCGTAGGTAGCGATACCCTGCCCACCATGATCTTTATCCACGGCAGCCCCGGCTCCTGGTATGCCTTCCGTGCTTATCTGATGGACACAGCCCTGCTGGCTCATTACCACATGATAGGCATAGACCGCCCCGGCTTCGGTTACAGTGATTTCGGCACAGGTGTCCACCTGCCCGAGCAGGCCAGGATCGTGGCAGCATTCATGGATAGTATTCGTCATGGCAGGCCGCTTTATCTGGTAGGGCATTCCCTCGGCGGTACGCTGGCCCCGCTCGCTGCCGCCCTGCGGCCCGATAGTGTAGATGGTTTAGTATTGCTGGCCGGCGCTATGGATACCCTCACCGAGCCTGCTGAGAAGTGGCGGGGCTTCTTCACCGGGCCTGTCACCCGCTACCTTATGCCCGGTGCTCTGCGCCCTAGTACCGAGGAGGAGTGGTGGTACAAGACCGAGATGTACCACTATCCCGATAGCCTCGTCCGCATACACTGTCCCGTCTATCTCATCCACGCCCGGAACGATAAGATCGTAGACATAGCAAATGTTCAATATCTGAAAAACGCTATGCCACAAGCCATTGTATCCGTAAAACTATTTGCTACGGGCGGTCATTACATCCCGTGGAATCATAAAGACTCCATCATCCCGATTTTGCTTCATCAGTCGGAAAACTTCAAGGCTCCCTGAGCTCAGTCTCCAGAAACACCCCGAACTCCTGAGGGAAGTGGACACTCACACGCGCATGAACACTCCCCTGCGCATCATAAAACCGAGCCGAAGCCTCCAGTGGAAAGATCCCCTCATGCCACACACCCGGATGTATATACAGCCCCATCGACCCGTCAAAGTAGAAGTTGACAAACTGCTGGGGCGTCACATCATCTCCCGGCAGCGCCAGTGGCGTCACGAAGGGCGTACCGTTCAGCGGATAGAAGAGCTGGCCACCATCAGGGTGATAGTTGGCATGCCAGAGCAGGATGCGCTGCGCCGGGCGCTCGCGCACGATGGTGCGGCTCGCCTCACCGGGATTGACAGACCAGCCCAGCAGGTACTCATCCTTCACCGCATTGTTGCGGCCATAGAAGTAGTCCCCCTCCCGCCAGAACTCAAAGATGCCGTTCTTGGTACCAGCCTGGTCACCTGTACCTGCATCCACAGGACGGCCCTGAGGCTTCGGCCACTGCACTATCTCTATAGGATGACCTTCATAATCCGCGACCAACGCACCGTAGCCTTTCAGCGTCTCATTGGTGGCCCGCACCAGTGGCGCAGTGACCCACGGCAGCGAGGGTGGTAGGTCAGGAGAGAGGTAGTCTATGGGTTGAGTGGCAGTATGGCTCATGGTGTGGCTTTGTCTGACTAATATAGCAAGGTTATCAGATGTCGCCCTATTGATATATTATCTCTTTGTGAATTTTGCTATTTTGTCGTCTCACAATTAAAACCCCGACCTGCTATGAGAACGTTACTCTCGGCTTGCCTGCTCTTATTATCACTGTCTGTACTGGCTACCAAAGACCCTAAGCCTGCCGTGGATGATACGGTGAATCTGAAAGACCTGATGGCAACAATAGACACGCTGCACTATCAGACTTCCGGCACTGTCAATCTGGGTTTGGTAGCCTCCCTGGATATCCCCAAAGGTTTCAAGTATCTGGATGGCAGGCAAACTGCATTTGTACTGCACGATCTGTGGGGCAATCCGCCCTCGGAGTCTCTGGGCATGCTTGTACCTGAAAATACCAGCCCCTATCATCCCGACTGCTGGGCCATCAATATCACTTACGATGATGAAGGTCATGTGAAAGACGATGATGCGAAGGACATCAAGTATGATGAACTGCTCAAAAAAATGCAGGAGGAGATCAAGGAATCTAACCCTGAGCGGGTTAAAATGGGCGGCCAAACACTCGAGCTCTTAGGCTGGGCAGAGCAGCCATCCTATGATCAGGCATCACATAAGCTCTATTGGGCGAAACGCCTCCGCTTCGGCCATGATTCTATAGAAACGCTCAACTATAATATCCGCATACTAGGCCGCAAAGGGGTACTGGTTCTCAATGCTATCGGTAGTATAGATCAGCTGGCCGAGATCAAAAGCTATAACTCAACAGTACTACAAGCTACTAACTTCACGAAAGGCAATACTTATGAAGAGTTTAACAGCAGCATTGATAAGGTGGCTGCCTATGGCATAGCTGGACTCATAGCGGGCGGCATTCTAGCCAAAACTGGGCTTCTGGCCAAGATCGGCATCGTACTATTGAAACTCATCAAGCCGCTGATCGTGGGTATCGGCGCGGCAGGTGCCTGGATCGTGCGCAAGTTTAAAGGTCGTAGCGAGGGCGACGCTTAGTACCCACTGTATGCCGTAGGTCAGCCGCGCCAGTGAGAGATATCTCATTGGCACATTCCCACATTTTCAGTTACTTTCGCCCACTCTAAACGGATAAAAAACATGTATAGGACTAGGACTTGCGGAGAGCTACGCCTCAGCAATGTGAATGAGACAGTGACTCTGGCAGGATGGGTACAAAGAGTGCGTGATATAGGCCACCTCGTATTCATAGATCTGCGTGACCGCTATGGTATCACGCAGTTGTCTCTCAATGCTGATAGCAATGCAGCCCTATGCGATCAAGCTCGTAAACTAGGTCGTGAGTTTGTAATACAAGTCACCGGCAAGGTAGTAGAGCGCACCTCCAAGAATGCTAATATCCCTACCGGCGAGATAGAGATCTATGCTGATACACTGACGATATTGAACGAAGCAGAGACGCCACCCTTCACCATAGAAAATGAAAGTGACGGCAGCGAGGAGCTCCGTATGAAGTATCGCTACCTCGATATCCGCCGCCCACATCTGAAAGACGTGCTCGTGACCCGCGCTACCATGATCCGCGCCATGCGTGAATATCTGGACAACAAGGGCTTCATAGAGATCGAGACGCCTAACCTGATCAAGTCTACCCCAGAGGGTGCGCGCGATTTCCTTGTGCCATCCCGCCTGCATAATGGTTCTTTCTACGCACTACCGCAGTCGCCGCAGATACTCAAGCAGCTCCTGATGGTGGCTGGCATGGACCGCTACTATCAGGTGGTGAAGTGCTATCGCGATGAGGACTTCCGCGGTGACCGCCAGCCGGAGTTTACCCAGCTGGACTGCGAGATGAGCTTCGTAGAGCAGAATGACGTGTTTGAAAACTTTGAAGGCATGGTGAAACATGTCTTTCGCAAGACCAATGGTGTCGAGCTGCCGGACTTCCTGCGCCTCACCTTTGCTGATGCCATGCGCCTATACGGTTCTGACAAACCGGACCTGCGCTTTGACTGCAAGATCATAGAGCTGAATGACAGCCTGCCTGCATCAGAGTTCGCAGTATTCAGTAATACTATCGCATCCGGTGGCCTCGTAGCAGCACTGAATGCAAAGGGCTGCGCCAGCTATACGCGCAAGCAGCTCGATGAACTCACTGACTTCGTCAAAGCTTCTCACCGTGGCCTCAGTGGTCTAGTGAACATTCGATTCAACGAAGATGGTACAGTGAAATCATCGGTAGATAAATTCTACAACGAAGAACAGCTGCGCGAGATAGGCAAAGCCTGTGGCGCAGAAAAGGGTGACATGATCCTAGTGGCAGCAGAGAAAGTGTCTAAGGTGCGCAAGTCTCTCGGTGACCTGCGCCTCGAGCTGGCCAGGCGTCAGAACTGGATCGCACCGGGCTCATGGAGTGTATTCTGGGTAGTCGACTTTCCTCTCTTTGAGAAAGATGAAGAGAGTGGCGAGATCAACTTTGTACACCATCCATTCTGCTCACCGCACCCGGACGACCTGCAGTATTTTGACAGCGATCCGCTGCGTGTACGGGCGCAGACTTATGACATGGTGATGAATGGCAACGAGATCCTCTCCGGCTCCATCCGTATCCACCAGCGCGACCTGCAGAATAGGGTCTTTGCAAAGCTGGGCCTCTCGGAGGAAGAGATCGAGCACAAGTTCGGCTTTATGCTCAATGCATTCAAATATGGTGCGCCGCCACACGGTGGCTGTGCCTTTGGCCTGGACCGCTGGGTCATGCTCATGACAGGTGGCGAAACGATCCGCGACTCCATGGCATTCCCCAAGGCATCTAATGGTAAAGACCTGATGATGGATGCCCCGGCAGTGGTAGACCCTAAGCAGCTGGTAGAGCTGGGCATAGCAGTAGTCAAAAAAGACTAATTGCTATTCTCTTATTTTATATATTTACCAAAGTGAAAAAGTCAATAGGTATACTCATGCTCTTTGCCGTGCTGTTAGGCACGGTCGTTCGCGATACATCTGTATCAAAGGCAGCCAAGAGTATATATACCATGACCGATACCGAAAATGACAGCGGTACATCTGATGATGATGCCGGTGATGGCAAAGAATCCGGTGGCAAAGAGTCTTACGATCCCTTTGATGTGTCTTTCACCGCCTTTACATTTTCATCTGATATCTGCCAGACGCTCTTTTCCAGCGTGACCCGCCAGAGCCGCTCTATAGACCACCCATACCTGGAGTCTCTATCTCTTCCTCCTGAGCTGAAGTTACTTTAAGCATCTTTTGCAGAGCGTATAGCAGGCACTCCGAGTAGGCTTCGCTGTGTGACAAGATTGTATCAGCTCCTCAAATTTATCTACCACACCATTATCTGCCCAGGCATCAGCCATTGGCACTACCGCATAGCCGGCTAGCCGGCGTTCATTTTTCAGGGTTAAAGGAAGGGGTCCTCATTACGTCTTTGGTGGGGGCCCCGATTTTTTTGTGAAGATTATGGATATATGAAGTGCTTAGATCGGTCTGGCCGATGTATAGTTTACCGGTACTGATAGGCACAAATACGTAACCGCAGTATGCACAGCATGCCTATCCTCAAATGCAAATTGGAGCAATAGGAATTTGCAATGCCTGTTGAGGCCAGTACCCTGGAATTCTTTGCCGTACCAGGTGTAGCCTAGTTGCAAGGTCTGGAAGGGTAGCTGGATGTCGTAGAAGCGGGTAGAGCCGGCGTATTGCTGGGTCTTTTTATCGAAGACTATGAAGGGATATTCGCGCTGCTCCGAGCGGCCCGTGAGTGCCAGATCGATGTAGCGCTGCATGCCACCCTCGCCGCCGGCACGGACTAGAGAATAGCACCATATCTCCGGCTCCTCTATGCCAAAGTGGGAGAGGTGCTCCAAGTCTTCTGCCCGCAGCGGGCGAAGGAGTACACGGTCATCTTCCAGTACATAGTCTTTGGGGAAATCGAAGGCTTGCATTTAGTGACCTTGCACAAAGCTAGCAGCTTTAGGTAAATGCTATTGGCTATTGCGGTACTCCAGTGGTGGTATACCGGCTTTCTGCTTGAAGAACTTGGTAAAGTGGGCCGTATCGCTGAAGTCGAGGTCGTAGGCTATCTGCTTGATGGGTTTCTGTGAGTAGCGGAGCATACGCTTAGTCTCCGTGAAGATACGCTGATGGATAAACTCCAGCGCGGTCATGCCGGCGAACTGGCGGGTGACGTCATTGATGGCCTTGGTGGAGAGACTCAGCCGCTGGGCGTACTCGGCTACGCTGTGTATGTGGCGGTAGTTTTTCTCGACCTCATTGCGAAAGCCGAGGTACTGCTGCGCCTCGGCGGAGTGCATGGGCATGAGCGGGATATTCATGGCTTGCATGCATTTATTGACGAAGACGGAAAGCAGGTCCAGCAGTATCTGATCACGGCTTTGTGATTTGGTTTTATTCTCCTGCTGCATGAGGTATAGGAGGTGGTGCATGTATTCTTTATCCTCGGCTGTGAGGTGCAGTACCGGCGGCTCTCCGCTATCCATATAGCTGAAGAGCTTCATGAGGAGATTCTTGGTTTCGTCTTTCAGTAAAAAGAATTCCTCAGTGAAAAGTAGTACGTGCGCCAGGAAACCCTCGCGGCCATCCAGTGCATGAAGCTGGCCGGGTAATACGAAATGGATGGAACCGGGCCGCGTCTCCAGCGTGGAGAAGTCTATGGTGTGCTGGCCTGTGCCCTTCATGAAAATAAAGATAGACCAGTGGCGGTGACGATGCGCTACATCGGGCACTTCAAAATTCTTCTCGCTGATAGTGATAAAGCTGAAGCGGATATCACTCAAAGTAGAAAAGTGATGGACAGGCGCGGTTTTGTTTTGCTGCTTGTCCATCACTTTCTCAGGTGGTTTTAGGATTTGATATTAGTGGCTTACGGCTACCTTCTGGCGGGCTATGAGGTGATCGCCTTTTACGATATTCACTATGTAATTGCCGGAGGCGAGAAGCGATACAGATAACTCAGTTTTCTGACCAGAGGTTGTGCTGCCACCCACTATTCTGCCGCTCATATCTATGATCTGGATGGCTACATCAGAGCTCAGTGCCTGATCTTTGCCCAGGTCTATAGTCAGGACGTCTGTGGCCGGATTAGGGTAAACAGAGATCGTAGTTTGCACCCGCTCTTTGATGCCATTGACCAGATCTGCTGACTCGTAAAACCACAGTTCGCGGCCTGCATTATTGAAGTCTGCCGGTATTACGACTTTATTGCCGTAGGTGGTAAAGTCAAATACATCTATCAGCCCGCAGCTGAGATTATAGTCAAAGGGATGTGTAGTGCTGGCAGCGCCCGGCATCACTACCTGGATACCGGCAGAGGTACCATCTGTGATACACATTACCTGATTGCCTGTAGCGCTGTCATATGCCTGGTAGATAAACTTATCTCCCATGACCAGGACTGTATTAGGGTAGGCACCAAATCCGATACCATTCAGCGGGAGATCGCTGCGGCCAAAGCTGCTTTGAGCACCAGTGAGCGCATCCACCACCACGTAGCCATTATTGAAGTCATTTGGGAAAAGGATCTTATTGCCACTGTAGCTGAGTGTACTGTTGATCGTGCAGATGCGTTGGGCCTGACCAGAGGCATCCACTTTAAACAGGGCATAGTTGGAAGTATCATAAGCGGAGAACCAAAGGGAGCCACCGCATTCGCGGAGGTTGTCCGGGTAGGTATTGCCCATAGATAGTGAGAGAACCTTGCTCACCATACCTGTCTCCGTGCCATCAAAAGAATACAGGTCAGGACCGAAGCCGGAAGGTGATCCGATGATGTAGAGCTTACCATTATACGCCTTGATATGGCTGGCAAAGGCGAGATTCCAGTGGCAGGTAGCGCTATCTGAGATGGACTTTACAGCCTTGGTACCTGCGGCAGTGCCGTCAGATTTCCAGATATCGCTATTGACTATAAAGTATACGTTGCCATTCATTTCGCAGTAGCCATTGGCAGTAGTATAGCTGGTCAGGGAGATAGAGGCAAGGCTCTTAGTGCCCGATGTAGTACCATTGGTCACCATCACGTCGGTCTGTGTGCAGAAGACGATCTTGCCGTTGGTCACACCCGCGTTATCATCGCTGAGCAGTGTATTAAATGGCTGATCAAGGTCTTTGACCTTGACCGTGCCGGCTGTCGTACCATCGCTGGTATAGAGATCCCAGTCATCAGTAGGTGTAGCATCTGACTTGGTCTCGTTGGCCAGAAAATAGATCTTACTGCCCACCACGCGCAGGTCACCGATGCCGGAGCCTCCGTTAGGGTTGATGTCTTTGATCTTATGCGTGCCGGCCTGGGTGCCGTCAGTGACCCAGAGTTCGTCATTGTACGGCTGATCAGTAGCTACGAAGTATAGGAGTCCATTGAGCTGTGCAAAATGCTTCAGATCTCCGGCACCATAGTAGTATTTGCTGCTGTCGCTCCAGACATTGTCACAGTATCCTGCATTGGGGTTGATCTGGACCATGCTGAAGGTGCCGGCCTGTGCCACCGAGGTGGCCAGCAGTGCTGATACGAAGAGTAGTATATTCTTCATGACTTTAAATTTAACGATTTAAAAATAGTTTCCTCTTTTCCGCCCCGATTGTATAAAAGGGCACTTGTCTTGTACATTTCGGTCGTCACCGGCTGTACGGACAGGTTTTGATGCCTTTTCGGGGTTTCCGATAGCAAAACAACTGCATCTCTGCCTCAGAGGATTGTAGATATCAGCCTATCTATGGTAAGATCAGCCCGCCATGGCGCGGATACGCTGCAGGAGCGTAGGGTGCGAGTAGTGTACAAAAACGTAGGCTGGGTGCGGCTGTGGATTGCCCAGCTGGTCGGAGTAGAGCTTTTTCAGGCTCGAGATCAGAGGGGCGGCGCTATAGGTTTCTTTGGCGTAGGCATCAGCCTCGTATTCATTCTTGCGGCTGAAAACATTCATGCCCAGGCCGATCAGGGTAGATACCGGACTGTAGAGCATGGTGAAAGTAAGGAGGGAAAGGTAGAATCTGTTTTCTTTCACGCCGAGCACCTCGGCCATCAGGGGATTACCGGCTACCCAGCCGAAGATGAAAAAGATGATACCCATCTGCACCACAGAGATAGCCATAGACTGCAGGATGTGCTTTTTCTTATAGTGCCCTACCTCGTGTGCGAGTACAGCTGTGATCTCGTCCGGTGTCATTTTCTCTATCAGCGTATCGTACAGCACGATGCTTTTGCTGCTACCCATGCCGCTGAAGAATGCGTTAGCTTTAGACGAGCGCTTGGAGCCATTCATCACCATGATATTGGTGAGTGGGAAGCTGACCTTCTCTGCGTAGCGCTCTATCTGGCTGCGGAGATCACCACTCTCCAGGGGTATCAGTTTATTGAAAACAGGCAGCAAGACAGAAGTATAAAAAGCCGCAATGAAAAGTGTGACGGATGACACTACTGCCCAGCCGGCTATCCAGAAATAGCCACCGAGCAAACTATAAAGCCAGGCCAGCAGTGCATAGATGGCACCACCCAGAATAGAGACGAGTACAGCGGTTTTGATCTTATCTCCGATGAATGTACCGATAGTCATTTTGTTGAATCCGTACTTCTCTTCGATCACAAATATCTTGTAGAGTTCAAACGGCAGGTCGATAATGCTATTGGCCAGCATGATGATGCCGAAGAAGATAAGGCCATCTATGATCGCATTGTCAGAAATGCTATGCGCGATCCCGTCTACCCAGGCAAAGCCCCGGAAGTACAGGAAGCCGACTGTGACTGCGAGCGAGAGGAAGGCGGAGATAGAAGATACGCGGTTATTGTCTTTGGCGTAGGCGCGGGCCTTTTCAAATTTTTCGTCATCGTATATATCACGCAGCTCTGCTGGTACGGGCTGATCCCACGACTTCATATTGAGATACGACAGGACTGCTGAGAAAATATATTCTATCAGGATGAAAGCAATGATGATATATAAAAGTGTCTGTGCCACCGATCGGGATTTTTACCAAAAGTAATATTAAATGGGTATCTCAGGGTTCTGCTCAATACTGTTTCAACCGCTAAGAACGCGGAGAACGCAAAGAGTTTTTATTGAATCTCCGCGTTCTTGGCGCTCTTTGCGGTTTTTCATTTAGTTTGATAAGATAAGGATGCAATTGCACTCAATGTTCCGAGACTTTAGACTTGGGCGGAATTTTATAGGTTTACCCCGCGAATAACAACAGTGCTGTAAATGAAGATAGGAATCCTCAGAGAAGAGAAAACCCCGGAAGACAACCGTGTGCCGCTCACCCCGAGCCAGTGCCGCACGCTGATGGAGGAGTATAGCAATATATGGGTGGCTGTGCAGCCGAGCGAAACGCGCTGCTACACCGATGATGAGTATCGCTATCAGGGCATAGCCGTGCGTGAGAATCTATCCGACTGCGACCTGCTGCTGGGTGTGAAAGAGATACCTCCGCACCTGCTCATGCCTAACAAGACCTACATGATCTTCTCCCATACGATCAAGAAGCAGGCGCACAACCGCAAGCTGCTGCGCGCAGTGCTGGAGAAAAAGATCCGCCTGATAGACTACGAATGCCTAAAAGATGATAAGGGCAAGCGCATCATAGCCTTTGGCAGGTGGGCGGGGATAGTAGGGGCGTATAATACGATCCGGGCTATGGGCCTGCGCACAGGGCGCTTTGAGCTGCGGCCTATGCATGAGTGCCTAAATTTTGCTGAAGCGCAAAAGGAATTCGCGAAGCTGGACCTGCCACCATGGAAGATCGTGCTGAGTGGTGATGGGCGCGTGTCTGAGGGTGCTGCTTTCCTCCTGGACATCATGAAGATCCGCAAGGTGGACCCGCACTCTTTTGTCTATAAGGAATTTGACGAAGTAGTGTATACCCAACTGCACTCTAAGGATATGTTTTACCGCGAGGGTTATGATGAGTTTGACCCGCTGGACTATCATGCGCATCCGGAGCTTTATCAGTCATCGTTCTTTCCTTTTACGCGTGCAGCAGATGTCTTTATCAATGGTATCTACTGGGACAAACGCATACCGGTTTTCTTCAACCGCGAGCAGATGGAGGAAAAGGATTTTAATATCAAGATCATAGGTGATATCACCTGCGATATAGCACCGGAGGCCTCGGTGCCGTCTACGCTTTTCGCCTCTACTATCGCCGAGCCGTTCTTTGGCTATGACCCGGAGACCGGCACGCAGACGGAGGCGTTTAACGGCAAGGGTGTAGACGTGATGTCTATAGACAACCTGCCTAATGAGCTGCCGCGCGATGCATCAGAGGACTTTGGCAATATGCTGATGAGCCGCGTGATACCGCGCCTGCTCAAGGAATGGAGCACGACGATCAATAAGGCGACCATCGCAGTGGATGGTGGGCTGAATGAGCCGTATCTGTACCTGAGTGACTATGTGGGCGAGATAGGATAATTACAAAATAATTTACCGCAAAGAGCGCAAAGAACGCAAAGAGTACTATAATACCTTTTGCATTCTTTGCGCCCTTTGCGGTTATAATTGGATTCGCTTACAGCGCTTCACCGTACAACGCGCGGAAGTTCGCGCGTGATACCGGCTTCGGATTATTAGGGTGCGCGAAGTCTGCAAAGGCGAGATCGGAGAGTGTCTCCAGATGCTCTTCTTTTACACCGATATCACGGAGGCGGTGAGGGATGTTGATCTTTGTATTGAGGTCAAAGAGGTATTGGATCACGCCGTCTGCATTCTCATCCTTCAGCTCCAGCGTACGGGCTATACGGCGGAATTTATCTTCAAAGCCGGCTACGTTAAACTTCATGCCGTATGGAATATTCACCGCATTGGCCAGGCCGTGGTGTGTATCGAGCAGAGAGGAGAGCGGATGTGCGAGTGAGTGTACCACACCGAGGCCCTTCTGGAAGGCGATAGCGCCCATCATAGAGGCCATCAGCATCTGGGAGCGTGACTCGATATCAGGATTGTTCACCGCTTTCTCCAGAGAGAGCGATACGAGGCGGATGCCCTCGAGCGCGATACCGTCAGCGATAGGGTGGTAGTTCTTGGCGAGGAATGCCTCCATATTGTGCGTGAGTGCATCCATGCCTGTAGCGGCGGTGATGAATGGCGGCAGGTCCATAGTGAGCGCGGGGTCAGCGAACACGATCTTTGCGAGCAGCTTTGGTGCGAAGAGGATCTTCTTCTGATGTGTCTCGTCATCTGCTATGATGGCGCTACGGCCCACCTCACTGCCAGTACCTGAGGTGGTAGGGATAGTGATAAAGTGAGGCACATCATTGGTCACATAGATATCGCCGCCTATGAGGTCGTCATATTTGAAGAGGTCCTCGCGGTGATTGACACGGAGCACGATGGCGCGGGCTACGTCCAGCGCGGCGCCGCCGCCTATGCCGATGATCACATCGCCTTTGTGCGCGTCCCAGGCGTCACCTCCTTTGTATACGTCAGACTTGACCGGATTTTTGTGAATGTCGTGGAATGTTTCTACAGCAAATCCCTTTGCCTTGAGATCTTCTACTATCTTTTTGAAAAAGCCGAGTTGCGCCACGTTGGGGTCGGTCACGACGAGCGGGCGGGAGAGGTTGTTCTTTTTCAGATAGTCCGGCAGCTCGCTGATCACGCCTGCGCCGAAACGGATGATAGTAGGAAAGTTGAATTGTGAAACTGACATTCTGTTATGCTGTTTAAAATGATATGAAATCGAAGCCGGACAAAAATAAGAGAGGAATCCGATTTTATCTGGTAAAAAATGGACGTTGGGCGGTTATTTGCGGATAGTGACCCAGTTGGTAAAAGTGAAGATCTGGCGGCGGTTGTTGAAGTTCTTCTCTATGAAGTTCAGGATGCGGTATTTCGGCTTTTCGTGCTTGTAGAGGGCACGGTTCAGATTGCGGTGCTGTTTGGTATAGTTGAGCTGGTGTGACCAATTGAACTTGCTCAACCAGCTAGTCATCACTTTAGGGTGTGTACCGTGAAACTTATCCAGCCTGCCGAGGGGGCCGTATTGAAAGAGATCCTGTGTGTAATAAGCCTCACCACCATCTTTGCCGTGGTGCATATCGTGCTGGAGGTTGCGTTTTTTGGTCATGAGTTCGGGTGGGCGCACCCAGCCGTAGTGATAGATGGGCACGTCTATCTCGGCCACTTTCATCTTGCGATTATCTATGCGGAAGGATATAGCATCTTTGTAAGACTGTGCGCCGAGACCATTGCGCACGATGCGGATCTCATGGGCACACCAGCCGTGGCTAATCACCTCATGCTCATAGTCGCCAAAGAAATGATGATAGGAGATCAGCATACCTTCTACTTCTTTATCGTCCAGATATTTTTCGCAGGCGGCTTTGACTTTAGGCAGGTCTTCCTCGTGGATCACCTCGTCTGCCTGTAGGTAGATGCACCAGTCGCCGGTGCACTGCTGCAAGGCGAAGGTCGTCTCCTCGCGAAAGATGGCGCCGTCTTTGAAGAGGGCCTCATCCCAGACGCGGTGATATATCCTGATCTTGTCAGAGCCGATGCTCTCGATCTGCTGCAGGGTGTCGTCATCAGGGTCTCCCTCACCCAGGGCTACGATAAACTCATCTACCAGCGGCAGCAGGCTCTCAATACAGGCCTTGACCGGATAGTAGAGCTTTCCTGCGTTGCGCACCATGGTGAAACCGCTGATCTTCATCAGGGGCTAATTTAGCTTAACTTTCATGAATTGGTTTGGCACGAATCCTGTTTATCTTTGAGCCTATGACATATTTCCGACTATTGCTATTGGGACTGGCGCTATATGGCGGTGCTGCTGTAGCGCAGTGCGTGGCCCCATATTCCAATCTTTCTAACAATTTTTATGCATATGAAAATGGGGAGGGGCATTTTCTGGAGCCGATCCAGCCTACTTCTTTCAAGGTAGGCAAGAACTTCCTGGCCTTTATCAACGGGCAGAATTCGCGCCTGAGAGTGTACTATGGAGATAAGGTCTACACTGTGTGTGAAAATGCCGCTGACTATTGGGCTACAGACAACTGGTTTGTCTGGAAGAATTTTGGCCTGCTGGGAGTACTCTACAATAATGAACTGAAGACACTGGACAAACAAGTAAACGGCGAATACTGGATAGGAGACAGCCTCATAGCATGGAATAGCCAGTTCAATGATATCCGGGTTTTCTATGGTGGTGAAACCCGAGCTATAGATCAATTTATACCCCAGCAAAAGACTGCCCCGGATGGTACGACCATTTATTCAAACGTGAGCATCGGACCCAATATCCTGGCCTATGTAGATCAGTCGGTCATCTTCAAAGCATTTTATAACAACAGGATATTCAATATAGAGAACTATGAGCCGCCCATGTTCAAATGCGCGCGTGACTTTATCGTGTACATAGACTACAACAATAATTTTAAGTTCTTCTATAAAGGAGTCACCTATGAGACAACGATCAATAATATCAAGCGCTACTGGCTGGGCGAGGGTTTCTTTGCCTACTACAATATACAGAGCGAACTAGTGGTTTGGTACGAGGGGCAGGAGCATATCATAGCGCAGGATCTGCCGCAGGAGATACTGGTAGCCAATAATGTAATCGCCTATACGGATAAATCGAATAACTTCTGGGTATGGTATAAGGGTAAACTGGAAATGCAGGAGCGATTTAAACCACTCGCCGTGAAAGCCTACCGCGACTTTGTGCTTTATCAGGACCAGTATGGCAGGCTGAAAGGTTACTATTTTGGCAAGCAGGTCGATGTGAGCGATCAGATCGTGACATCATTTAATATGTACAACGCTACTGTGTCCTACTCTCTGCAGCGCGGCGAGACTATCTTCTGGTGCGAAGGTAAGAGCACACCGATAGAATACTAACGATGGCAAAGGCGGTAAAATTTACGGCAGAGCTGATGGATGCAGGCGGGGGAGGTGTATATGTGTTGTTTCCCTATAGTACAGAGCAATTGTATGGTGTGAAAGGACGGGTACCGATCCGGGCCATCATAGACGGTGAGTCCTATCAGGGTTCTCTGATCAGATATGGCACACCGCAGCACATGCTACTCGTGCTGAAAAGTATCAGAACGAAGATAGGTAAGGACATAGGTGATATGGTAGACGTGACAGTCTGGCACGATCAGGATAAGCGTACAGTAGATGTCCCTAAAGATTTTGCAAAAGTACTAAAGGAAAATAAGCTCAAAGCGGCATTTGACAAAATGAGCTACTCACACCAGCGGGAGTGGGTGCTCCGAATAGAGAACGCGAAGAAGGAAGAGACGCGTATGAAGCGTATGGAGCGAGCCATAGAAAAGCTCAGGGGAAGGGCTTGATCAGCATTTGCTTTTTCACACATCAGCAGTACTTAATTTGGTAGTTTTAGCGAAAATTTCTTTAATGAGAATTTCGCTACGTTTTATTTGTGTGTGTCTAGCTCCCTGGTTGTTGATTTTTAGCTCTGCACAAGCGCAGGGGACCTTCCGCTCTGCCAGCAACCCGACGTACTGGAAGAATAAGATGCCGTACGCCGGTTACTGGCAGCAGGACGTAGCATATAAGATCAAGGCAACGATAGATGAGGGCTCGGATATAGTAGGAGGCGAGGAGCATCTCACGTATTACAACAATTCTCCCGATACGCTGTACTTCGTGTATTTCAATCTCTATCAGAATGCCTTTCAGCCGGGCAGCTATCTGGATGACCTGCAACGCCATAATGATGTGAAGCCCAAGTACGGCCGATATGAAAAGAAGCAGGAGGGCACGCTGATCGACAAAATAGAAAGTAATGACGAGCCATTGCGCACGCAGCTGGACAATACGGTGATGAAGGTCTTTCTCACCCGGCCACTCGCGCCCAATCAGTCAGTAACTTTCGATATCAACTTCCGCACTTTCTTTGATGCGGGCAGTACGCGCAGGCGCATGAAGAAATATAAAGCCTACGGCTTTACCCACTACAATGGCTGCCAATGGTATCCCAAGATATGTGTCTATGACCGCAAGAGCGGCTGGAATACTGATCAGCACCTCAACAGGGAGTTTTATGGCGACTATGGCTCCTTTGACATAGAGCTGACCTTTGCATCCAACTATGTAGTCGAGGCGACCGGAGTGCTGCAAAATGAAAAGGAAGTACTACCTGATACACTGAAAGCGAAACTGAACATCCGCAACTTCAAGGATAAGAAATGGGAAGAAAAGCCATCGGTTATCACGCCTTTCAAAAAGGGCGAAACAAAGACCTGGATCTACCATGCGGATAATGTGCATGACTTTGCCTGGACGGCAGACCCTACGTACCGTATCATAGATACAATGTGGAACGGCGTACGCTGTGTGGGCATCTGCCAGGAGCCGCATGCCGCCGGCTGGCAAAACAGTGCAGAATACTGCGCCCGGATCGTCAAGTGCTACTCGCAATCCTTTGGCATGTTTGAATGGCCAAAGATAGTAGTAGCTGACGCGGCGGATGGTATGGAATATCCCATGATCACGATGGATGCAGGCCGCGATCCCGGCTACCATAGCCTGCTGGCTCACGAGGTTGGTCATAATTGGTTCTACGGCATGCTGGGCAATAATGAAACCTACCGCGCCATGATGGATGAAGGCTTTACGCAGTTTCTCACCATCTGGGGCATAGAGCATATAGATAAGGATAGCTCCTTTGACAAACCATCCAGGAATAAGTATGTGCGCTACTTTTCAGAGCGTGCCCGCACCAGGGATGCCCGCGCCTACCTGGGCTATCTGCGCGATGCTACGATGCATACGGACGAGCCGATCAATACGCACAGTGACGGCTTCAACGGGGCGCTGGGTCAGGGCGGTGGCTACGGCCTGGTCTACAATAAGACAGCAACTATGCTGTATAACCTGCAGTATGTACTGGGCGATAGTGTCTTTCAGGCGGCCATGAGACACTACGTAGCGCAGTGGAAGATGTGCCATCCCTATCCGGAGGATTTCCGCAACTCAATCATACAGTTCACTCATGTTGACCTTAACTGGTTTTTTGATGAATGGATCGAAACCACCAAGACGCCGGACTATAAAATAGCCTCTGTACGCCATACCCATGATACACTTGGTACCAAAGACCTCTATCGTATCAAGCTAAAGCGGAAAGATCGCATGCAGATGCCGATAGACCTACGTGTAATCTCAAAAAAGGACTCTGTATATGACTATTCGATTCCAAATACCTGGTATGAAAAGAACCTGACACAAAAGCTGGATTCCTTTACCACACCAGAGTTTCCAAATCCTGCGCACGATAGCGTCCTGCCCAAATGGTATGGCTGGGATAAGCTGAAGCCCACCTATACTACCACGGTCAAAGTACCCGGTGGCGTGAAAAATGTGATCATTGATCCAAGTGGAAGGCTAGCCGATATCAATGCGTATGACAATAGATTAAAAGGTAATACTGAAGTGCGCTTTGACTCGCACATCTATCCTCCACTAGGCTGGCAGAAGTACAGGATATGGATGCGCCCTGACCTGTGGTATAATTCTTACGCCGGTTTTCAGCTGGGCTACCACATGAAGGGTAGCTATATGTATGTCAAGCATAAATTTGATTTCACTATCTGGCTCAATACGCACCTCGCACAAGGAGGCGCCTATCACTATGCATATGCAGACCTGAAGAAAGCTGGCTGGATCAACTATATGTTTAGCTACGCCACTCCTCTGAATAAGGTGATGAAGAACACCAGCTTCTATTTTCAGTCACGCTGGCTGGATGGCTATGAGATGTATAAGTTTGGCATCACTAAAAACCTGCCGAATAATTTCTCGCTCGATATCCATTTCAAAGGCTTCACGAGGAACAGGCCGTACTGGAAAAACTATCTGGTGAATCAGGATGAATGGGATACCTACTGGGATTCGTCCAATAAGTTTAATGCCTCGCTCAACGTATCTGCGACCTATACCTACCATAAAACAAAAGCTGCAGGCTCGGTCACAGCCCATGTGCGCAGCGCTACGCTCTCTACCTCATCTAACTATCACTACCTCGAGCTGACACACATAGACCGCGTCAGCTTCTGGCGCTTTGACCTGCGTACCAGAGTGTATGGCCGCTTTGGTATGGGCAGCCTGCTGCCTAGTGAGTCAGCACTCTACTATGCAGCAGCTAATGAGGAGGACATGATGGAGAATAAATACATGCGCGCCGCGGGCTTCTTCCCGCAGCAGTGGAGTGGCTATGGCGCAGATGTCAATCACATGCACTATGGCGGCGGCCTCAACCTGCGCGGCTACTCCGGCTATGCTATACAGGAGCGCGATAAATATGGCGTAGTGGTACCGGCATACAAGGGCCAGTCGGGCTTCTCTGTGAATGGTGAACTGGACTTCAACCGTATCGTACCGGTCAAGAATCAAAAGCTAAAGGAAACAATCGGTCTCAATACATACCTCTTCGGAGACCTGGGTGCTATAGCCTATCAAAACTCCCACGGTGAGCAGGAACTCTCGGCATTACGCTTCGATGGTGGCGTAGGCGCCGCACTGACGATCAAGAAGTGGGGCTTCCTGCAGAATATCAAGCCGCTGACTTTCCGCTTTGATGTGCCGTTCTTTATCTCCAGTACGCCGGCAGCAGATTCACGTTACGTGAAGTTTAGGTGGGTGATCGGGATCAATAGGGCATTTTAGGATTTTGCCGAAAACTGAAAACGTTATGATAGCTCTTCACAATTTATTAGATGATCTTTTAATAGTACTTTATGACAATAGTACTATCGACTTGAATGTTGTATTTGCGGATCGATATTATAAGCATGTATCGTATGCCTATTTATGTCAAGGTGTGCAACATTTGATTGCTGAAGGTTATGCCTCAGAAGGAGTAAACAGCTGCCTATCAATAACCGATAAAGGCAGGGAGTTTATCAGAAATGGAGGGTATGGGGATAAAGTGACCATAGGCGTAAGGGATATGTATGACGATCATATGGAGAAGCACGGTTCAGATTCAAAATTTAAGCTCACTTCAGATGATTACCTGAATATGCTCAACTTTCCCGATCAAAAGGAAGAGCGTAAAGCCGCTAATGATAGGGCGAAGTTAGGGTGTCTGCTTATTGTTTTGACTCTGATCATAATAAATCTGCTCAGGTATGGTCTTTCACATTCCTAAGCAGACTTATCATAATAAGAGGTATTAGGCATAGCTCGCCACATCAGGGCAGGTGCACACCAGATTACGATCGCCGAAGCTGTTGTTGATACGCGCTACGGATGGCCAGAACTTGCCTTCCTTGACCCATGGCAGCGGATAGGCGGCCTCCTGGCGGGTGTAGCCGTGGTTCCATTCCTCTGCGGTGAGCATCTCTACGGTGTGAGGGGCATTCTTCAGAGGATTGTCGGTAGCGTCCCAGGTCTTGTTTTGTATCTTTTCGATCTCACCCTTGATGGAGATCAGCGCATCGCAGAAGCGGTCTATCTCAGCCTTGTCTTCGCTCTCTGTGGGCTCGATCATGAGCGTGCCTGCTACCGGGAAGGAAACCGTAGGGGCGTGGAAGCCATAGTCCATGAGGCGCTTGGCCACGTCCTCTACCTCTATACCTACAGTATGCTTGAAGTGGCGGAACTCAATGATCAGCTCGTGTGCTACGCGGCCATTAGAGGCACCGGTGTAGAGCACAGGATAGTGGTCCTCCAGACGGGCCTTGATATAGTTGGCATTCAGGATCGCATATTGTGTTGCCTTCTTGCAGCCGTCAGGTCCCAGCATGCGGATGTAGCCGTAGGATATGAGCAGGATGCTGGCGCTGCCGTATGGCGCAGATGATACCGCGTGGATAGCCTTCTCGCCACCTGTCTTGATCAGCGGATTGCCCGGGAGGTATGGAGCCAGGTGGGCAGCCACACAGATAGGTCCCATGCCGGGACCGCCACCACCGTGAGGAATGGCGAATGTCTTATGCAGGTTGATGTGGTTCACATCGGCACCGATGAAGCCCGGACCGGTGAGGCCTACTTGAGCATTCAGGTTAGCGCCGTCCATGTAGACCTGGCCGCCATTGGCGTGGATCAGGGCGCAGACGTCCTTGATGTTGTCTTCAAACACTCCGTGCGTAGATGGATAGGTGACCATCAGGCAGCAGAGGTTGTCCTTGTGCTCTTCTACTTTTTTGACCAGAGCATCGAAGTTGATGTTGCCTTTATCATCCGTGGCTACGACCACTACTTTGCAGCCGCACATCACAGCGGTAGCAGGATTGGTACCGTGTGCAGAGGCCGGTATCAGTGCGATATCGCGGTGACCCTGGCCGATGTCTTTCTGATAGGCGCGGATCACCTGTATGCCAGCGTATTCGCCTTGTGCGCCGGAGTTTGGTTGTAGCGAGGTAGCAGCGAAACCAGTGATCTCAGAGAGGTAGCTCTCCAGCTCGCGGATGATCTCCTGATAGCCCGCAGCCTGATCTACGGGGCAGAACGGATGCAGACCGCCAAACTCAGCCCAGCTCACTGGCTCCAGTTCAGCAGCAGCGTTGAGCTTCATAGTGCATGAACCGAGCGGGATCATAGACTTGGTGAGGCTGAGATCTTTATTTTCGAGCGACTTGATGTAGCGCATCAGGTTTGACTCAGAGTGGTGCGTGTTAAACACCGGATGCGTCATGTAGGTGGAGGTGCGTTCTGCCTTAATGTCGAGGCCGGCAGCGATCTTTTCTACGTCGGCTTTGTAGCCTGCCTTGCCTATAGCCTCTGCGAAGATCGCGAGTACATCAGCTATGTCTTCCGGCTGGTGCGTTTCATCTACAGATATAGAGACATAGTTATTGCAGCTGTAGTAGAAATTGGTCTCGTGCTGCAGGGCGATGCTATTGATCTTTGCGAAGAGATCCTTATTGCCAGCGGTATCGATAGTGATCGTGTCAAATATCTTCTCCGAGCTTAGCTTGTAGCCGAGGGCTGTGAGTTCGCTCTTCAGCACACTGGCCAGTGTATGGATGCGCAGGGCGATGTTTCTGACGCCTTGCGGACCGTGATACACCGCATACATACTGCTCATGATAGACAGGAGCGCCTGTGCGGTGCAGATGTTTGAAGTAGCTTTCTCGCGGCGGATATGCTGCTCACGTGTCTGGAGTGCCATGCGCAGGGCAGGGTTATTCTGTGCATCTACCGATACGCCGATGATGCGACCGGGGATGATACGCTTGTGCTCGTCAGTGATGGCGAAAAACGCCGCGTGAGGGCCACCATAGCCCATCGGCACCCCAAAGCGCTGCGAGTTGCCTATGGCGCAGTCTGCACCCCACTCACCCGGAGGCGTGAGTAGCGTGAGCGCCATCAGGTCGCAGGCCACCGTCACCGCACAGCCTACACTATGACATTTATCAGTGAAATCTTTATAGTCAAATACATTGCCGTCTACTGCCGGATACTGTATCAGCGCGCCAAAGTACGACTGATCTATAGTCGCGGTTTTGTGGTCGCCTACTACTACCTCTATCTCCAATATCCCTGCGCGGCTCTTGACCACGTCTATCGTCTGAGGCAGGCAGAGATTAGAGACAAAAAACTTATTAAACTCGGCGTCTTTCTTATTCTTGACGCCCCAGAAAAGGTGCATAGCCTCAGCAGCTGCAGTGCCTTCATCCAGCAGGGAAGCATTGGCGATAGGCAGGCCGGTCAGGTCAGCTACCATTGTCTGGAAGTTCAGCAGCGCCTCCAGACGGCCCTGAGCGATCTCGGCCTGGTATGGCGTGTACTGCGTGTACCAGCCCGGATTTTCAAATACATTGCGCCGGATCACCGCAGGCATGATATTGCCATAATAGCCCACGCCGATGTAGTTTTTATAGATCTTGTTCTTCTGTGCTTTCTTGCGTAGCTCCTTCAGGTAGTTGTACTCGCTCTGCGCGGCAGGCAGGGCCAGCTCAGTAGTGCGCATAATGGATGGGGGCACGGTCTGGCTGATCAGCTCATCTACAGAGGAGACGCCGATGGCACCCAGCATTTGCTTCGTTTCATGGTCATCCGGACCTATGTGGCGGTCGCGAAAGGCGTCGGTGGACTTTAAGTCTATCATATCCGAGGAAAAGGTATTGTAAAAGAATGCGCGAATTTAGTAAAAGACGCGTTCTTTTCTGAGTCCGGAAAGGACCTGGAAAAGCGTGTGGAAATAAACTAACAACTTTTGGCTGAAAGCCAGGCAGGCCGCCGAAAGGCGCTGTGTATAAGCAGGACTATTTAGGCACGCAGGTATAGCCGTTGCGCTCCTCGTCTGCCACGGCAGATTTGAGGTTGAGGCCGGCGCCTTCGCTACCCTTATTGCAGAGCTCACTCTGTAGCATCACTGTAGTATCCGCGCCACTCGAGGTCTGAGACGGCTGAGGCAGTGTACAGATATAGCATTTCTTGCACGAGCCCATGCTGATGGCCAGCAAGAGGAGGGAGGTGCCGAGGAGTATAGTCTTCTTCATGATCTCTTATTGAGGCGGCTAATATAAAGAAAACCTGCGCTTTTGAAATAATGGCTGAAAAAATATGACCGGATCATGACCATCGGCTGTCAAATCAACCAACAGGGCCTGCTACTAGGGCTGCACATGAGGGGTAATGGCTATTTTTGGCACTGTAGCGCCGAAAAGATACATTTGGGATATGAAGTATATCGGATATCTGAGTACGGTGATCTTATTGTCTTTTTGCGGAATGCTCTCTGGGGCCCCCGGACCGGATGACTACCACATTACGATGGGCAGCAATGGCCAGACCTATCTGCTGGCCCAGGCACCTCAGACCGGGGTGCTGTATACTGACGTTTACTTTCGGATAGGGTCGGTGTATGAACTGGATTCATTCAGCGGTGTAAGTGAACTGCTGAGTCATGTGATCACTGCTAAGGTAAATAGTGCTATAGCCGGCCGCAACATCAAATACGATGGTGAACTCACACCCGCCCAGTTTGGATTTCACTTTCAGTCTGCCAGTATAGATGTAGTAGGTCCGATCATAAGGGATCAGATATGTAATATGACGATCAGCCAGGACGAATTGCAGGCGGCAAAAGACAAAATGGAGCAAGAACTGGATAGCCTGAGCCGGGATGACAGGGCAGTTGCAGATTTCAATCTTAAAAGAAGCCTTTGGGGCGGAGATGCGAGAAAGCTGGATATATACGGCGATCGCAAGAGCTACAAGCGGATAAAAGTAGAGGAGATCAATACATTTCACGTCAAGTATTTTTTGCCGGCCAATAACACTGTTGTCATCACCGGAGCCTATGCAGAGCAGACTATGGTAGACAGGCTGCAGGAGATCTTTAAGGATTTCAACAGGACAGACTTCAATCCCGAGCTTATCACTCATGTCATAGATTTCAAGCCAACTGTATTGACCGTGCAGCAGCTCTCTATGTCTCCGGGAGCTCATGGTATATCTATCAGCTACCAGCAGCCCGGAGCCCGCCAGGACCGTGCCGGTACATACGCAGCGTACATGCTCTCGGCCCTGGCCAATGACCCTGTATCAGGACTTGGTGCCTTGCTGCGCAGGGATGGACTTTTGACTAATGTCAAAGCCGCCTACGACTGCAATAATTTTCAGGGTACAATTACACTCAGCGCAGATGTACCGTCGGGCCGGTACCAAGCGGCTTTTGAAGTGATGGACAGCGCTATATCAGCTTTCTGTAGGAAGAATTTTTTCAAGCAGGAAGACCTGGAGGCGGAGCATCAGCGCATACAAAATGAGTTTAACGGTCTGCGCAAACAGACGCACACCTTTATGACTCAGGTAGCGAGATACAGGTTTACTAATGACGACTATTATTTTTCCTCGCTGGCAGATAGTATCGTAGCTGTAGATGTGCCTGCTATGCGCCGGTATGTTTCAGACTACTTTATAGATCACGCGGGGATCAAGTGCGTATATACTGATACTGCTGCGATCAATGAGCAACCCGTATCTCAGCGCTACTATGCAGTGAATGACTCGATCCGTGATATTACCTTCACCTATCCGCAAAATGTAACGGATATAGACAGCGGAGCATATACAGACTTCTATAAACTGCTGCAGTGGCTCAAGATCAACCCCGACGTACATGTACAGGTAAACGGGTATTCTGACAAAGGAGAGTTTGTAAAGGCTTATGATACTACGGTCACAAATTTTATCTGGAATACACCTACTTTTCGCAAGGCTATGCCCGACAAGGTAAAGGTGAAATACCTACGTATAGAGATGATGCGGGCTATGAAAATAGCAAAGGCCCTCTACGAGGCCGGTATAGACGAAAGCCGGATATCCGGTACCAGCATGAGCTTCTCATCAGATGATGATCAGAAAGCAGCATCTAACCGCAAGTGCACAGTGACACTGGAGAAAATCCGCCCGCATATGTCGCTATATGAGTATCACTTCGGGCACAAAAAGGATGAATTACCTACCGGTAGCGGGCAGTAGTTTCACTTGATCTATTTGGTCTCTGCTGAGTCGGGACTATCAGGTGCCGGAGAGTCATATTTGCTCGGGTCCACCTCTACATCATCCGGCATTTCTTTGGCGAGCCATAGGTCTATCTCTCCCCCCAGATGTATGCGTCCGCCGCCGTAGTGTGGTGACTGCTTGTAGACAAAAGCTCTAGCTTTTTCCGCATCAGACATACCCGGGGCCATCACTGCGCCTGTAGTCAGGTTAAATTCCTCTTTGAGCTTCATCACTGCTTCATCATAGTGCAGTCCTATGAGATAGGGCACAGGTATAGTCGCATTGCCCAGACCCTCACCCACCAGCAGGGTGATAGTACTTCCTTTTGGTATTTTGCTGCCGGCTTTGAGCGGGCGGCCATTGACCAGCATGCCTATCAGGGCATCACGGTGCGGATCCGGTTTATAGACTGGTTCACCTACTTTGAATCCCATACCTTCCAGCTGTATTTTGGCGTACTTGTACGAGCTTTTGCCTACCAGGTCCGGTACATCGGCCGGTGGGGCACTGCTTGCATTTACAGTCAGATAGATAGTCCGGCCCGATTTGACCGAGCTACCTGCCTTAGGACTCTGCTCTACGATGCTCAAAGGCGGCTTGTCCGTCATATATGCAGAGTCCATGATCTCATACTCGAGATGATACCTGGCTAGAGTATCAGTAGCTGCGTCGAACTGTAATCCGTGGATATCGGGCACCACCAGCGTCTGGCCGTGGCGGGTATAGACACGGAGACCCCAGTTGACCAGCATCAGTAGAACGATAGTCAACCCTAAGGCTATCAGTATGTTGTAAAGGAGTGTCTTGGTCAGGTACTTCTTCAATGCCGGAGCGTTTAGGACAAATATATAGGTTTGCTATAGATAACAGACTATCAAAACGCAGGTGCATAGGTGTAAATTGTATAAGGCAAAGGACAGCTATACTTTACCATACCGGATTTTGATAGCCGTTGCAACATAAAATTGCTCAAAATCCGTCTCTATTCATACATCTTATTTAGAATTGGTCTAAATTTGCATCTGTGTCTGAAGAAAGATCTAAAGAGGAAATAAAAGCTGCGGTCATAGAGGTGCTGAAAACTATATTTGACCCCGAGATACCGGTCAATATCTATGAGCTCGGCCTGATATATGAGGTCAATGTAATGGAGGGTAATGTGGTGGAGATAGTGATGACCCTGACCTCACCTAGCTGCCCTGTGGCCGGTACGCTGCCGGGAGAGGTGGAGGAGAAAGTGAAGAGTGTATCAGGCGTGACGGATGGAGTAGTAGAGCTGGTGTTTGAGCCCGCATGGAATCAGGATATGATGAGTGAAGAGGCAAAGCTGGAATTAGGATTCATGTAATTACAATGAAGGGACCGGATTTCATTGCAAAGCTGATATATCTGAAATCTGAACAAGAAGGTAGGAGTACTCCGGTGGCATCGGGGTACAGGCCCCAATTGAAATTCGATTTCACAGAGATGCAGACCTCTGGTCAACAGATCTTCGCAGATAGAGAGTTAGTATACCCCGGGGATGAAGTTATTGCAAATATTACTATGCTTTCGCCTCACTTTTATTTTGGCAAACTGGAGCAGGGGGACAGAGTTTGAATTCAGGGAGGGAGCAAGAATCATCGGAACTGGAGAAATTATCGAAATACTGAATAAGGCTCTCAAAGTTCAAACGTCTTAAATTTGTAAGAACAAGCAATCATAATTCATAAATCTAAAATCAGAAATAAAAATGTATCCAGCAGAACTAGTAGCCCCCATGAAGGCAGACCTCACAGGGGTAGGATTCAAAGAACTCACTACAGCAGCAGATGTAGATACGGCCATGAGCGATAAAGAAGGCACAACCTTCCTTTTCTTCAACTCTGTATGCGGCTGTGCTGCCGGCGCGGCCCGCCCGGCGCTAAAGAGCACGGTACAGTCTACCGACAAACTGCCTACACATCTCGTTACCGTATTCGCGGGCGTAGATAAGGAAGCAGTGGATAAGGCCCGTGAGTATACACTACCCTATCCACCATCCAGCCCGTCTATGGCACTGTTTAAGGATGGTAAGCTCGTACACTTCATAGAGCGCCACCAGATAGAAGGTAACTCCGCTGCCACTATCTCTGAGCACCTCAAGAAGGTTTTCGAGCACTACTGCTAAATATCATCTGTCAAATAACTATTGAGGCCGGTACATCCGGCCTCGATTATTTTTACCAATCGTATTAGTCTTATTAATCAATACCAACTACTCAATACTATTTGCATATTTGCCCCCGTAAATCAAAAAAGTGATGCCTCAATTTAATAAGCTGAAAGTACAGACTGTGGTCAATGAGACCGGAGATTCTGTATCAGTCTCTTTTGAAGTGCCGGATAGCCTCCTGGCCAACTATGCCTTCCAGCCCGGCCAGTATACTACGCTCCGCCTGAATGTAAACGGCGAGATGATCAACAGGAGCTACTCCTTCTGCAGCTCACCTTTTGCCGGCGAGCCGATGACCATAGCTGTAAAGCGCGTACAAGGCGGTAAAGGTTCTAACCATGTGAATGATAAACTGAAGCCCGGTGTGGAGGTAGAAGTGATGGAGCCTATGGGCAATTTTCATCCTGCTGGGCTAGATGCCAATAATGAAAAGCACTATATCCTCTTTGCCGGAGGCTCCGGTATCACACCGGTATTTTCTATCCTGAAGTCTGTCCTGCTCAAGGAACCTAAGAGCAGAGTAACCCTCTTCTATGGCAACCGTGATACGAAGAGCATCATCTTCCGACAGCATCTGGAGCAGTGGATGGCAAAATATGCAGACCGCCTACGCATAGTACACGTGCTGGACAAATCTGAGGAAGGCTGGACGGGTTATTCGGGCTTTATAGTAAAAGATATGGCACTAAAACTGCTCCGTGAGAATACAGATCTTAACTTCCAGCGTGCGGAGTTTTTCATCTGCGGCCCTACACCGATGATGAAAGAAGTAGAAAGCGCCCTCGCTCTCCTGGATATACCCAAGGACCGTGTACACATAGAATACTTCACGGCCAAGCTGGAGGAGGACCGTGTATCTGCAGATGTGGGTGCCGCCACTATATCGGATGTACCATTCACAGGTAAGACCAAGGTCAAGATCATCTATGATGGCAATGAGGTAGAGTTTGACGTGACAGAGAAAGAAACGATCCTACACGCAGCTCTCGACGCGGGCTATGATCCGCCCTACTCCTGTATGGTAGCCGCCTGCTGCACTTGCCGCGCGAAGCTGATCTCCGGCAAAGTGGAAATGGATGACCGCGAGTCACTGACTGATGGCGAAATAGCCAAGGGCTATGTACTGACGTGCCAGAGCCATCCCAAGAGCCACGGCATCGTGCTAAACTACGATCTATAAACAAAAGACATTTATAAAATGGATGCCATCTCATCAGGTGGCATTTTTCTTTTTATTACGTCTCAAACAAAGGAGGGGCAGGATTTCTCCCGCCCCTCCAACCTAAAACCCAATTCGAGTTGTAGCTGTGCTATGTCTTTGATTGTTGTTTGCGATCTGGGATCATAAAGCAACGATCATAAATGTCTTAGTGGCTCGCAGCCTCCAGGTCTTCTTTCTTGACCGGCGCAGTATCCTTAGCTAAAAGGATCAGCGGTATGACCAGCACAAAGAAGACTCCCAGGTATTGAAACGTATCAATGTAGGTCAAAATTGTAGCCTGGCTAGTGATATTATACTCCAGTGTGGCATAGGCCATATTAGTCGCCTTCACCAGATCACCCACCTTGGCCATCATACTGGCGGTAATGCCTGCGAGATAGTCCTGTGTACTCTTGTCATACACTGTGGCTTTGGCTATCAGGTCAGCGCGGTGTACAAAAGTCATGTGTGTGATAAAGCTGGAGCAAATAGCCACCCCAAAGGAGCCACCGAGCTGGCGGATCATGGCAGTGAGGCCAGCTGCCGAGCCGATATCTTTACCCGAGAGGCCACCCAGAGATAGGGTAGTGAGAGGTACAAAGAGGAAACCCAACCCTACTCCGCGCAATATCAGCGGCCAAAAGAAATTATTCTCTCCGGTCTGCGCGGTGATGATATGCGACATGAGGAAAGTGAACAACGCAAATATCCCAAAGGCAAAAGGCAGAAGCCATTTTGGCTTTACACCTTTAGATAGCATCACCCCTACTACCGGCATCATAAATCCGCTCACCAGCGCACCCGGCAGCATGGAGAGCCCTGTCTGGAGAGCAGTGAAGCCCAGGAAGCGCTGCACAAAGATCGGATAGATGAAGGTCGAGGAGAAAAGCCCAAAGCCCAGGATAAACGAGAGCACGGTGCCGATAGCGGCATTGCCTTTGCTCAATACACGCAGGTCTACTATCGGGTGATCGGTGATAAACTCCCAGACGATAAATCCGAGCAAACCGAAGATCGCCACGACTGTAGATATGACAATATAGCCTGTCTCAAACCAGTTCTCCTGGTCGCCCTTCTCCAGTACGAGCTGTAGAGCGCCTACACCTACTATCAGCAGAATGATGCCGGTCCAGTCTACCTTAGAGTTTCTCATCTCCGGTGTCACATAGTTCACATCACGGATAAAGGTGAAGGTGAGAAAGGCAGCTATGATGCCTACCGGTATATTGACAAAGAAGATCATGGACCAGTGCCAGTTTTCTACTATGTAGCCACCGAGTGTAGGGCCGAGTGTAGGACCTACTATCACACCGATACCATAGAGGGCGCTGGCCTTGCCCCGCTCCTCTGGGGGATATATCTCGGTGAGGATGGTCTGCGAGGTGGCGAGCAGCGCTCCGCCGCCCATACCCTGCAGAAACCGGAAGAAAATAAGCATGTTGATATTAGTAGAGAAGCCGCACATCAGAGATGCGAGGGTAAAAAGTACTACCGAGCCGCCGAAATAGTTTTTACGGCCCAGTTTGATAGAGAGCCACGCGGCCATGGGCACCACGATCACGTTGGCTATGCTGTAGGCGGCTATCACCCAGCTGATCTCGCTGAGGGTGGCACCAAGGTTGCCCATCAGGTGCGTGGTGGCCACATTCACGATGGTGGTATCTATCAGCTCCAGCAGGGAGCAGGCTACGACCGTGATCGTGATGATGGTCCGCCGCCATCCGAATTCTAATGTTGAACTTTGATCCATTGCTTGGAATTTGAAAAATTTTAAAATGTGCTGATTTGAAAATGGATTACATATTGTAGTGTGCACCATCTTCAGATCTTCAAACCTACCTGCCCGTAGGCAGGTTATCATATCAGCACATTCGAGTTACGATACTTTCACTACTGCTTTCACATTCATTCCGGCGCGGAGCGGATGGTCCTTATCCTGGTTCTTATCCAGAATAATCTTGACAGGGATACGCTGTACCACTTTTACGAAGTTGCCGGTTGCATTGTCCGGAGGCAGTAGCGCAAACTTGGCTCCTGTAGCCGCCGCCATAGACTCGATCGTACCTTCAAACTCTGAGTGAGGATACGCGTCTACTTCTATTTTCACTTTCTGGCCTACTTTCATTTTCTCGATCTGAGTTTCTTTGAAGTTTGCCACCACCCACATCTCGCTCTCATCTACTATCGCAAAGAGGCTCTGACCTACTGATACCAGCTGGCCTAGTTGTACATTCTTCTTAGATACATAGCCATCACATGGCGCCACGATAGTAGCATAGCTCAGGTTTAGTTTCGCCAGGTCTAGCTCTTCTTGTCTTTGCTCTATCTGTATCTGGGCTACCTTCAGGTTGTTGGCGCTGACGTTCAGGTTGCTGCTGCTGGCGGCGAGACGGGCCTGATAGGAGGCTACTGACTTTTGTGCCTGGTCCAGTTGCTTCTCTGCCAGCTCTTTTGCAGCCTTTGCATTGTCAAACTGCTGCTGGGTAGCAGAGCCGAGGTCGAGGAGCTTCTTGAAGCGGTCATAGTCCTGCGTAGCCTGCCATACACGTACCTGTGCGGCATCTATGGCGCTTTGGGCAGGGTTGATATCCTTGGTCGCTACATTTACATTGGCGCTGGTAGAGCTCTGTGACGCACGTGCCAGCTCTACATTGGCCTGCGCCTGCGCGAGGGCTACCTCAGCTTGCTTTACTTTGAGCTGCAGGTCGCGGTCGTCTATGCGCACCAGGGTGTCACCCTTGTGCACGAGCATATTATCCTTCACGCGTATCTCCTGTATGAAGCCTGCCACCTTTGGTACGATGGGATTGATATTAGCTTCTATCTGAGAGTTGTCGGTGTCTTCATTGTGCAGGGAGTAGATCACCTGGCGCACTACAAACACGAGTACGACCAGCCCTATGATACCGCCTATGATCGGGGCGATATTAAATTTCTTTTTGGTTTCAGTATTTTCCATGACTATGTTGTTGTTTATTGAGTTTGAGATTGATTAATCGTTTCCTGTAGCCTTCATGAGTTTGGCATAGGCTATCTCTGCATCTATCCTGGCATTCACCAGATTGATCTGGGTGGTCACCGCCAGGTTGTCTGCATTCAGCATATCCGTAATATTCTTCACACCGTTGGCATACTGATCTTTGGTCATACGCTGGTTTTCATCGGCCTGGTCTACAGAGGTCTGGTCCAGCCTGATCTTGTCTAGCGCCAGCATGTAGGCGGAGTAGTTTGCATTGACCTCCATTTTGATATTGTCATTGAGCATGTCGTGTTGTGCCTCTGCCTGCTTGATATTCAGCTTGGCCTCCCGGGTCTGGTACTGTGTAGTGAAGAGGCTGGTGATATTCCAGCTCAGCTTTACGCCCAGGTCCCACGACTGATTGAACTGGTGCTCGGGTACGATGAAGACACGCTGGTTGGGATTATTGTAGTAGAAATTGAATGCGCCGCTGATCACCGGAGAGTAGAGGCCGCGTGCTACTTTCAGTGCCTTGTGTGAGATATCGAGGCGCAGTTCTGATGCCTTGACCTCCGGCCTCTTTTTCAGCGCTTCCTGCAGACCTGTATTAATATTAAACTCCGGTTTGGTACCTGTCAATCCATCCGTGGCTATTTCGATTTTAGTGGTCTCAGGCAGGCCGAGCATGACGGCGAGATTGAAGTTGCTGATGTCTATGGCACTCTGTACCTCGGCAGCACTTGATTGCAGGTTTGACAGGTTCACCTGCACTTGCAGCACATCATTTCTCAAGGCCATACCTACAGTCTGCATGTTCTGCACATCCTTCAGGCGCTGCTCCATCACTTTGATATTCTGGTCCACTACTTTTTTTGACTCCATGAGCTTATAGTGGTTGTAGTAGGCTACGATGATGTTGTTCTTTACAGTCTTTTTGTCTGCCTCCAGGTCGAGTGCAGATGCGCGCATCTGCTCCTTGTCTGTCTTCAGCCTGTTCCACCCGCGCAGACCGGCAAATACTACCTGGGATATATTGAGGCCATTGAGGTAGTAGTTGTGTGAGGTGGCATTGATCAGTCCGCCGGGGCTGCCTGGTCCGAACCCTCCTGCCGGGATATTAAACTCTGGGATGTTTGGGCTATTGCGCGTCACGCTGGAGTTCCATGATATGGCAGGCGCGAGGGAAGATAGCTCTTGCTTGTACTTGGTGCCGCTCACATCACTGCGGGCCTGGCTGATCTTGAGCTGCTTATTGTAGTCCATCCCCAGGGATACGGCTTCGTCCAGCGTGAGCCGGCGTACCTGTTGCGCTTCTGCGCCGGTCAGAAAGGCGAGTGCCAGCAGCAGGAGTGGAATCTTTTTTGATACACTTGAGAACATGGGTTATTGATTTTTAAGTAAATAGTGGGAGAATAATTCTTTGAAATAGGTCTTGATACGCTTTCTGAATTCGGGGTCAAAGAGTTGGGCTTCCGTAGGTACATCGAGCATCTTGCAGCTGTAGTAGGGCGAGCCGACGATGTACTGTATACAGGCAAAGAGATTGATCATGACCAGGCCCATGTCTGCATCTTCACGAAAGGTACCATTGGCCTTGCCCTCCTCCAGCATCTTGCCGATATAGGTTTTATTGGTCTCTATCTTCGAGATCAGCAGTTCGCGCAGCTCGGGGCGGTTGCTGCTGGAGAGCTCCCTGTTGATCATCCGGTGTACATTCGGATTATTCATCAGACGGTCTGTGTAGAAGTCTACCACCGCCATCAGCTTGTCTATAGAGGATAGGGCAGGGTCTGTAGCGATGCTTTGTATCGTGGTTTGCGAGTTGGCCATGCGTGAGATGATAAGCTCTTCAAACAGTTTCTCCTTTGAGCCAAAGTAGTAGGAGATCATCGCGATGTTTACGTTGGCCGCTTTGGCCAGGTCTCTGACGCTCACCGCATCAAAGTCCATCTCTGCAAAAAGCTTTTCAGCTTCTATCAGTATGGCCGCTTTTTTATCTATTTGTTCCATGATTATCGAATGCGGAGGCAAAATTAAACAACTGTTTGATTAAAACAAACGTTTAATTAGTGGTAATATTTTCGACAAATGCAATATCTTTGATAATCAGCACAATAAAATGATGTTGTAACAATTTTTTAATCCATGCCGACCTTGCCGGGCATCCAAAAGCCCTTTACGCGGACTTCTGCATGCTGCCAGTTTTGACGGAAATGGCGGCCCAGGGATTGGCATACCCGCATATCACCGGCCAGGTAGATGGTGAGGGCAGGAGGCAAGGTGCTCTTTAGTTGTTCTGCTCTGTCTATCAGCGCTTGTGTCGGGTCGTAGTGTAGCCGCGCCAGCTCAAAGGGGCGCACGCCATCCAGATCGGCATAGTAGTCTGCCTCATCAGGTGTATACAGCAGTCCGGACGCTTGCTGCGCAGCGGATAGCTGCGACCGGATAGCGTATAAATGGGAGAGGGCAGAAGGGTCGCCTATCAGCAGGTGGGAGCGGGCGGCACGGTCTATCACCAGTTTGCCTTTGGGGCCCATGTAGTGTATAGCCTTGCCTACCGTTACCTCTCTGATCCAGGTACTGCCTATACCATTGCTATGTGTGCAGACAGCCAGGTCGGCTGTGCCAGTGGTGGCATCAAAGCGCCAGATGGAGTAGGTGCGTACCTTGCTATTCATAGCGGTGTCGCGGCCTATACCCACGAAGAGGCGCAGGTGCTCACCGGCTGTGAAGCGGTGACCTTTCAGCGCATCGCTCTGCAGGCGGACGTGATAGGAATGCGGCGCGATCTGCTGCTTGTAGGTCAGCATAGCTTTTTTGAAAATACTCTTGCTCAGGGAGTCTATGATGGAGGGCATGGGTCGGGATTTCATAGATACACGGATGAGATGGCAGAAAATTTTAGCCCGCTATCAGAAAAGCGGTTAATTTTCTTCTTGAAAAGGTCAATATGCGTCGCATCGTTTTTGTTCTTGTTATCGCCTCTCTGTGTCTCTGCGCGATGGCGCAGGCGCCTGCACCTGCCTGGACGATCACAAAGGACAATGCCACACACACTACCGTGCACCACAGCAGCATAGATGAGATCGTCAAAGTGCGCAATGCCTTTGGCCGGCGGGGTGAGTTTCTATACATAGAGCCGCGTGTCACTATCCGAAATGGTGTAGTAGATCATCTTGGGCCTACGGGTGTGCTGGACGTGCGCGAGAATTACTACAAAGGCAAGCTCATAGGCTACGTGCAGTACGACGGCTCCTACCGCGAGCGCGAACTATTTTTAAATAGCAAGGGGCAGATATTTCTGGAGCTGCGCTACGACAAGGGGCAGCAGATGTACAGGAATGACAGTGTGCGCCCGGCATCAGTATTATCTATACCTGCAAAGATCAATCATGATATCACTTCAAAATAAGATCGTCTGGATCACCGGCGCTACCTCCGGTATAGGAGAGCAGCTCGTATATGCCTGCGCCGGAGAGGGCGCCAAGATCGTACTCTCTGCCCGCCGCCGCGAGGAAATGGAGCGCGTGGCCAAAGCTGCCGGGCTCACACCAGACCGCTACCTGATCGTGCCGCTCGATCTGGCAAACAATAAAGACTACTCTGCACAGGTACAGTCGGTGATAGACAAATACGGCCATGTGGATGTGCTGGTCAATAATGGTGGTATCAGCCAGCGGTCTATGGCGCGCGATACGCTGGTAGAGGTAGACCGTGAGCTGATGGAGGTCAATTTCTTCGGCACCCTGTCGCTGAGTAAAGCGGTGCTACCCTATATGCTCGCGCGCAAGAGTGGCATGCTGGTAGCTGTCAGCTCTGCGGTGGGAAAGTTCGGCTCGCCGTGGCGTAGCGGCTACTCGGCGTCCAAGCATGCGCTGCATGGGTTCTTTGATTCCCTCCGCGCAGAATGCTATGATGATGGACTGAGGGTGCTGATCGTGTGCCCTGGCTTCGTCAGTACCAATATCACGATGAATGCGCTGACCGCCGATGGCGCACCCCTGCGCAGTATGGACAGCGCCACCGGCAATGGGCTCAAGGCCGACTATACAGCGCGTGTGATAGTAGACGCAATCAAAAAGGGAAAAGAGGAAATAGTGATAGGCGGCTTCAAAGAAAATCTCGGCGTCTGGATGAAGCGGCATTTTCCTGGGCTTTTCTCTATCATGATCCGGCGCATGAGCGTGCGATAAGATTTTGCGCTGGGTGGCGAAGGTGTTAATTCTATATTTGCAGGTATGAAGGTCACTTTTCTCGGTACGGGGACATCAGGTGGCGTACCGATCATAGGCTGTAGCTGCGAGGTCTGTACCTCTACAGATCCGCGTGACAAGCGCCTCCGCACCTCTGCTATGATAGAGGTAGATGGCAAAGTACTCATCATAGATGCCGGTCCGGACTTTCGCTACCAGATGCTCCGCGCCAACGTGACCTCTATAGATGCCCTGCTCATCACACACGGCCACCGCGACCACATAGGCGGCCTGGACGATATCCGTCCCTTCAACTATCTGCAGGGACAGATAGTAGACCTATACTGTGACCGGCATGCCGAGGCTATGATCCATGAGCAGTATCCGTATGCTTTCAAGGAGATAGACTATGCCTTTGCTCCCAAGGTAAAGTTTCACCGCGTGTCAGGCGATACCTTTGAGGTACAGGGAGTACGCATCATACCCATTGAGGTGATGCATTATAAATTGCCCGTGCTCGCATTTCGCATTGGTGACTTTGCCTACATCACAGATGCCAAGACAATAGCAGATAATGAAAAGGAAAAGCTGAAAGGCATTCGCACCCTGGTGGTCAATGCACTCCATGCCAATGAGCACATAGCACATCACACACTGGAGGAGGCGCTTGCGCTTATAGCGGAGCTACAGCCTGAGACGGCCTATCTCATCCACATGAGCCATCAGTTTGGCCTGCACAGTGTGATGGAGCAGCGGCTACCCGCCAATGTAAAAATAGCCTATGACGGGCTGGTGATAGAGGCTTAGCCGCGCACCATCTTGATGTGCTCGATATCATCCTCAATATACACTTCATCTACCGCCTTAAATCCGAAACTCTCGTAAAATTTTTTGAGGTAAAGCTGGGCGCCTATTTTCAGCGGAGCGCCGGGAAATAGTGCTGCGCAGCGTTTGATTGACTCCTCCATCAGTATTCTGCCATATCCGGCGCGGCGCAATGCAGGCTCGCTGACTACACGGCCTATAGAGGCATAGCCGGGGTAGGAGAGGCCCACCGGTAGCAGGCGGCTGTAGGCGGCCAGTGTACCATCATCAGTATGGCACATCAGGTGCCAGCTCTGCTGGTCCAGATCATCACAGTCCACGAAGGTGCAGCACTGCTCCAGAACAAACACGCGCTGTCGCAGCCGCATGATAGCGTACAGCTCATCGAGGCTCAGCTCCCGGTAGTGCTTCAGTGTAAAGTGCATAGGCATAAAGGTCTGGGTCAGGTCAAGGTAAATATTTTTCCGCATGGAGGGAAATAGGGTAGCGGATTTGCGATTTAGTTTTATATTTCGGATGTAATGAAAAAGATCGAACTGGAGATCATAGCCCTTTCGCACAGTGTCACACAGTCCCACTCCTTTGCCGTAGTGCTGGGAGAGGTAGACGGCACGCGCAGGCTACCGATCGTGATCGGCGGCTTTGAGGCGCAGGCCATAGCCGTAGCGCTGGATAATATGAAGCCATCGCGCCCGCTCACGCACGACCTGATGAAGACCGTCTGCGATACTTTTGGCCTCGAGCTGCAGTATATCTATATCAGTAAGTTGCTCGATGGTGTATTTTATAGCAATCTCGTATTCAGCAACTCGATAGAGACTGTAGAGATAGACTCCCGTACCTCAGATGCCTTGGCGCTGGCCGTACGCTTTGAGTGCCCCATCTATGTGAATGAAGACATACTGGAGGAAGCCGGCGTAGAGGCCGATGCCGCTATGGAGGGCAGCAGTACCGTCACAGAAGGTGACCTGGAGAAGCGCATAGAGGAGCTCACCTCCGTCTCTGCCGCACAACCGGGCGCCAGTACCAACTACTCCAACATGACTGCCGAGGAACTGAACGAAGCCCTGCAGCATGCCATAGAAAACGAAGACTACGAGCGCGCTGCCCGCATCAGAGATGAGCTGAATAAGAGGCAGTAGACTGATTACTAAGTGCTAAATGAAAAACGCCCCACAAAGTGAGGCGTCCTGATTAATATTCTTCTTCGTTAAAGAAAAAGTCTTCTTTGGTAGGGTAGTCGGGCCATATGTCCTCTATACCCTCGTAGAGCTCCTCATCGTCGTCCAGCTCCTGCAGGTTCTCTATCACCTCTACCGGTGCGCCGGAGCGGATAGAAAAGTCGATCAGGTCGTCCTTGGTAGCTGGCCAGGGTGCTTCCTCCAGATATGATGCTAATTCCAGTGTCCAAAACATAGTATGGTCTCCTTTTAATTGTCGGCGAAAAAAACGCTTTTTTTCATATAAACAAATAGGGTGACCGCCGTTACAAACATCCTATCCACCTATCATGGGGTCAAAAGCGCATAAAAACCGCCCAACTGGCTGAATATAAGACGTAAAAAAAGCCGCCCTTAGTGTAAGAACGGCTCCGTAAAGTATTTCACAATGTGATTATTTCAGTTTAAAGGCAGCCTTGACCTTTGATACATAGTCGAGTTTTTCCCATGTGAAGAGCTCTACCTTTACCTTCTTCTTCTTGCCATCCGGCGCGGTGAAGGTCTTCTCTACTACCTCATTCTTGCGGCCCATGTGGCCATATGCGGCAGTCTCAGAGTAGATAGGATTACGCAGCTTCAGGCGCTGCTCTATGAAGTAAGGGCGCATGTCAAACACCTTTTCTACGATCTTAGCTATCTGGCCGTCGTTCAGGTCTACCTTTGCAGTACCATAGGTATTGACGAAGATGCCCATAGGTTGTGCTACACCGATAGCGTAGGATACCTGTACCAGCACCTCATCGCAGAGGCCGGCGGCTACGAGGTTCTTGGCTATATGGCGGGTAGCGTAGGCTGCCGAGCGGTCTACCTTCGACGGATCTTTGCCCGAGAAAGCACCCCCACCATGTGCACCTTTGCCACCGTAGGTATCTACGATGATCTTGCGGCCAGTGAGGCCAGTGTCACCGTGAGGACCACCGATCACGAAGTTGCCGGTAGGGTTGATATGGTACTTGATCTTATTATCAAAGAAGTGCGCATACTTTTTGTACTTCGCTTTCACGCGTGGGATCAGGATATTGACGATATCCTTCTTGATCTTCTCCAGCTTCACATTGTCGTCATGCTGTGTAGACACTACGATCGCGTCTATGCGCACTGGTTGGTTCTGATCGTTGTACTCCAGTGTGACCTGAGACTTGGCATCAGGGCGCAGGTACTTGATCTCCTTGTTTTCGCGGCGCAGTGCAGCGAGCTCTATCAGGAGCTTATGTGCGAGATCGAGTGCGAGCGGCATATAGTCGTCTGTCTCGTTGGTAGCATAGCCGAACATCATACCCTGATCACCGGCACCTTGGTCCTCCTTCTTAGTGCGTTCCACACCTTGATTGATATCTGCAGACTGCTCATGGATAGCAGACAGCACACCACACGAGTGCGCTTCAAACATATATTCAGACTTGGTATAGCCGATCTTGGCCACCACATCGCGGGCTATGGTCTGTACATCGAGGTACGCCTTTGACTTGACCTCACCGGCGAGTACTACCTGACCTGTGGTCACGAGTGTCTCACACGCTACCTTGCTGGATGGATCCCAGGCTAGAAAATTATCAATGAGCGCGTCAGATATCTGATCTGCTACTTTATCCGGATGTCCTTCGGAGACTGACTCCGATGTGAAGAGATAACCCATTTATGTATTGATTTTTAATGATAAGAAGGCCAAATCTATGAATTTTATTGTTATCGCAAATGAGGTTATCCATAGCTTATACACAATGATAACTGACTATCTCGAAACTTCTTTTTATGAAACTGTAACATTTGGTCAGCCGCTGGCTCTAAAGGGAAATTAAATCCAATATCATGGGAGCAGACAACGCTAAAAAGTACTTCATCCTCTTTATCCTTCTTGCCTTTGGAGCGCTGTGCGTGAATGTATTCGGCCAAAGCGCCGAACCTTTTGAAGTCAAAGTAACCGGTCACGGAGATAAGGCGATTATTCTGATTCCGGGCTTTGCCTCCTCAGGTGCAGTATGGGATGATACACGCGAGATCTTTGAAAAAGACCACTTATGCTACACGCTCACTATGGCAGGCTTTGCAGGTGTACCGGCCAAGAGCGAAACAACTTTCAAAGCCTGGGAGAAGGCGATAGCAGATTACATATTGAAGCACAAGATCAGTAAACCTGTGATCATTGGCCATAGTATGGGGGGAGCCATGGCTCTAGCTATAGCTGCAGATTACCCTGATCTGCCGTCGCAGATAGTCATAGTAGATGCACTACCGTTCCTTGCGGCTATGCGCGATCCTTCTATACAGGCCAAAGAAAAGCCCGACTGTGCCGGTGCTATCGCGCAGATCAAGGCTATGAGTGATGCGCAGTTTAGACAGATGCAGCAGGGATCTATGACCATGCTGATGGCGGATACGATACATCGCCGCGATGTAATAGAATGGTCCATGAGATCAGACCGGGGTGTCTTTGCGGGCATGTACTGCGACTTCTTCAATACTGACCTGCGGTCAAAATTGGGTAGTATAAAGTGCCCTGCTATGGTGCTGCTGGAGTCTTACTTTGCTAACTTTAAACCGGCAATCGAAGATCAATACAAGCTGCTCCAAACCGGCGACTACAGATATGCCACTAAAGGCTTACATTTCATCATGTATGATGATAAAGACTGGTATGAAACCCAACTGAAAAACTTTGTCGGGTAATAATGGAGGACTTCAAAGAAATATACGAGCAGTACTGGAGTAGGGTCTACCGCCTCTGTATGGGCTACCTCAATGATCCGGCCCATGCACAGGATGTGGCGCAAGAGACCTTTGTGACGGTATGGGAGAAGCTTCCACAGTTTCGGGGAGAGTCGGCGATAGGTACCTGGATATTCCGCATCGCATCTAATCAATGCCTGCGGCAGATAGCACGTGACAAACGAATGCCGCGCAGCGCAATGCCCACGGAGGTAGAGGAGAAAACAGAAGCCGCTCCTGAGGGCAAGATAGCCTATCTCTACAAAGCTATCTCAGAACTGCCTGAGACTGACAGGATCATCATCTCACTGGAGCTGGAGGGGCTACCGCAGGCAGAGATTGCAGTGGTAGTCGGCATCTCAGAGGGCAATGTGCGGGTAAAGATCCACCGGATAAAAGATAAGCTAACGCAAAAGTTTAAGCAGTATGATAGACAATAATGATGAACTGAAATCTCTATGGAGCACAGCAGCTACCGCTCCTGCACCTGATATGTCGAGGCTGCTGCATACTGCAGAGAATGTGAGACTCAAGGCACGCAATAAAATGATCTGGGGAAACCTGCTGCTGATAGCGACCTCAGTTTTCATAGCGTGGATATGGATACGGTACCAGCCTCAGATGCTCACGACCAAGATTGGTATCGTGATGGTCATCGCATCTATGGTCATATATATTATCGCTTCTACCTCTTCACTGCAGTTTCTATTCCGCAGTGAGCCGGATATGGATGCCGCCAGCTACCTCGCGCAGCTGCTACGGCTGAAGCAAAAGCAAGAATACCTCCAAAAAACGATCATGACAGCCTACTACATACTGCTCTCGGCCGGCATGGCGCTCTACATGATAGAGTATGCCACCATGCTGGGCCGCAGGTATGGACTGATAGCCTATGCCGTCACTTTTGGCTGGATCGCCCTGGCATGGTTTTACATCCGCCCCAGAACAGCCCGCAAGCAACTCAGGCCGCTCAATGAAGCGATAGAACAACTGGAAGAAGTCAATCGACAATTAAGGGATTAAAACTCAAAAAAGTTTCGGTTTGGTTCCAGGGCGGTAAAAAAAGTAGGGACGACAGTGGCTGGTTTTCATTTGATACCCTACAGACTCTTCTTCATCAGCACGCTCCGATAGTTCGTGAGTTGCCACTGATGAAGGCCATCATATGTATATCCTCGCTTGGTATAGTATTTTATCAGATCTGTTGCATGCTCAGAAGTGTCAAAGGCCATCATTTTAAAACCCTCATCCGCTGCAAGCCGCTCCACATGATCCATCATTTTGCTGCCTATTCCGGCCTTTTGATAATAAGGATCCACTGCAAATTGCCCGAAGTGTGCTGTATCGGCCTGAGCGAAAAGAGCTGGCCAGCCCGGCTTGATACCTGATGCCGTATAGAAAGTGATCGTGCCAATTATTGCATCTCCGTCCAGCGCTACAAATGGTCGGCCGCGACTAAATCTCTCCAAGGTGGTCTTCTCATCCTGATATGATCCCAGGTACCTCATACCTGCATCAGCTAGCGGTTTGAAAGCCCTATGGATCATAACAGTGATCATAGTTACATCATCTTCATTTTGATATGGCCGGATGTGTATGTTCATATGGCTAAAAATAAGTTTATAACAACAAATGCTGAGTTGCCATTGTCAGCGTTCGTGGAAAGTACTGCTCCACCCATTTGCCCCATTTTTCGTATTTTTCGGCCTATGAGTATTGAAGCAGGAAATCCCTACGCACCTGCTGCTAACGGAGCGGCTGCAGAAGGGCAGAAGATATCACTGGAGAAATTTAAGGAGGAAGTACTGCGCGACTACCAGGTCGTGATGGCCAGCCGCGAGATGAGCCTCATGGGCCGCAAGGAAGTGCTGACCGGCAAGGCCAAGTTCGGCATATTCGGCGATGGTAAGGAACTGGCGCAGGTAGCGCTGGCCAAGACCTTTCGCCATGGCGACTGGCGCAGTGGCTACTACCGCGACCAGACCTGGATGATGGCTCTCGGCGAACTGACCGTGGAGCAGTTCTTCTCACAGCTATATGCTAATCCTGACCCTGCAGCTGATCCATTTAGCTCGGGCCGGCAGATGAATGCACACTTTGCCACTCCGATGCAGGATGAAAACGGCCAGTGGCTCGACCTGACAGCGCGCTATAACTCTACTGCCGATGCATCTCCTACGGCCTCGCAGATGCCGCGCTCGCTAGGCATTGCACTTGCATCAAAGCTATACAGGCAAAATGAAGACCTCGGCGATCAGTCGTCTAACTTTACTAATCGTGGCAATGAAGTTTCGTATGTGTCTATCGGTGATGCTTCTACCAGTGAGGGTATCTTTTGGGAAACCATCAATGCTGCAGGCGTACTGCGCGTGCCGCTCGCGGTGAGCGTATGGGACGACGGCTATGGCATCTCTGTTCCTAAAAAATACCAAACCACTAAGAACTCTATCTCTGAGGCGCTGAGTGGTTTCAATGTAAATGAACTGGGCGATGGCTACGACATCTATGTATGTGAGGGCTGGGACTATCCTAAGCTGGTAGCGACCTATCGTAAGGGCATAGAGAATATGCGCAAGACACACAGGCCGGCGTTGTTTCACATCACAGAGGTCACGCAGCCGCAAGGCCACTCTACCTCCGGCTCTCACGAGCGCTACAAAAATGCGGAGCGTCTGCAATGGGAGAAGGACTATGATGGTATCAGGAAGTTCCGCGAGTGGATACTGGATAATGAAATAGCCGATGAGTCCGAACTACAAGCCATCGAGCAGCAGGCTAAGAAAGATGCACAAGAGGGGCGAAATGCTGCATGGCGGAAATTTAATGAGCCGATAAAGGTAGAGATAGCACAACTGGTGGAGCTGCTGAATGATGTAGCTGCTGAGAGCAATGAGGAAAGTGTCTATGAGGCGATCTCCTCTATCGAGACGGCCATGGACCCGATCCGCAAGGATATCATTAAAACTGCCAAGCTCGTGATCCGTCAGTTTCGCGGTCAGGAGTTTAGTGCCATAGACAGGCTGCGCAGATGGACCGATAGCTTTGTGGCAAAGTACCAGCAGACCTACAGCTCACACCTGCACAGTGAGTCACCACTGGCCGCGCTGAAGGTGAGAGAAGTACCAGCCGAATACTCTGCTGACAGCAAAACGCTGAATGGCTTTGAGATACTGAACATCGCTTTTGATCGCATCTTTGAGAAGTATCCGGAGGTGGTGGCCTTTGGCGAAGACGTGGGCAAGATCGGTGATGTCAATCAGGGCTTCGCGGGTATACAGGATAAATATGGTGAACTACGCATTTTCGATACAGGCATTCGCGAAGCGACCATCATGGGCCAGGGTATGGGCCTCGCTATGCGTGGCTTCCGCCCTATAGCAGAGATACAGTACCTGGACTATCTGCTCTATGGCCTGCAACCCCTGAGTGATGACCTGGCCTGCCTGCAGTACCGCACCAAGGGTAAACAGAAAGCGCCACTCATAGTGCGTACGCGTGGCCACAGGCTGGAGGGTATCTGGCATACCGGCTCGCCTATGGGTATGATACTCGGCTCCCTGCGCGGCATGCACGTCTGCGTACCGCGCAATATGGTGCAGGCCGCAGGTATGTACAATACACTCCTGCAGAGCGATGAGCCGGCACTCGTAGTAGAGTGCCTGAATGGCTACCGCCTCAAAGAGCAACTACCGGATAACATTGACACCTTCACTGTGCCGCTGGGGATTCCGGAGATCGTAGAGTCCGGCACGGATGTGACGGTGGTGGCCTACGGATCTACACTGCGTATCGTGCAGGATGCCATGAAACTACTGGCTGATACAGGTATCTCTGTAGAGCTGATAGATGTACAGACGCTCTTGCCTTTTGATATCAACGGCCTGATCGGTGACTCTGTGCGCCGGACCAATCGCGTAGTCTTCATAGACGAGGATGTGCCGGGTGGTGCATCTGCGTATATGTTCCAGCAGGTGTTTGAGCATCAGGATATCTATCGCTATCTGGATGCGCCACCGCGTACCATCTCTGCCAAGGCACATCGCTCACCATACGGCAGTGATGGCGACTACTTTAGCAAGCCAAATTCCGAGGAGATATTTGAAGTGATCTATGGTATGATGAGTGAGGTAGATCCGGGCGAGTGGCCGGCGCTGTAACCAACACAGTAATAATTTTATGAAAACGGTAATTACGATATTCCTGATACTGCTTTATCAGTTTTGTATCTCGCAGCCGCCCTACGGGCTGCTCATGAGTAAGGATATCAGCCATGATCTGTTCAATAACAATCTGTATCCTGACGATACAAGAGATTCTAAAGTTATGGTGATAGGCGGTATCAGGCTGGATAGCGCGGCAGAGCGGGTCATCACATTCGAACCTTTTTTCAAGGAAGCGCTCGTAGATAGTTTCTGGTCAGATTTCAGGCATTTCCAGCCTTCTTCAGACTATTCTACGATCTCCGCTTTTGACTCCGTGCACCGGAGCTATTTGTATGTACTACGGCTGATGTGTACAGATAGTTTTAAGATATATGATGAACAGAAGGTGATTCTGCATCAATATAACAATGGTAGCGACGCGCTATTAGTATGCAAGATCCGCTCTGGCCATTCAGCGGGATACCTGCGTATCTTTTTCAGACGCACTGATCATGACCATATTTCGCTACGCACCATAGATATGCTCCCTTTTGATTATTCGTCCAACACAGTACTGCAGAATGTAAGCGAAGGCGATCTGGAACTAATACGGCAGCATAAAACAGATAAGCTGATAGGGACTATACGGCAGTACTGCGATAGCGTTAATTATAGGTTTATAGACAGGATGGCTGGTAGGATAGAGGATATACAGCTAGGCCCGGATCCTTTATTTACTTGGCGACTATTTATGGAGAAAGGTGAAATATGGGCTACCGGTATCTTTCAATTGGCCAAGGGCAGTAAATACCTGGCACTATCTTATAAAATGTTAGATAAAAGATTCAAACCTGCCTATATCGAGCTGCTAAAATAGATATTGTCATGAGACTGTTCATTTCAATATGGCATATAAATTGCCTTATACGCGATTATCATAGATTTTTAGGGCGTGTACATGAGAAGTAGATAGGTAAATGCTTATCTATCAGTGCATATAGAAACTTTTGATAATAATGTTTCGTACAACAGTATATTCCAGATCAAACTCATGACGAGAGTAGTCTTTATTATATCTACATTCCTAATAGGCGGCCGGCTTTACGCACAGCCCAACAGTCCTGATCCCGATGAGGCCAGGCGCTGGAAACCCGGCTATATTATCACTCTAAATGATGACACTGTCAAGGGCAAGATAAAGGATATCCGTTTTCTGGATGTTTACTATGACTACCAGAGGAAGGTGGCTTTTGAGCATGAAGGCATCATTACGGAATATGTGCCGGTAGAGTTGAAGGGCTTCTCGCTGGAGACCGAGGAGGCCTCAAAGCCGGTACAAATGGTATATGAATCTGTCAGTGACCCTCGTGAGGGTGGTGGTCATATTTTCTCACGCGTGTACTGTACCGGTGCCTGCAAGGTATATGGCTATACCATCACTCTGACCCGTGAGAGCGAGGTGATAATGAGCTCAGGTAAACCTATCGCCCCATCGCTGCTCGCTACGGAAAAGAAATACATACAGCTCGGCCACGGAGACTTCATTCCACTGAAGTTTATCGGGTTTAAGAAAAGCATGCGCGATCTCTTTACTATGTGCCCGCTGATAGTGGCCCGCCTGGAGAATAAGCAATACACCTATGACAACTGGCAGGCGATGGTGCACGACTACAACTGCGGTGTCTGCAAATAATCTATCGCACTCGGGCATAGTTTTCTCTCACGTATTTATTGACATAGGTGGTCAGTCCACGCCCGGCTTTGGCTAGTTTCTTCATTTGCTCTACGTGTTTTTTGCCCGGATACGAGTAGTCATATATGTATACATGCCCATCGTGAAACTGCAGGGCGATATAATCATCTCCTGATTCATAAGCTGAAACACCGCTATTACCACTGAGATTTGGATACCTGGTCATGCATCAGTTATAGCAAAGTTGCTGCCACTTGCTGAAAGTACCCGTTTCGCGCTTACAGAAATCTTACCTTTCTATCTATGGGTTCAAAGTATATAGAAGTAAACGGTATCCGTCTGCACTATGTAGAGGAAGGCAGCGGTGACCTGGTTGTCTTGCTACATGGCTTTCCCGAGTTCTGGTACGGCTGGCGGCGTCAGATACCGGTACTAGCTCAGTACTATAGAGTCGTAGCGCCTGATATGCGCGGGTATAACATGAGTGATAAGCCACAGGGTATCTCGCAATACAAAATGGACTTGCTCGTGCAGGACATAGCTGAGCTGATAGAGCAGCTGGGCAGTGGCCGCGCGATACTCGCGGGGCACGACTGGGGTGCGGCTATAGCCTGGTCGCTGGCGGCGACGCGCCCGGAGCTGATCTCTCGTCTGGCTATCCTGAATGTCCCACATCCACTAGAGATGCGCCGCGCGCTGCTGGGCTTCAATCTGCGCCAGTGGGCGCGGAGCTATTATATGTTCTTGTTTCAGCTGCCGTGGCTGCCGGAGTGGTTTATAGGCCGGGATCCGGCGCGGACTTTCCGCAATGTATTCAAGAGCTTTAGCCCGAGAGGTATAGTGCCCTCTGAGGATGAGATACAAGAATACGTAAAAGCCTACCGCCAGCCCGGTGCACTCACCGGCGCTATCAACTATTATCGCGCAGCTATGCGCTATCCCCATGCGCTGGATGCCTCAGCTGTCCTGCCTATGCCGGTGCTGATGATATGGGGCGAGCAGGACAAGGCACTGGGCAAAGAACTAACTTACCAAACGAAGCAGTATTGCAATGACTTTGAGATAGTCTACGATTCCACCAGCGGCCACTTTATCACCGCAGACAATCCGGAGCTAGTCAATGCGAAGTTGCTGGAGTTCTTTGCCGGTACTGACCGAAAAGTGGTTTGAATAGCCGCGCATTAGACCTACCTTTACGATATGAAGTACCTGAAGAGGATAGGCAGTGCTCTTGCCGTCATTATCATTATTCTGTTCTCAGGTTTTTTCCTATTCCGGGGGCGGCTGCTACAGCTGGCAGTGAGCAAGGCGCAGCAGCGTATGCAGGATCGTTATCATACTACTCTTGTACTATCTTCTGCAGAGTTTACGGGGTTCAACCATATTACAGCAAGGCATATAGTGCTTTTGCCCGAAGGTCAAGATACACTACTCTCGGTCAGTGAGGCTGATGTAGACGTGGCACTACTGCCGCTGCTCCGTGGCCGCACCGATCTGGCAGGGCTCAAAGTGAATGGCGTCAGACTGACTATCTATCGCACGCCTGATCGTGACAATCTGGCAATGCTAGATATAAGCCGCGATACAACCCACATCGGCCCGGTCATCAGCACAGGTTTTCGCGATCGGCTGGAGAGGCTGGAGTCCAGGCTTTTTCGCATACTGGGTACATCCTTCCTGGCGGATAATGTCAGGATCAGCTATGAGGATACGCTACGCAAAGAGCTTGTCGAGATACCACACTTTTTTCTCACGCCGCGTGACCTCACGGGAGTGGTCATAGACCAGATGCATGCAGATACGCTGATAGTGGCAGGTACTGTGATCCGTAGTAAAAAGGAATACGAGGTGGAGGTCACGCATGTGGGTAATGATACTGCCTATCTACCATTTCTCGATCGCGATCGCGGCCTCAGGTGCAGGTTTCAGTATCTGAAGGCCCATATCACCTTTGATGAAAAGGAAGATGATGCCCGCGTATCGGTGCTGGCTTCTGCGAGGGGCTTTCATCTCCATCACTGGCGCTTGGCCAATGATGATGTGGTTTTGCCTGAGGCCTCACTTTCCGGTATGCTCAGGGTCAGTGGTGATGCCATAGAGCTGGATTCTGCCTCCACCATACGGCTCTCCCACACTCAGTGCGGTCTTTTCGCTCGTTATGACGTAAAGCCTGACACTACTTTTGCATTGCACGTACGTATGGCGGAGACGCCGGCAGATAGCTTCTTTCAGTCTTTGCCGGGAGGGATGTTTGGTACGCTGCAAGGAATTTCATGTAAAGGTTCGCTGCGGTACGACCTCGACTTTCTGATACATACCAATAACCCGGACTCGCTGGTTTTCAATTCGGCCCTCAATAAGAAAGACCTGCAGATCGTTCATTATGGCGCGGAGAACTATGCGCGGATCAACGGCGACTTCGTCTATGAAGCATATGATAAGGACAGACTGGTGAGGCGTATCACCGTAGGGCCTGACAATCCTTTCTTTACGCGGCTCGATCAGATATCGCCCTACCTGCCTCAGGCAGTGCTGCAGGCAGAGGATCCCTTCTTTATACATCATCGCGGCTTCCTGCAGGAGTCGTTTCGGGAGTCTATAGCCAAAAACTATAAGGAGCATCGCTTCGCCCGGGGAGGCAGCACGATCAGTATGCAGCTGGTGAAGAATGTCTACCTGAGTCGTGATAAGACCATATCGCGAAAGGCAGAAGAGGCACTCATAGTTTATCTGATAGAGAACCTCGGCCTGGTGCCAAAGGAGCGTATGCTGGAGGTATACCTCAATGTGATAGAGTGGGGACCCAATGTGTATGGCATAGGTGAGGCGGCGCACTTTTATTTCAATAAGCGGCCATCGCAATTGACGCTGCAGGAGAGCCTTTTTCTGGCCAGCATCATCCCCCGGCCCAAGTCATTTGCCTGGCAGTTTGATAGGCAGGGTCAGCTGAGATTCTCTCTTAGCAACTACTTTAAAATACTGACCGAGCGCATGGTGATACGCAATGTACTGGCCCCAGAAGATACCGTAGGCCTGAAAGCAGAGGTGACCCTGCGCGGGCCGGCTATGCGCATGGTCATGCCGGCAGATAGCCTGCCGCAAGATACACCGGATGACGAGTAGGGCTGGGATTGAGAAAGAATGCCTTACAAATGGTGAATCATAAACAGTGCTAAAGCTTATCGCAACCGTGGATTAATGCTTAGCTTTGCAGCCTTAATCCACCTGAAGTAATGTCTCAATCTTTCAACGCTGAGCAAGTGCTCGCAGATTTCAAAAATTGGAATCAACAACTCAAGAAGTATCAAGTGCCTAATACACGCAAGGCAGTGATACAGCTACTCAATAGTTTCTCTTTTTATATCGGCCTCTGGATACTCCAGTTCTGGCTGTATGATAAATCATGGCTATTTACCATCCTTATCGCTGCACTGAATGGCTTTCTACTTGGTAGGATCTTTATCATACAGCATGACTGCGGCCACCGCTCTTTTACACGTAGCAAACTGGCCAATGATATCATCGGCACTGTGTCGAGTGCCTTTACAGTGATACCGTATAAGTACTGGGCGAAGTCGCATGACTTTCACCATGCGCACAACGGGCAGCTAGAGGTGAGCGACATAGGTGATGTAGAGGTGCTCACTACGGAGCAGTATAACGCCCTCACTATCTGGGGTAAAGTGCGCTATAGGATATATCGCAGTCCGTTCTATCTTTTCACTGTCGGTGGCTTTGTGTATGTAGTCTTGTACAATAGGTTTGCCTTCCTTCGTGAAGGTGGCTTTGCCAAAGTGAAGAAAAGTGTGACGATCAGCAATGTCGCTTTTGTGGTGCTTTACCTCGCACTGGGCTATTTCCTGGGGTTCAAAAAGTTTCTGCTGGTGCAGTTTGCTAATCTTTTCTTCTTTGGTACTTATGCCTTGTGGTTCTTCTACATACAGCACCAGTATGAGAATATCTACAAAAACAGCAAAGAAAACTGGAACTATGTGCTATCGGCTATCAAGGGCAGTACCTACTATAAGCTGCCGTATGTAGGCCACTGGCTCACAGGCAATATCGGCTATCATCATATCCATCATTTGTGCCCTACTATCCCCAACTATCACCTGCGCTCCTGCCACAAGAACATGCCGGTATTTGAAAAGCATGTGAATGCCCTCAACTTCTGGCAGAGCCTCAAAACGGTCAATGCAAACCTCTGGGATGAGGCGGAGATGCGTATGATCTCCTTTAGTGAGAACAGGCGGCGCAGGGACGGACGCTAGTCCTGGCTGCTGGGGCGGAAGCCTTTTGGCATAGAAAGTGTTGCCACATAGATATGCCATCCCTTCTCACACAGACCGCCTGGCTTTTTCTCCTCGCTATACCCATAGCCTGCGTGGCATGGACCGTGACACACGAAGAAATATTTCGTGAGCCGCGGGAATATTGTATCGAGCGTTCTCACAATTGCAAGACTATCTGGGCCAGGAAGTTCTTCTACCTCTTCACCTGCGAGTATTGCTTCAGTCACTATGTGACTATAGCAGCAGTGGCGATCACCGGGTATAAGCTGCTGCTGGATGACTGGCGCGGCTACTTTATAGCGGGCTTTGCGCTGGTTTGGATCGCCAATCTCTACATGAGCCTGCATGCGCTGATCCGCACTAGCCTCAAGGCGGAAGGCCTGGAGGCCAAACTCGAGGAAAAGAAACTCGAGAAAGAGTCGTAGGAAACTAACTGGTTGTGATGAGGGGCCAGACGGCCTTGCCTAGTACTGTCAGCCCCACAGCCAGAATGAGCAAGAGGACTATCCGGCGGAAATTCTCCTGATCTATCTTTTGGAGTAAGAGTTTGCCGATGTAAGATCCCAATGCAGATACCACTATGAGCGCTATGATGAGCTGATAGCCTGTGCCACTCACATAGCCGCTCTCTGTATAAATCACTGCCCTACTCACGTCTACGCCGAGGTCTATGGCTGCCGAGGTGCCTACGAAGAGGTTTTTCTCCAGGTCATATGCTGCCATGCAGAGGCCACGTACGGCACCTCCCGTACCTACAAAGCCCGCAAGAAATCCCGCTAATCCGCCGCCCACAGTACTGGTGGCCAAAGATGGCCGGAGCCGAAAGGCCGGCCGCGCCAGTAATATAGAACTGAAAACTATCAGAAAGATACCTAGCACTAACTGATCAAACCGGAAGGAGATAACCGTAGTGAGCCATGCACCTAATATCACAAAGATAACGCTGGGTATGCCGAAGGCGAGTGCGACGCGCCAATCTATGGTCGCACGAAAGAGGACCAGCTTACTGATATTACTAAAGACGTGGAAGATAGCAGTAATGCCTAGTACTGACTTCATATCAAAAAAGAAACTGGCCAGCGGCACGAAAAACATAGATGAGCCAAAACCGCCAATGGTGCCAATGACCTCAGCGATCAGGGCCAGTAGTGTAAAAAGGATGATATTCATTCTGATACACTAATATCATAAATATTTATCACAGCTAGGTGACCGACGTCAGTCTCACTCCTGATCCGTGTGGGGGCACAGTGCGGTCTACACCTGCGCAAAAGCCATCCTTACGGGGATGGCTATACATCATGATGTGATCGTAAAAAAATTAGTGGGGTGACGAGCGCTCTGGCTCAGGGCTTACTACTTCCCGCCGCGGAGAGACAGACCTGACAAACGATAGCACAGATCACCTGGTGTAGAGATGTCAATAGTTTAATGGATTTGAAGTGGCAATACGCTCGTTTTCGGTATAATATCTAAACGCAGGATGTATGGGTTTTAGTATGGGTTTGGGGCTAATAAAATAAAACTACATTAGCTCTCTGAAAATCAGACTGTATATGAAATTTGGTACTAAAGCTATACATGCCGGCGCTGAACCGGATCCATCTACGGGGGCCATCATGACGCCTATCTATCAGACATCCACCTATGTACAGGAGAGCCCCGGCACGCACAAGGGATATGCGTACGCCCGCGGCAAAAATCCTACTCGTGTAGCATTGGAAAAAAACCTGGCAGCACTCGAGGATGCGAAACATTGCCTGTGCTTCTCATCAGGTATGGGAGCCACGGATGCGGTCATTAAGCTGCTACGTCCCGGAGATGAGGTGATCACAGGAGACGATCTGTATGGAGGTTCTTACAGGATATTTACCAAGGTCTTTGCCAACTATGGTATCAAATTCCACTTCATCAATCTGACCGATGCCAATAACATAAAGAAGTTTATCAACGGCAATACCAAACTGATCTGGGTAGAGACGCCTACTAATCCTACCATGCAGATAGTAGATATAGCCGCGTGCTCCGCTATTGCCAAAGAGAATAAGCTGACACTCTGCGTAGACAATACGTTTGCCTCTCCCTACCTGCAAAATCCTCTGGCGCTGGGAGCTGACATCGTGATGCACTCTGTGACCAAGTATCTGGGTGGCCATAGCGATGTAGTGATGGGGGCGCTCATGACCAATGATGACAAACTCTACACAGACCTTGCCTTTATACTCAACTCCTGCGGCGCAAATCCGGGGCCGATGGATTCCTTTCTCGTGATGCGGGGTGTCAAAACACTGCACCTGCGTATGGAACGTCACTGCTACAATGGCCGCAAGATCGCGGAGTTTCTGAAAAACCACCCCCGCATAGAAAAGATATACTGGCCCGGCTTTGAAGATCATCCTAATCATGCGATCGCAAAGAAGCAGATGCGAGACTTTGGTGGCATGATATCGATAGTGCTGAGGGGAGCGTCTCTGGAGGAGACCTTCCGCGTCTCTTCTTCCTTTCATGTATTCTCACTGGCTGAGTCACTGGGCGGCGTAGAGTCTCTCATCAATCATCCGGTCACGATGACTCATGCCTCTATACCTAAAGAAGAAAGGGAACGGGTAGGCGTAGTAGACAATCTGCTCCGCCTCTCAGTGGGTGTGGAGGATGTAGAAGATCTGATAGAGGATCTGAAGCAAGCACTGGAGACCAGGTAATGGCAAAGGAGAAAAGGCCATCACGCGAAGAGGTCTATGAGCTACTTGAGAAAAAATACAAGGAGTACAACAAGCTGTCCTTCATAGCTGATGATCCTGTGCAGATACCACATCGGTTCTCAAAAAAGCAGGATATCGAGATAGCCGGCTTCTTTGCTGCTACACTAGCCTGGGGCCAGCGGGTGACTATCATCAGGAGCGCGACCAGGATACTAGACCTGATGGACAATAGTCCCCATGACTTTATCCTGCATCACCAGGACACTGACCTGAAGCGTTTTCTGGGTTTTGTACACCGCACATTCAGCGATACTGACCTCCTTTATTTCATTGAGTTCTTCCGCTCGTTTTATACTGACCATGATTCGCTGGAGCAGGCGTTTACCCAAGGTATGGCTCCTGCTGCCGTCCATACGGAAACAGCCCTGACCGGCTTCCAGCAATTGTTTTTTTCTTTGGAAGATCACCCGCAACGCACCAGAAAGCACATCTCCTCGCCGGCCCGCAAATCGACCTGCAAGCGTCTCAATATGTATCTGCGCTGGATGGTGAGGAAAGACAGGAGAGGAGTGGACTTTGGTATCTGGCATACTATCCGCCCGTCACAACTGCTCATACCATTGGATGTACACGTAGACCGTCATGCACGTAGATTGGGTTTGCTCAGGCGTGCACAGACTGACTGGCAGGCTGTGCTGGAGCTGACAGAGAGTCTGCGCGGTTTCGATCCTGCCGATCCCGTCAAGTACGACTTTGCGCTATTTGGCATGGGTGTATTGGATAAATAATATCTGCAAGATGTACGGAATCGCCCCGGATGTTAAAAGATATTTTTAATGGCTTAACCTATTGGTCATATTAAATTTTTCTTAGCTTTAGTACGCACAAAAATTTAAAGCTCATGAAACAAGCCTACCTCGTTTGTATTTGTCTTTTGACTTTTTCTCTTTTCTCATTTCAATCTTCCGGCCAATGCAATAATGGCCGCTACAGAGATAAAATTTTTGGCGTCTCTACTAATGTCCAGCAGCAGTATGGATCCGCTCCTAAATATGACGGGAGTAACCAGGACCTGTATATGGACATCTTTCAGCCCTCTGGCGACAACTTTGCACGTCGTCCGCTGATCATTCTGGCTTTTGGTGGCAGCTTCACCTCCGGCGTGCGCCAGAGCCCAGACATCCTCCAGCTCTGCAATGATTTTGCAAAAAGAGGTTTTGTGACCGCTACGATAGACTACCGTATAGGTAAGGAAAATGGCGACGATACATCTATGTACAAGGCAGTACTGCGCGGTATACAGGATATGAACGGTGCTATACGTTACTTCTATAAGGACGTCTATACCAATAACCACTATCGCATAGATACTAATCAGATCTACATCGGGGGCACCTCAGCTGGGGCTTTTATTGGTCTCAATAAGGCATATCAGAATCTTTTCGTCTACTCACGACCGGTGCCGGCTGATTTTCTCCTGGCCTTTGCAGCAATGAATGGTAGCGACGGGACCAATAATCTCGGATATAACTCAAATGTGAAAGGGGTGATAGACCTCTGTGGGGCAGTGTTTGACACTGTTTGGCTACAGCATGGCAGCCCTATGCTGGTGGGTGTGCATGGTACAGCAGATAATACTGTTTCATTCTACTATGATAGTGCCTTGGGAGCGCAGGATATCAAGAAGAGATTCTTTGGCGGCGGTGACATCATTAATAGGATGAATCATCTTGGCAGCGGATTCACGGGATACATTTATCCTTTTTACGGTGCAGACCACGCTCCATTTGTACTGCCTATACCGCTGGTACCACCTGCCTCCAAGTACATGGATACCACCATACAGGTTTTACAGGACTTTCTCTATGCTCATACCGACTGCGACTCTACACGAGTCGGGCAGACAGGCATATTAGATCCGGACTATCAGATATCGGTCTCAGCGCTACCCAATCCGGCTGATGACATACTGACCATCTACTCCCACGAGGCGGAGGAGCTACTGGTAAATGTGTACAGTATAGATGGTAAACAGATGCAATCATTTGGGCTGGCTGCCAATGGCCGCCACTATATCCGCAAGGGCGAACTCAGCTCAGGTATGTATATCCTGCAATACTACGATCACACGGGGACTGTGAAGCTCCGATCGGACAAGATCGTTTTTGAATAGAAACTACAACAAAGCCCTCCAAAGAGGGCTTTGTTATTTCAGTTTCTCATTGTTGCGATGGCGGTCGCTGTCTCGTCTTGTCTTTTTGTCTATGTTCTTCTCCAGTGCTTCTGTCAGGTCTACACCGGTCTGATTGGCCAGGCAGAGGAGTATCCAGAGCACATCTGCCATCTCATCTCCCAGGTCTGCATTCTTGTCAGATTCTTTGAATGACTGTTCACCATACTTACGTGCCATGATACGCGCTACCTCTCCTACCTCCTCCATCAGGATAGCAGTATTGGTCAGTTCATTGAAGTAGCGGACGCCTGTAGTCGTGATCCACTTGTCTACTGTTTTTTGAGCTTCTTTGATAGTCATAGTTATTTATTTTTTCGCTTTTGCATTTCCCCTGCTATAGGGGCAGAATTATATTCCTTCATTCTTCAGATGATTTATCCCACTGGTATAGCTTACATCTTTCTATTTTGTTTGCTCACAGCCACTATACTGCGCCCTTGATCTCGAATCCTACCAGGCCGCTACGCACCAAGGCTTCTGCAGTCATATATTTTCTTCAAAGTGGTTCGATATACAAATCACTCGCGGTTTTTAGAATCTATATGTATCGTCACGGGCCCATCGTTGGTCAAGGCTACTTTCATATCCGCCCCAAACTCTCCCGTGCCGACACTTTTGCCCAGTTCCTTTGATACTAGGAATACAAATTTCTCATATAAAGGGATCGCGATATCGGGTTTGGCAGCTCGGATAAAGGACGGCCTGTTGCCTTTTTTAGTTTGAGCGTATAGCGTAAACTGGGATACCACGATGATATCTCCTTGTACGTCCTTCACAGCGAGATTCATCAGTCCCTCGCTGTCAGTGAAAATGCGGAGGTTGACCAGTTTTGCTGCTGTCCACTCCAGATCATCTACTGAGTCAGATTCTTCAAATCCTGCCAGCACCAATAGGCCCCTACCTATTGCGGATTTGACGTGGCCATCTACAGTGACGCTAGCCTCAGATACTCTTTGTATGATAAGACGCATAGTTTTTAAAGTAGTAATATGAAAATCGAGAAGTCTATTCCTCCCAGTGTTTATAGTTAGCCTTATAGTCTGCCATGATGGTCAGGTAGTTTATATATCGGTCTTCGGCTATTTTGCCATCGAGGTAGGCCTGCCTTACGGCGCAGCCGGGTTCATTGTCATGCATACAGTTATTAAACCGGCATAGGGGTATATACTGCCGCATCTCTACATAATAGTGGCTGATCTCCTCCGGTAGAAAGTGCATGAGCCCAAACTCTCGCACACCTGGAGTATCTATGATCTGAGCTCCAAAATCCGTAAAGTGCATCTCAGCAAATGTCGTGGTATGCATACCCTTGCCTGTGATGCGTGATATATCTGTAGTACGAAGTTCCAGCCTTGGGTCCAATTTATTGAGCAGCGATGATTTTCCTACCCCCGAGTGACCCGCGACAAGCGTTGTTTTATTGCGTAGCAGATCTTTAAGCTCATCTATACCCTGATCTGTATATGTGGAAACAAGATGAACGGGGTAGCCGATCCGCGCATACATATCAGTGACGTATTGCTGTTTTTTCAGTCCCTTTGGATCCAGGATATCCTGCTTGTTAAAAACGAGATATGTGGGTATATGATAGGCCTCAGCGGTGAGCAGAAACCGGTCTATAAAACCCGTAGAAGTCCTCGGGCTGGCCATGGTCACTATGAGCAGGCACTGGTCCACATTGGCAGCGAGCAGTTGTCGGGCACCTTTGTGCTTGGGCGAGGCCCGGACTATATAGTTTTGCCGCTCAGCTATCTGTGTGATCATCCAGTCGCCGTCTTCATTTTCCACGGTCACGCGGTCACCGACCGTCAGGGGATTGGTATCCTTTGACTCGTCCAGACGGAATACTCCCTTGAGCCGGCAGGGCACAGTTTCACCCGCCTGCGTCCGTACGTCGTACCAGCTACCGGTAGATTTGATCACTACACCCTCCATGGTGGTCAAAGATATTGAAATAGTGTCAGCGTCCATACCACCTGCTGACACGTATCAACGTCTTATGTGTGATGTTAATTTTTCCACGAAGCAGTTTTTTGAACTTCGCGGAAAAAGCCTAAATTTCAATTTCAATATGCCTGATATGAAGAAACTGTACGCAGCTATTTTTCTGCTCATGAGTAGTGGTGTGTTCGCACAGGATATCCACTTTTCTGAGTGGTGGGCCACGCCGGTAGCTATGAACCCTGCCCTGACGGGCAAATTCAACGGTCTCATCAGGGCTACATTTGCCTATCGCAATCAATGGTTTCTGATCCCAACATTAAATCAGACTTCTCCTTATCAGACGATGCAGGCTTCAGTAGATGCTTCTATAGCATCCGAGCGCCTCAATAATAATAAGTTCGGGGTAGGCCTCATGTTCTTTAATGATAAGGCAGGTGACGGCTCTCTGACTACTAACTCGGCAATGGCCTCATTGGCCTACCATCAGGCAGTAGATCGCTATGGCAAGTCACACCTCTCATTTGGATTGCAGGCTGGCTTTGTGATGAAACAGGTGCAATATCAGAATCTGATATTTGAATCTCAGCTGGACGGATTCGGATGGAATAGGAATATCAATAGTGGTGAAGCATTTACAGGCAAACCCATCATCTATCCTGATGTCAATGTAGGCGTCGCTTTTGCCTCCCGCCCTACGGAAAAGTTTGCTTATAATTTTGGTGCATCTGTAAACCATATAGCTGCACCCCGCCAAAGCTTTCTGGGTGATGAGAGCAGCAGGATAAACCGCAGGTTTAATGTGCATGGTAGCCTGGAGATCAATGCCGGCTACGACAATCAGTGGACCTTCGTACCTACACTACTCTTCATGATGCAGGGACAGGCACAGCAGTACAACTTTGGCCTGGGCATCAACTATCAGACTACCAATGAGCACCTGGGGGTATTTGGCGGCGCATTTGGTCGTGCCAATAGCAAAGCAGCGTTTGATGCAGCTATCTTGAATGTAGGTGTGGACGTATACAGTGCACGTATAGGTTTAGCATACGATATCAATATCTCAGGTCTGAGTGGCGCGAGCAAATCTCAGGGTGCACTCGAAGCATCTATCGTGTATATATTCAAGCGTCAGAAAGACGAGTGGATACAATACCCGATGTATTGTCCTAAGTTCTGATGATCGGGGCGGCTAAGGCCGCTCGTATCATATATCCTGCTCCGCATGATCTGCCTACTCTCCTATGGCTGATGGATGCAGGATGTGTTTTTAACTTTTAATAATGTGACTATGGCATCTTACTGTCCGTATTGTCACAGCGTCTATTCTGCTATGGCGGGCGATGTATACTGCTCGCGCAGCGGTGAGGGCATGGAGAAGCCTGATACCGGTACGCTGCTGATCAAGACTCCGAAAATGGACGAGACAGACTGGCACGTATCGCGCCTGTCTGTCAATCGTATGCTAAACGGTGTAGCACACTACAGAGTAGGCGACCGGGAGTGTACCGTGACATCTGATAATTTTCTGGTCATCAATCAGGGGCAAACTTACAAGACCTCCTTTGAGGGCAGAGAGGATGCCGAGATGATGACTGTAGGTTTTAGGCCGGGTTTTGCAGAGGGTATCTTTCAAAGCCTGACAAATACAGAAGAATGGCTGCTGGACAATCCGGTTTTTAAACCTAATGAGCCACTACGTTTTTTTGAGAAGACCTACAAAGCTGATCCTGTGATCACCCATGTATTTCAGGATCTCAGGGAGGTAGTATGCAGTGGCAATGATGCTGAAGGGTATGACCTGGAGGATAAATATACAGACCTGCTGGAGCGCCTGATGGAGATACACTTTGATATATATAGTGATATCCGCACACGCGGATATGTGAAGCCCTCGACCGGTATCGAGCTTTACAAGCGCATCAGCATGGCCAGGGACTACATAGATTCAAATTATACAAGGGATATCCTGCTGGAAGATATCGCGCAAAACTGCTGCCTATCGGTGAGCCACCTCAAGCGTCTTTTCAAGGAATATTTTCATATCACTCCGCATCAGTATATCATACAGCGCAGGCTGGAAAAAGCCAGAACCCTGCTCATACAATCTGATATGCCGGTACGCAACATATGCGGAGAAATCGGATTTGAAAATACATCCTCGTTTATACGCCTTTTCCGAAACTCCTATAATCTCACGCCGATGTCATTTAGAGGCCGGTCATTAGACCGGTCAGACTTCTAATTTTTTCTATTCTTATGAGATATAGTTATTCTACATCCCTGTTTATATTGATCATACTAGCTATGAATGGTTTGTCCTGCTCTGCCGCCGGCTCCAGGCATCGCGCAAAGTTTGATGCGCTGAAGTCTTTTTTTGATAAGGGCTCTCAATCTATCGGTATAGCAGGGATGAACTTTGACTATAAAGAAAACCTGGCGCAGATACAGACTATGGATACGCTCGATCTGCAAATGCGTTTCTTTACTACCATACGTCAGCAGCTACAGGATATAGATCGCTCAAAACTGGAAAGCGCTGACCAGATAGATTATGATCAGATAGCCTATGAGGTGGGGCTGAATGAGCAGAGAATAACCCTTGAGAAGGCATTTCGCGAGCAGCATATGGATATCCCTCCGGCAGGGCTGTACCCCCTGGATAGCCGATGGTATGATTATTATGTAAGATTTTACACCAGTACAGATATCACACCGGATCAGCTTTATGCCTTTGGTGAAAAAGAAGTAGCCCGTGTCAAAGCGGAGATAGAGCGCATACAAGCGCAGATGGGCTATGCGCAGCAGACCGGGGCCTTTTATAAAATGCTCGAGGCAGACAGCTTCTACCTTGCCGATAGCCTAGGGATCATGACACGCTACCAAGAGATCAGCCAGACTGTATTACGTCATTTGAGTTTGCTTTTCTGTGATACGGATATTGCCAAGCTCACTTTTATGGAGTGGCCGGGTGCAAATAAATATACGCCACCGGGTTACTATAGTCCTGCCGGGGACAATAAATATGGCAAGCCGGTTTTCTTTTTCAATTTTTATAATGGCCGCCATAATATACGCGCTATGGATTGGCTATACATGCACGAGGGCGTGCCGGGACACCACTATCAGTGGAGTATCCGTGCGAAGCTGCCTCAGTCCGCACCATTCAAGCAATTATTCTTTTATCCGGGCAATGCGGAGGGCTGGGCAGCCTACATAGAATACTATGGCAAAGAGATGGGACTTTATCGCGATCCATATTCGGAACTGGGCAAGTGGGAATGGGACCTGGTCCGATCCGTGCGTGTACTGATAGATGTAGGTATACATCACAAAGGCTGGACACATGAGCAGGCGCTGCAGTGCTGGATGCAAAACATAACCGGACAAGATGATATAGCCGAGAGAGAGGTGACACGTTGTACCAACTGGCCGGCCCAGGCGCTGAGTTATAAAGTAGGTGCACAAAAAATTATGGAACTACGCGATTCTATGCAGGCCAGGCAAGGCAGGAACTTTGATATCAGGAAATTTCACTCCAGGTTTCTCAGCTATGGCAATATACCTATGCAGGTTATAGAAAGGGATATGCTCCTAAGGTGATCACTCCTGAAAAAGGTAAACCGATCCGCCCCCGCCTACGACTATACCTGAGACCGCTGTAAACATATAAACTCCGCGCAGTCGCTCACTTGTAAATGATTTTACCGTCTTCCAGGTCAAACCGCCGTCAGATGTGTGTACCATCAGACCGGATTCACCCACCGCATAGCCATTGTTTTCATCTATGAAGTCTACGCCCATGAGGTGGTCTACTTTACCAAACAGGCCATTACCTCCTTTTACTATTCGCCAGCTCTGACCGGCATCAGTGCTTTTGATGATCTCGCCCTGATATCCTACCGCGTAGCCCGTGGTAGCATTTACAAACTTCATGTTTTGATAGAAATCACCGTTTTCCTTCACTACCCGATACGACAGCCCTCCATCAGTAGAGCGCACTACAGTACCATAGCCGCAGACTACTACCGTACTATCATCCAGATAGGCACAGCCTATAAAGGAATGTAGTGAGTCAAAATATGCCTGGTGCCAGGTGGTTCCCCCGTCAGTAGTATTATAAATAGGACCTCCTTTGTATCCCCAGCCACAGGCTGCTACGCCTCGCTGCCGGCCATAAAAAGAAAGCTGGTTGATAGCTATGCTGCTAAATGAAACATTACTAAAAGTATGTCCGCTATCCGCAGTGTACGTGGCATGACCATAAAATCCACCAATCAATCCTTCACCGGTTGAGAAAAAGTGCATCGAATACAAAGTGGAAGTCATGACCGAGTCAGGTATAGACCATGTATGACCTCCATCCATTGTACGCATGAAAATGCCGGACTCATAGCGTGGGCCACCGCAAATATATCCCACAGAGTCATTCACAAATTTGACATCATTGAGATCATAAGCAGTATGTGCATCAATACGCTGCGTATGTAGGCTCATCTCACCCTTGTGGCATGACGTACTGCACAGGAGGGTCAAGGCGATGCTGATATAGACGGATAGTTTTAGCACCTCTCTACAGCATTTAGTATGATACCGCAGGCACGATCTATCTCGGCATCTGTGATGATGAGTGGCGGACCTATACGCAGAGACTGCGGTGCAAAGAGAAACCAATCCGTCAATACCCCTTCAGAGAGGCAGGTGTCTATGATTCGTTTATTCTGCTCAAAGCTCGCAAACTCCAGCGCCATCATCAGGCCTTTGCGATGGACGGACCTGATCTTTGGGTGCCTGAGCTTCGATTCAAATAATTGTCCTTTGCGCTCTACATCTGCTATCAGATTATTTTCTTGCAAAACCTGCAGTGCAGCCAATCCTGCAGCGCAGCTGACCGGATGGCCGCCAAAGGTGGTGATATGCCCAAGCACAGGATTGTCTGTGAGGTCCTGCATGATGCGCCTGTCAGCTATAAATGCTCCTAATGGCATGCCGCCACCAAAAGCCTTTGCCAAAAGCAAGATATCCGGTACGATACCATATTGCTCAAATGTAAACATGGACCCGCAGCGACCAAAGGCTGTCTGTATCTCGTCCATGATAAGCAGCGTGCCTGTAGCGATGCAGCGCTGGCGAAGTGCCCGCATATAGTCAGCCGTAGGAATCGTCACACCCGACTCTGCTTGTACGGGATCAATGACTACGGCCGCTGTCTGTGTGGTGATTTGCATCAGATCATCGGTGCTTCCATATTCCAGCTCTAATATATCTGGTAGCAGAGGCCGAAATGCTCTCTTAAAGTATTCATCGCCTATGAGGCTGAGTGCCCCCTGTGTAGAGCCATGGTAAGAGCCTCTGAAGTGCACGAACTGTGTTTTGCCTGTATGCCTCTTTGCTAGCTTCATGGCACCTTCTACAGCTTCGGCACCGGAGTTGGTAAAATAAACTGAGTTCAGGGTTTCCGGCAAGATACGTATCAGAGCCTCCGCCAGTGCAGTCTGCGGCGCAGCTACAAACTCACCATATACCATCAGGTGCATATATTTTGCTGCCTGATCCTGCACGGCCCTGACTATATGCGGATGGGAGTGGCCGAGGCTGCTCACACTGATACCAGATATGAGATCGAGGTATTTTTTGCCCTGAGGACCGTACATATATACACCTTCTGCCCGCTCTACCTCTATCATGAGGGGCGTAGTGCTGGTCTGGGCCACATACTGCTGGAATATCTGTCTGGGCGTAAGCATTAGATAAATATAGAAAGACCTGACGCAAATAGACGTTTCGATACTTATTTAGTGTGCTTTATCTTTAAAATTTCCACAAGGTTGAAGTATCCATTTCATGGGTGGCCAAATTTTCCTTGTTTTGTATCGTCCACTTACTGTATGAAATATTTCTCCGCAGGATTTTACTATGTGCGCTACCGTATCCTCGGGCAGATCATAGCCTATACCTATCGCAAGTTTAGCCTGAAGGTCTGGCTGCTTTCTATATTTTTTATATTCATGTTCTTTCTCAATCAGCTGGCACATCTGATCTTTCGGCTGATTGATGAAGTGTTTTACAGTGGTTTTCATAAAGTTCAGATCAAGCAGCCGGTATTTATCATCGCCAATCCCCGTAGTGGTACCACCTACCTGCACCGGCTGATCAGTATGGATGACAGGCACTTTGCTTATACCAAATTTGCCCATACCTTTTTCATGACAGTGTCATTTACCAAAATGGCCAATCTGGTACAATGGATAGACCGTCATGCAGGGCGTTTCATCAGCCGTACGCTCAATAAACTTGATGAGGTATTTTGGGGTGGATGGGATGACATTCATGCTATGGGCTTCAATAAGGCCGAAGAGGATGAACTTGTCTTTGCACAAATGATGATGAGCATAGGTGCTTTTATACCCTTTCCCTACTACGATGTAATCCATGGCAATAAGTTTTTGGATCACGAGCCTAAGCACGTGCGCAAGAACGCCATGGACTTCTATGAGAGCAGTGTGAAACGCTTCATGCACGCGGCGGGAAAGGATCGCACCTATCTGGCTAAAAACGTCATGAGTACGGGGCGCTTTCAGTCGCTGCTGGAGCGCTTTCCCGATGCCAAGATTATCTACATAGCCCGGCACCCATATGAGGCGCTCCCGTCTATGACGAGCATGTTCTCTGTGATGTACGGCAAGTCCATTCCTGATAATGATCCCCGCCGTCTGGCATTTGCCGAGCTGGGTATACAGTTTTACCTATACCTGGCTGAGATGCGCAAGGTGATACCGCCATCTCAGTTTATTGCGCTGAAATACGATGACCTCGTAGAGCATCCTAAGGATACAGTGCTAAAAGTCTACGATCATTTCAACTGGCAGGTGTCTGATGATTTCCTCGCCGCGCTGGAGAAGGAAGAAAGACGTCAGAAGAACTATCAATCCAATCACGACTATAGCCTGGAGAAATACAGCCTGAGCAAAGAGTATATATATGAGCAGCTATTTGAAGTATTCCATGAGTTTGGATTTGAGAAATAATATCAGCCGGTTTTTGTGATGCTGATAGTGGTCGGTATAGCCCTCTTTATGTTGTTTTTGAGTAATGCATTATTCACCGCCTCTTGGAGTTCTGACATCATAGGGCCCAGGTCAGCAGTTCGCGCAAAGGGATGTATGACCAGGGTGATGCCGTTATTGATCTGCGTCACATCTACCGCAGCGGCAGGATTTTTCAGTACGCGCGGATTTGCATTGACTGTCTGCAGAATTATAGCTTTGGCCTGCGCCAGGTCACTATCTCCCGCTATGGTCACAAAAAATTCTCCCTGTAGCGTGCCGTACCGGGTCTGATTGACTATGGTGCCATTAGACACTGCACCATTGGGCAGTATCACAGTCTTATTATTTCCCATCAGCAGGATGGTATTGAATATCTGTATCTCCTGTACAGTGCCTACCTGTCCTTGAGCCTCTATGGTATCACCTACTTTGTATGGCTTGAAGATCAGTATGAGCACGCCTCCGGCAAAATTGCTCAGTGAGCCTTGCAGCGCCAGACCTACCGCCAGACCTGCCGCACCCATCACTGCCACGAGAGAGGTGGTCTGTATGCCGAGTATCTCGGCTATGGTGATCACCAGAAATACTTTCAGGCCGATACTAATGAGGCTGGATAGAAAAGATTGCAACGAAGAATCAAGCTTCTCACGATGCATAGCTTTGGCTATCAATTTTGACAGGCGGTTTACTACCCAAAGTCCTATTATAAAAAATATGATCGCGCCAATCAGTCTCGGGGTATAATGCAAAAAACGGTTTCCCAAGGAAATCAGATACGGTTCTATTTTTGTTTCGTACATAAGCGTGAGAATATTTGGCCGGATATAATCAAATATCAAGCCCGTATTTCTTTGAGGTAGCCTTGGCTATCTCGTAGCCTGCATCAGCGTGGCGTATCACACCCATAGCAGGATCGTTGTGCAGTACGCGGCCCAGACGGCGCGCGGCATCCTCAGTACCATCTGCCACGATCACCATACCTGCGTGCAGCGAGTAGCCCATGCCTACCCCTCCACCGTGATGAAAGCTGACCCAACTCGCACCACCTGCTGTATTGATCAGCGCATTCAGTATGGGCCAATCGGCTATGGCGTCAGAGCCGTCCATCATTGCTTCGGTCTCGCGGTTGGGAGAGGCCACAGAGCCGGTGTCCAGGTGGTCACGGCCTATCACGATCGGAGCCTTTACTTTACCTTCTTTCACGAGTTGATTAAAGGCGAGGCCCGCCTTCTCCCTATCACCCATGCCCAGCCAGCAGATGCGCGCCGGCAATCCCTGAAAGGCAATCTTCTCTTTAGCCATCCCGAGCCAGCGAAGGAGGCCGGTATTATCAGGGAAAAGCTCTTTTAATTTTTCATCGCACACTGCTATATCTGACGGATCACCACTGAGCGCTACAAAGCGAAAAGGTCCCTTGCCTTCACAAAAGAGCGGACGGATGTAGGCAGGTACAAAGCCCGGAAAGTCGAAAGCATTTTGCACGCCACGTTTATCTTTGGCCTGTCCGCGCAGGTTATTGCCATAGTCAAAGGTAATGGCACCGCGCTGCTGCAGCTCCAGCATCTGGCGCACGTGGCGTGCCATCGTATCCAGTGATCTATTTTTGTACTCTTCGGGATTGCTTTCACGCAGGGTCCGCGCCTGCTCTGCACTCAGCCCCTCCGGGAAATAGCCTATCAGCTCATCATGGGCAGATGTCTGATCTGTGAGTGTATCAGGCGTGATATTTCTATCCAGCAGCCTTTGCAGCAGGTCTACCACATTGCATAGCACGCCTATGGATACAGCTTCGTTATTTTTCCTGGCCTCAAGGGCGCGATCTATGGACTGGTCTATGTCACTGTAATATTCATCCAGGTAGCGCGTTTCTATACGCTTTTTGATACGCCACTCCTCCATCTCTGCTATCAGGGCTACACCTTCATTCATAGTGATGGCGAGTGGCTGAGCACCGCCCATACCGCCGAGGCCCGCTGTGACATTCAGCGTACCTTTCAGGGAATTATTGTAGTGCTGCGCGGCGAGCGAGAGGTATGTCTCATAGGTGCCTTGCACGATTCCTTGCGTGCCGATATAGATCCATGAGCCTGCGGTCATCTGGCCGTACATGATGAGGCCCTTCTTTTCCAGCTCGCGAAAATGCTCCCATGTAGCCCACTTACCTACCAGGTTAGAATTGGCTATGAGCATACGCGGTGCATCCTTGTGAGAGCGCAGCACACCTACAGGTTTACCGCTTTGTATCATCAGCGTCTCATCTTCCTCCAGGTTTTGCAGGCAGGAGATGATCTTATCAAATGACTCCCAGTTGCGCGCAGCCTTGCCTATACCGCCATAGACGATCAGGTCCTCAGGCCTTTCTGCCACCTCCGGATCCAGGTTATTGCACAGCATGCGCAGCGCCGCTTCTTGTACCCATCCTTTGCATGACAATTGGGTCCCACGTGGTGCAGTGATCACTCTTTTATCTGTAGTAGCAGACATCACTTATTGTTTTATTGCTGCAAATTATAAAACTTAAATAAACCGTCTGCGCGTGGCATTGTTGGCTTTAAAAGCAATTAATTCCCCATGCTGGGGCAAGGCAATTTTTATTAACCGAAAAAAAACTACAAATAATCAAATGTATGGATGTTTTGGAGTGATTATGAGTAAATTACATCATGAATAATAATAAGCACATCTTTTACGCCGACGATGACCTGGATGATCAGGAACTTTTCAGAGAGGCGGTAGAAGAAATCGGCGGTTCCTTTGACCTGCATATGCGCAGCGATGGTCGCCAACTATTGAACCTGATACAGAGCCCACCTCCTGCACCGGATGTGATCTTTCTCGATCTGAATATGCCCCTGATGAATGGCTACCAGGCCCTCACAGAAATACGCAAAGACAGCAAGACGCGCAATATACCTGTGGTTATCTTTTCTACATCTGATGATCAGAAGACGATCAATCGCTCCCGCGAATTGGGCGCAAATTTGTATGTACCAAAGCCGACCAGCTATAAGGCGATCAAGAACGTGCTGCGCCATAGTCTTGCTATAGACTGGAAAACATTTGATACCAGCGAAGAAAATTTTGTGTTTAGAGCATCCTGAGTTTATGACCACCACTCCTTCCATCCATCCTGATACAAATTCCGAAATATTTCTCAAGCAGCTGCGCTCTGCCACCGGCCCGATGCATGCTGCACTGGAGGCCAATCCCATCTCAGCTTCGCTCATGTCGCCAGATCTGGATCTGAAGTCCTACAGGCGCTATCTGGCACTGATGGCTGAGGTGATCTCTTTTACAGAGAAGACAATCTTTCCCGCCGTGAGTGATATCATCCCTGATCTTGAGCAGCGTCGCAAGCTGCCTCACATCCATGCTGACCTGGCAGTAGTGGGAAAGGATTCTTTCAATGATCCTGTACTTTTTCACCCTGATGAGCAGTCATTCAGCCTCCCGTTTGCTTTGGGATACATGTATGTGATAGAAGGGTCAACCCTCGGCGGCAGGATCATACTAAAGCACGTGCAGGAAAGGCTGCACCTGGATGAAAATAATGGCGCGAATTTTTTTGCGGGATATGGTGCAGAGACCGGCGCTAAGTGGAAAAACTTTTTATCAAACCTAACCATATACGCAGAGCGCAGTGGCAATGGCGATGAGATCATAAAGGGTGCTGTGCACGCCTTTGCAGCTATTGACCGCTATTTTGCGGCTAATAGTGAGCATGAGCATTAAAGACATAGTCAATCGTGATCTGGTAAACCTGAAGAACTGCGAAAGTGAACCCATACATATACCAGGGTCCATACAGCCCTATGGATTTCTGATAGGTATACGTGCTGATACGCTGCAGATAGAATTTTGCAGCGGCAATATAGCAGAGCATACAGGTATCCCCCTTGAGACGCTATTGGGCCAGGAGATAGGCCGGACCATCGGCGCTGACCAATTAGCTACTTTGCAGAAATACCTGGAGACGCTCAGTAGTGTATTTACAGCGCCGCTGGCTTTAAGGTTCGGAGTGAAGGACTTTGAAGCTACCGTTCATAGAACCGATCATATATGGGTCCTCGAGTTTGAGCCTGCCATCGCAGAGGTGCCGGACCTCACAGCACTCTATGAGCAGACCCGTCGCTTCGTGGGCTATATGGAGCAGGCCACCAGCCTCCGGATGCTGTGCCAGGCTGTGGCTGACGGCACCCGCCATATCATAGGCTATGACAGGGTGATGGTCTACCGCTTTGATGCGGACTATAACGGGGAAGTAATAGCTGAGAGCAAGATAGATGAGCTCGAATCGTTTCTGGGCTTGCACTATCCGCATACTGATATCCCGCCACAGGCCCGTGAGCTATACCGCAAAAATCTCATCCGTGTCATAGGGGATATAGATTATAAGCCTGTGCCTATCTACGCCCTGGGCAGCAAGACCAATAAGGATCTTGACCTCACTTATTCTATACTGCGTAGCGTATCACCTATCCATGTGCAGTATCTGCACAATATGGGTGTGAGCGCCTCTACCAGTATCTCGCTGATACATGAGGGGCGGCTGTGGGGCCTTATAGCCTGTCATCATTATCACGGCCCGCGGCCTATCAATAGCCATGCGCGTATTGCGGCTCGACTGCAGGGTCACTTCATGGCCTCTCAGATCGGTGTGCGCCAGATAGCTGAGGAATACGAAACTTCAAAACTTGTCAATCAGTCACTCGATAGCCTACTGGCCAAAAACTTTGACCTGGATAGAAGTGCCTTTTATACGATAGCTACTGAGCCTGACCTGCTGGACCTGTGCCGCGCCAGAGGAGTGGCTATAGTGATAGACGATGTGATCTACCGGGGCGGCCTGGCACCGGATGATACAGAGATAAGGAGACTGGCCTTATGGGCTGCCGAAAATGCGACAAACGGCTACCTCAGCACATCGCAGCTACATGGACCGGATCAGGATGCTGAAGAGGCCTGCCAGACAGCAGCGGGTATCATCTATCATGCTCTGGATAAAATGCAGCAGAACTGCATCATCTGGTTTAGGCCAGAGACTATCCATGAGGTGCACTGGGCGGGAGATCCGGCCAAGACTATAGAGAAAGACAGAAGCCAGCTCTCTCCGCGCAAATCTTTTCAAGCATGGAAGCAGATAGTCAAATGCCAGAGTAAGGAATGGGAAAAACCAGAGCTACTCGCAGCAGCCAACTATGCACATTCACTACAAAAGTATATCAATACGCTCTTCCTGCGGGAGGAGGAAACAAAGTATAGGCTACTGAGCGCGCGTCTGACAGAGGCCTATCAGGAGTTGGAAAATCTAAACTGGATCAGTACGCATGACCTCAAAGAACCACTCAGAAAGATCCAGGTATTTGCCTCGCGAATCATGGATACAGAGGCAGTGGAGCTGCCGGATAATATCCAGGCGTCGCTGCTAAAAATACAAGGCTCTGCCAGCCGCATGCAGACACTGATCAATGATGTCTTGACCTATTCGCGTTTGCGCAATAGTGAGGACAGTCTGAGTACCGTATCGTTGGATAAAATAGTACAAAGTGTACTCTATGATCTGGATGATGAGATAGCTACTCACCAAGCCACCATAGACTATGATGAGCTACCGGAAGTGCAAGGTGTATCCTTTCTGCTCGCTCAGCTTTTCAGTAATCTGATCCGCAACTCTATGAAATTTACGCGGGAAGGCATCACACCACACATCGATATCCGCTATGACGGAATGAAAGAATACACGCCCATAGAGCACCTGCCACTAAAGCTGTATCACCTCATTTCTATAGCTGACAACGGTATCGGCTTTGAAGATAAATACAGCGAGTCTATTTTTAAAGTATTCAGCCGTCTGCATGCACATGCCGCATTCGCTGGCACAGGTGTAGGCCTGGCACTTTGCAAAAAGATCATGGAAACCCACAATGGTTTCATCACCGCGCGTGGTGTGCCGGGCGAGGGCGCGACATTCTATTTATATTTCCCTGTTTAGCTCAGGCTCCGATCGGACTGCCGTGAGTAGCGGCTATCAGCGCACGCTCTACAGCTGGTATGGCATGGAGTGCGCGTATCGCTATCTCAGATACTGTTTCATTGCCAAAGAGTCCTTGTATCGTCCTTCCCCAGAATAGGCGCTGACGAAAGTGCTTTTGCCACTGCCGCGTGTACTCGGACTCCAGTTTCCTTCTTTTCTCCGGGGTCAGCTCCGTCACTCCTGCAGCGATCAGAAGCTCGCTCAATATTTTTGCACCATGTATAGCCATAGACATACCGTTGCCGCAGAGCGGCGTGATCAGCCCTGCAGCATCTCCACACATCAGTATATGGTCTTCCACAGCACTTTTCGCTTCAAAGGAAAAATCCTGAATTACTTCGGGCTTGGCAAAGAGAAAGTCGGAATGACTAAAAATATTCCTGATCACAGGATTCTGAAACATAATATGCTCTTGTATGTCTGGGATAGTCTTATGCACTGCACTGCGAGGCCTCCGGTACAGATAGCACAGATTGTATTTCTCATCTTCTATGCGCGATATGCCGCAGTAGCCTCCTTCAAAATTATCCAGTCCGATCTCGTCTACTGGATAGTCAGTACGAATGTGGTACTTTACGCCCAGGTAACCCGTACGTTCCTGTATAAAGTCGCGTTCAAGTTGTTTGTCAAGGGTGTCTCTTTTGCCATAGCTGCCTATGACCAGTGGCGCCGTGAAAGCTTCTTCCGTGTTCGTTTTTACCGAAAAACCATTTTGCTCAAAAATTACTTCAGTCACTTTTCTTCTTGTGAGTACTTCCGCTCCGCTATTCATGGCCAGGTCGCACATAGCCTGATCCAGCACGTACCTGCTTAGGCCAAAGGCGCCAAGATCCAGGGGAGCATAAATACTTTTGCCCGAGGGAGTCGACACCCTGAGGCGGGAGATACGGCTGGCGCCGAGACGAAACGGGTCAAGTCCAAGGGATTTCAAAAAAGGCAGCACCTCGTTGCTGATATATTCGCCACAGACCTTGTGAGATGGATAGGTGCCTTTCTCCAGGATGAGTATGTCGAGTCCTGCACGCGATAGCATGATGCCCGCCGTCAGACCTGCCAGGCCACCACCTATGATGATCACATCTCTGTCAGAGCGCAGTGCCACGTGGTTATTTTCTGAAGATGATCTGCCAGCGGAATGCCCACATCCAGCGCAGGCTGTAGTTTTGGATGCCTGCTTCTTTCAATACAGACTGCCACTCTCTGCGGGTGAGTGAGCGGGCTACAGATAGCGCTGCATCATAGCGTACCAGTGCATTGCGCGAGAAGAGCCAGGTCAGCGCCTTGATAGAATAGTATGCAAACCAATGCCTGTGAATATCATTGATAATGACAGCCTGCGAGGCCAGTGCATGCATACGGCTCACGAGTGTGACCAGCTGCTCCTGGTCAAAGTGATGACAGAAGAGAGAATTGATGATCACATCTGCACGCTCATCCATGAGCCGGTCATCCAGTACATTCATAGTGCGGAAATGAATATTGGGAAATACTAAGGATTCCTCGCGGGCAAAAGCAGTCATTACGGGATTGTAGTCTATGCCTATCAGGTTCACATGCCTTTTATGGTGGAGCGCCCAGTCGGCTATAGCGCGTAGCATATCTCCTCCGCCACAGCCCAGATCTACTATCGTCAGGGTTTTATCTGTCCATGGCAGTTTCTCCAGCGCGTCAAAGATCACATTGTATCCGCCCAGCAGGCGATTGATAGCATCTATCTCGCGCAGTGCATGACGGGTCTCTATCTCTCCTGCGCTAGGCAGGTCCATCAGCTCTATATCGTGTGCTCTAATGGTGAGGTTTGGCATACTTTATTTTTTTTGTGGGTGATCGATACTTCCGCTATCATAGACTCCATGGTCAGTCCGGGGCCAAAAGCGTACGCCAGCATCTTGCGGCCTGTGTCGGTACGCCTGAGGTTCTTCATATATTCCTTGAGGACAAAGAGGATGGTCACAGAAGACATATTGCCGTGATTGCGCAGCACGTCGTAGGAATATTTATTTTGCTCCTTATTGATACCTAACGCTTTCTCACAGGCCTCTAGTATGCTGACTCCTCCCGGGTGCAAGGCATAGAAGCTTATATCCTCTTGTGTCAGTCCCGCACGGTCAAATATTTTTTCCATGATCGTTCTGATATTGCGCTCTATCAGATCGGGTACATAGGCGCTCAGCTTCAGGTCAAAACCATGATCGCCTATGCGCCAGGCCATCTCCTCCTTGCCGGCAGACTCAAACTCTGCATAGAAACTATCCAGGGCCAACACCGGGGCTTCATCAGATCGTTGTATGGATGCAGAAGAGATGATGGCGGCAGCAGCACCATCTGCAAAGAGCGCATTGGCCACGATCTGATCTTCGGTCTCGTTTTTCTGATAGTGCAGCGTACAAAGTTCTATTCCTACTATCAGTACTACAGCATCCGGTTCCGCCTTAGCTATGTAGTAGGCAGACTTGATGGCATTGATCGCTGCATAGCAGCCCATAAAGTTGACACAGGTCCGCTCTACATTTTTATTAAGGGCCAGGCGCTCTACCAGCTGTATATCCAGGCCGGGTGCATACATGCCTGTACAGCTAAAGGTGACAATGTGACTGATCCTGGCTATATCAAACTCGTCCACCTGAGACAGGCACTCATTGACTGCCTTCATGCACAGGTCGGGAGCCTGCTCTTCAAAGATTTTCATACGGGTAGATACTGGGGTCATCCGCTCCTGATCTGACGGGAAGAATAGAATATTTTCCCCACTTTCAGGTTTACCAAACTCCTCCAGCACACTGTGGCGATAGTCTATACCCGTGCGCCCATACACTTTCCTTATCTGCAGCTTTTGCTTTCTGCCTATCACGGGAGATGCCTGCAGCAGGTCGTGGTGCGTAGTTTGAGCTATTTTAAAGAGGGGAAGGGCAGTACCTATGCTGTAGATATGTGGGCGTGACATGGAGACTGATTGTTTTATATGATTGACGGGGGTCTGATTTTTGTAAATCAATTATTACACCATTCCCCACTGCCATGGCAGAAACACTCTCCACCTCACAGGCCACCAGACCGTTTTTAGGCATTTTTGATAGAGATACGATAGTTCTGCTGCGTATTCCATTTTCATTTTTCCTAATGCCTATCTATGTATTCGGACTGAGCCAGGCCGCAGTGATAGATGTACTCCATACTACTATCCTGTTTTTTATCCTTCACCTGTTTATTTATCCCGGCAGCAATGCCTACAATAGCTACATGGATCAGGATGAAGGTAGTATAGGTGGCCTGGCCAGACCGCCCAAAGCCACGCGAAATCTCTACCGGGCTAGTATGATCATGGATAGTATGGGTCTCGCTCTGAGCCTACTGATCAGCTTGCAGTTGTTTGCTATGATCGCTCTCTATATCGCCGTATCAAAGGCGTATAGCTGGCATGGCATCCGCCTGAAGAAGTATGGTATTCTGGCATGGCTGGTGGTAGTAGTCTTCCAGGGAGCGTTTACATTTATGATGGTGAATATGACGGCTCTTGGGAATTTTACTGCGGGTTGGTTTAATACACCTCATCTGCTCTGCATGGCCATCGCCACGCTGCTCATAGGAGCTTTCTATCCGCTCACTCAGATCTTTCAGCATGATGAGGATAGCGCGCGCGGAGATATCACTATCAGCTATCGCCTTGGGGTAATCGGCACATTTGTTTTCACTGCCTTACTATTCCTGGCCGGAAATGCCGTGGCCTTCTATTACTTTACTACACTCTATACCTTTCAGCAGTTTGTAATATTCAATAGCTGCCTGCTGCCGGTCACTTTATACTTTTTATACTGGTTTGCTATCACTATAAAAGATAAAAGCAAGACCGATTTCGCGCATGCTGCGCGTATGACCTTGCTTTCATCCTGTTGTATGATTGTATGTTTCAGTGCCCTACTTTACATCAATCATTCCGGCTAAAATTTAACTACCGAGGCTGTAGTAATTGTTTTCCTCGTCTTCATCACCGTTTGCACGGCTATGCTCATCTTCCCCATTGCCCGGTACATCCAGATCCTCTCCGGTCATATCATCCCTGAAACTTTTTTCATTCGGTGCATCCGGATCTTCATTGCGGCTTTTGCGGCGGTGAGTGTCATCGGGATCTACATTACTATCTATCTCACCTTTGTTATAGATATCTTCACTGGCCGGGTATGGCTCCAGAGATGCGTATTTTTTATCTCCTTTAGGGTTGCTTTTGGGCGATTTGTGAGCGGGAGTGGTCTCACTTTTCTTGTTATGAGGGGCCTGTTTTTTTGTCTTAGACATGATTTCAGTTTTTTATGCGTTACAAATATTTCCTCGCATAAATACACTCAAACTCTATGCCGTGGAGATGAGCAGAAAAAAGTATTCTATTTCCCCATTACCTTGCCCTGATGTACAATGCTTTCGTTATGTATCTGTTGGAATAGCTTGAGGATGAAATCCTCAGTCAGTCCTCCGGTTTTCCCATTTGCCAGTGCTCGTTTTACTATGTCGGCCCAGCGCTCGCTCTGGTGTATAGCCAGGTCGTGGTCTTTTTTAAACTGGCCTATCTGCTCACTGATGCCCATGCGCTCTGCCAGCATCTCTATGATGTAGTCGTCTATCCGGTCCACCTTGGCGCGAAGCTCATGCAATGTGTGAAACTCATTATCTTCCAGATGTGGCTGACGCACCACCAGATCGCGCAGTATATCTCCCAGCACCTCGGGTGTCACCTGCTGTTTGGCATCGCTCCAGGCCTTGTCAGGGTTGATATGCGTCTCTATCATCAGGCCATCAAATCCCATGTCCATAGCCTGCTGTGACAGTGGATAGATCTGGTCACGGGTACCACCCATGTGAGATGGATCCACTATGATGGGGATCTGAGGATGCCTCCGACGTAGCTCTATGGGTATTTCCCACATAGGGGGATTGCGATAGGAGGACTTCTCATATGTAGAGAAGCCTCTGTGTATGACTGCAATCTTGGTGATGCCCACTTGTGTGAAACGCTCTATCGCTCCCAGCCAGAGCTCCAGATCCGGATTGACAGGGTTTTTGATCATGACGGGTATGTCTATACCCCGCAGCGCATCAGCTATCTCCTGCACTATGAATGGCGATACGGTACTGCGCGCCCCGATCCATAGCACGTCTATCTCATTCTTCAGTGCCAGCTCTACGTGGCCGGAGTTGGCCACCTCCACGGACACAGGCAGGCCCACGGCATTGCCGGCAGCCTTGACCCATGGCAGCCCTATGGCACCCACCCCCTCAAAGGAGTTTGGTCGCGTGCGGGGCTTCCACACACCGGCGCGTATCAGGCCGATGTGCTCTGAGGCCGCTACCATGCGGCGTACAGTCTGCATCACCTGATCTTCGGTTTCTGCGCTGCAGGGACCAGCTATTATCAAAGGCTTTTTATCTCCGCCCCAGGAGGATAACGGAGCTATATTTTCAAAAAAGGACATCGTTTAAATTTATGCTTTGGGATATACTGATATATAGGTCGGACAGGACACAAAATTATTGTTTATCCTGATTCAGAGCTAAGTAGCATTATATTTGCTTAAAAGCACTCATGGGGAGCTACGTCAATAATAATCTGATCAAAGGGGAAACTGTCGCTTTTGAGACTACTTATCATTGGATCATATTCTTGCACTGGAAGTCTATTCTTACGCTTTTTATCCGCCCTGTGCTACTGCGCTGGTCCGATGAGTTTGCCATTACTAATCATCGTATCATCATCAAGACCGGCCTTATCAGCCGCCATACACTGGAGATGAATCTTAACAAAGTAGAAACAGTAAATGTGGACCAGGGTATATTGGGTCGCATACTGGGTTATGGCACCATCCGTATAGTAGGTACCGGAGGGACCAGTGAGGTCTTTAATACTATCGCCCACCCGGTTGAGTTTCGCAAGAAGTTTCTGGAGCTGTCTATGTGATCTTCTGCGTCACATTCATTGCCATTTATTTCCTATTTTGCTTTATAAAACCAGTCACTGCTCATGGCTAAACAGCAACCTAAACCTGCGTCGAAAGAAACAGCAAAACCTAAGGCCAAACAAAAAACTGCACCATCCGGGCCAGGCTTTGTTCAATTTCTGATAGCACGTGAGCAGTGGGCAGACTGGGGCTTGATAGGAGGGCTGCTGATAGCCATTCTGATTTTTCTCAAAGTCTACTACCCCTATCCGGGATATGAGACTGACTCGGGCAACTATATTCTCTCTGCTATCACAGGCAAGATCAACGGCTATCGTCCCTATGGTTATTCCGGGTTCCTTAAATTCTTTACAGGTATCTCCAGCGATGTCAGGTTTGTAGTGACCTGGCAGTGGTTTATGACTGCTTTCTCCGTCACGTTTTTCCTTTTTACGATCAAATATATTTTCCGCACCCTTCCGCGCTGGACGTTTTACCTGCTTTGCGTCATGGCTATTCTCAATCCATCTGTGATCTATATGGATTCCTACCTGATGAGTGATAGCCTTTTCGTGAGCCTTACGCTATTGTTTCTCACTACACTGATCTGGATCATCTACAGCGGTAGCTATGTAGCGCTATTCTCAAACCTGCTACTGCTCTGGTGGTGCATGGATACCAGGTATATAGGTTTGTTTTATCCGGTACTAAGCGCTGCGGCGATGGCCTGGGCGCTATGGAGACGTTTCCGCTGGGTGGCTATCGTGGGTGGCGCTATACCCTTACTGATGCTTTTCTTCTACTATTCCTCGGCCAAAGATCAAATGAAGGAAGAGCTGGGCGTAGATACTTTTTCATCTTTTGGCGGCTGGCAGGCGGCTAATAACGGTGTATCTGTATTGCCATACGTGAAGGTGGATACAAGCCTGATGACGGATCCGATGACAAAGTCTATCCATCAGATCGTGAGGCAGTTTCCTGATTCATTTTTCAATGAAGATGCGATCATAGCGACCAGCTTTATGTGGACACGCACCTATCCGGGCAAAGCCTGCCTGGCGCAGTACATACAACAAACTCGCACGCCATATCTACAGGCGTGGGCTATCATGGGGACAGAGATGCAGAAGTATGGCGACTTTCTACAGTCAAATTATCGCGGCGAGTACATCAAGCACTATATTATTCCAAATTTCAAACTAATCTTTAAGGCGCATCCGATCGGGGAGACTGACTCCTTCCGCGCCGATGCCAATCTCAAGCAACTATTCAACACAGATCGTGACCGCTATGGATTCAAGAAGCAGGTGTTCAAACCGCTCACTACCATCCGCCAGGTATGTGACACGGGGCTATGGATATTATTTTTCCTATCGGTGGTAGCAGGCCTGGTCATGATACGCAGGCTAAACCTGACGCTGGAGCAGAAGCTAGTCATCACTGCGCTGGGCTTGTTTGTAGGGGCCTTTTGCGCTGTGAGTACGATAGCTGCACCGATCAATAACTTCCGATATATCATGCCGATCATCTACGCTGTGCAGGCTGTGCCTGTCCTCATTCTGGCTGCTATCATCACTTCACGAAAGGCAGCTGACTAGATGACGAAGAGAGCCATATGGATCTCTTTCATGCTCCTGGTGAGCGCTTTACATTTGGCCAAGGCGCAAAGGGATGAGAGGGGCACATATCTCGCCCTATACAAAAAGCAGGGGCCAGAACGGGTCAAAGCAACCTTTCTTCAGGAGGCTGTACACTATGATCTTCGCAACGGGATGAAGGTCCTGGATGTGGGAGGTAATGATGGTTCGCTGATCATACCCCTATCTACTGTGGTCGATACATTTGAATACTATCTGGAGGATATGCAGGACAAATTCTTTTTCCTCGCGCCACTCACTGCAGATTTCGTCAGGCAAAAGATCAATCCAAAGCTGTCCGTCAAAATATTTACCGTGACAGGAACTGCTACTACATTGCCCGTTTCCGGAGTTTTATTTGACAGAGTTTTTGTCCGTGAAACTTTTCATCATTTTTCGGACAAGCCTAGCATGCTGCAGGAGATCAAGCGACTGATGGCAAAAGATGCTGAGTTGAAAATAATAGAACCGCGCAATCAGAAGGAATTTAAAAACTGTAACCTGCTGAGTAGTCATGAACTGATCTCGGTAGTGACGGGAGAGGGTTTTACATACCAGTCTAACGCAGAGAGCCCGCAGATGTATATCTATACTTTCCGCCTTAGACCATGACCATCATATCCCCGTCACGATAAACTCTGTACGCCTGTTTTTAGCTTTACCCTCCGCAGTTTTATTGTCAGCTATTGGCTTTGTGGCAGCATAGCCTTTATAGGTCAGGCGGTCCTGAGAGATACCCTTTGACACGAGATAGTCATTGACGGCTTTGGCCCTATTGGTAGAGAGTGCTTCGTTATCTTTTTCTATGCCGGAGTTGTCTGTATGGCCTCCTATCTCGATCTTGAGCGTAGGATTTTTTGTCATCAGATCTATTAGGGTATTGAGTTCCGTGCGTGACTCTTGCTTCAGTTCAAAGCTATTGCTCTCAAAGAATACATTGTTCAGCACGACTGCACTGCCTACCTTGATCTTTTCCAGCTGTATATCCATGATGTATGCGCCTCCCTGTTTTACATCTTTCAGAGAGAAATTAGCCGAATAGAAGAGATAGCCCTCCTTAAATATCTGGCAGGCGTAGTTCTTTCCCGTGGGTAGTGTGGCGAGATACTCACCTGTCTTGCCATCAGAAGAGGCTGTAGAGTAGATCACACCTGATGCGAGGTCAAAGAACTGGATCTTTGTAGCCAGCGGGCGGCCATTCTCTTTGTCCGTCACTACGCCCTTCACATAGCTCACAGGATATGGCTTCAGGTTTTCCGGCATTTCAAATTTATAGATGTCCATACCCCCTTTTGTATCCGGCTGTTCCGACGCAAAGTAGGCCCAGTGCCCGTCAGTAGTCACATAGATACCTATCTCATCTCCGGGAGTATTGATGGGATAACCCACGTTGATCGCTTTGCCCCAGGTGCCATCGGCCTGCCGGCGCGACATAAAGAGATCCGCCCCACCCATGCCCTCATGACCGCGCGAGGTGAAGTATAGCGTATAGCCATCGGGATGGATAAAGGGCCGCTCCTCCTCCTGATCTGTATTGATCTCGGGGCCAAGGTTCTTGGGCTCGCTCCAGCGGCCATCGTCTCCCAGTGTAGAGGAGTAAATATCACCACCGCCATAGCCACCATTACGCGCACTGACGAAATAGAGTGTACGGCCATCACCTGTGATATATGGTTGTGTTTCTTTGGCGCGGGTATTGATCACAGGACCCAGGTTTTTGCCCGGCTCCCACTCATTACCATCTCTTTTGGAGAAATAAATATCACAGCCGCCTATACTATTGGGTCTGTCGCACGAGGTGAAAAACAAATATTTTCCGCTAGGCGAGATACAGTGCGCTCCTTCGTTGAATTCTAGTGTATTGACCCTTTCTGATACAGGTATCGCTTCGCTCCATTGGCCGTTGCGATTTTCCGACACAAATATATTCTCGTCATGCGCCCTGCCTATGCGCTCCAGTCGGGTGAAATACAGCCAGTGTTCATCTGCTGTGAGCGCAGGCATGAGATCGTCCTCACTACTATTGACACCGCTGCCCAGGTTGATCGGTTTGAAGGCTACGGGATGCTTTATCGCATCTTTAGCAAAATCACAATTGCGGATCATGTTGTCTGCAGCTTTTTCACGATCAGGAGTGAGCCGCTGGGCCCTATATGCCTGAAATGCCTTCTTTGCTTCATCGAAGTCTCCTTTATTGAACAGTGCCATACCTAGTTGCCAGTTTACATCCGGCTGGTAGTCAGGCTTGAGCTGCGCTACCAGTTTCAGCTCTTCTACCGCGCCGGTATAGTTGCGCTGATTCTCCAGATACATTATACCCAGCAGCCAGTGCGCATCTACGAAATTCTTCTCGCTCTCTATAGCTATATGCAGCAGAGAGTCGGCCTGTATATACCTGCCGTAGGCATAAGCCATATTACCCGCATCATAGTAGTTTTGAGCACGCTTTTTAGCATGCTCATAGGTCACTCCCTGTCCAAATGAAAAATGTACTGCTATCAGGCTAGCCAGCAGAAAAAGAATGGATTTATTCATCAATGTTTTGGTCTTAATACTTTATACTATCTACTAAATATCCGTCAAGGTACATTCAGGTACTTGTGTATCTGCAGCGATATCTCCCACTGCTGGTGTTCTTTCACGTACTCTATCACCATAGGTACCATCTCCTCTTCCTGCTCCCACTCCGGCGAGAGAAAGAGTTTACACGAAGCACTAACTTTAGCGGCATACTGCTCCGCCCACCGGAAGTCATTGCGGTGATTGATCACTATTTTTAGTTCGCTGGCCAGTGGCAGTATACTCTCTACCGGAGGCTTATATCTCTTAGGGGATACGGTGATCCAGTCAAATGTACCCCGCGCAGGATAGGCACCGGACGTTTCGATATGAGACCGGATACCTTTGTCACGTAGCGCCGAAGTAAGCGCGGTGAGATCGTACATCAGCGGCTCACCGCCGGTGATCACGCATATTTTCGCTCCGGCTTCTTCCACCGCGTCTACTATTTGTTGCACCGACATTTGGGGATGTGCGTCTGCGTCCCAGCTCTCCTTCACGTCACACCACGGGCAGCCCACATCACAGCCACCCAGCCTTACGAAATAGGCTGCACGGCCCTGATAGTATCCCTCGCCCTGTATGGTGTAAAAATGCTCCATGACCGGGAGCGGCGCTGTATCCATAGCAGACATTATGACACAAATTTACCTAAAAGCTATCATTACCTGTCACAGCTACTGACCGTAGATTGTGGACTGTTGACAAACATTGGCATATTGCCGCATTAGTGTAATTTCGTTATCCAAATACAAAGTGCAATGAAAAGTTTCCTGAAAGAACTCGGATTGAGTAAAGAAAATGGCGGTGCCTCTACGGGCAATAAATGGCTGAAATCAAAAGGCCAGGTCATAAAGAGCTACTCTCCCGTAGATGGCAAAGAAATAGGCTCAGTAGTGGCCGGTACTGAGAAGGAATATAAAGTGATCGTCGAGACGGCCCAAAAGGCATTTGAAGTATGGCGCGGTGTACCAGCCCCCAAGCGTGGCGAGATAGTACGCCAGATAGGCGACGAGCTGCGCAAGCACAAGGAAGCCCTTGGTGAGCTGGTATCCTACGAGATGGGCAAATCTCTGCAGGAAGGTTTCGGCGAGGTGCAGGAGATGATAGATATCTGCGATTTTGCGGTAGGTCTGTCACGCCAGCTGCATGGACTTACCATGCATTCTGAGCGGCCCCTCCACCGTATGTATGAGCAGTATCATCCGCTGGGGATAGTGGGTATCATCTCTGCGTTCAATTTCCCGGTAGCAGTATGGAGTTGGAACTCTATGCTGGCCTGGGTCTGCGGTGATGTATGTATCTGGAAGCCCTCTGAGAAAACACCTCTCTGTGGTGTAGCCTGCCAGAATATCGTGGCCAAAGTATTCAAACGCAATGGCCTGCCGGAAGGCATTTCAAACCTGATAATAGGTGACTATAAAGTGGGAGAACTGATGTCTCACGACCCGAATGTACCACTCATATCTGCCACCGGCTCTACCCGCATGGGCAAGCTGGTAGCACAGGCAGTAGCGGGCCGTCTGGGCCGTAGCCTGCTGGAGCTCGGTGGCAATAATGCAATCATTATCACACCGGATGCGGACCTGGATATGGCTATGGTGGCTGTAGTTTTTGGTGCAGTGGGCACTGCCGGCCAGCGCTGCACCACTACGCGCAGGCTCATTATACATGAGTCTAAGTATGAGGAGGTGAAGAACCGTATCAAGAAAGCATATGCACAGCTCAAGATAGGCGACCCTCTGGATCAGCGCAACCACGTAGGCCCGCTGATAGATAAAGATGCTGTAGCCATGTATGAACACGCCATTTCTGAGGCGGTAAAGCAAGGGGGCAAGGTATGGGTAGAAGGTGGCGTGCTGAAAGGCAAGAACTACACCAGCGGCTGCTATGTAAGGCCTGCTGTGATAGAGGCTAAAAATAGTATGCCTATCGTACAGCATGAGACCTTTGCACCGATACTTTATATCATGAAGTATAAGACGCTGGACGAGGCGATCGCCATGCAGAACGGCGTGGTACAAGGTCTCTCGTCATCTATTATGACTACCAATATGCGCGAGGCGGAGGCATTCCTCTCTGCTGCCGGGTCTGACTGCGGCATAGCCAATGTCAATATCGGTACCTCGGGTGCGGAGATAGGGGGGGCATTTGGAGGGGAGAAGGAGACAGGTGGCGGCCGTGAGTCCGGATCTGATGCATGGAAGGCCTACATGCGTCGCCAGACCAATACGATCAACTACGGCACCAAGCTGCCACTGGCACAGGGTATCAAGTTTGAGTTGTAAAGTTTAAAAGAATACTGCCATTGCGCTAAGCAGTGACATCAGTCAATGAAAGAACAACTACGGTTGTTCTTTTTTATTTTCTCTTGCCTATGATCGGTATCAGGTGGTGAAACTCGGGTACAATGCGCAGTGCGTACACCAACCCGGCAAAAAGCACAGCTATCACTGATCCTTTTAGTGTAATATCCAGGAACGGATTGCCGAGCGAAGGAATGAAGTAGCCAATGGCTCCGGTGATGAGGATGACTACAAGGATCTTGAGGGTATCCATGCTAAATGGCTGCATTTTATAATATCGCCAGATGATGAAGTACTTAGCAAAGTTATATACGGTGGCAGAGGTCGCAGTAGCAAGTGCCGCCCCGTACATGCCAAAGAGCGGGATCAGGATCCTATAGTTGATATAAGCTATACCTAGCAAGCCCACCAGCAGCCAGGTGAGTAGTTTGTACTTACTTGAGGTGAGCAGATAGCCATCTGTATTACCTGTACCCATATTGATCAGTGTACCGATGCTGATGATAAGGACCACCCCTTTGGCCAGCGAGTAGTCATGATCAGGGATCAGTTGAAAGAGAGAGTCAATATTTAGATTGATCAACAGGAAGAGGAGCCCTCCTATCAGAAGGAGGTATTTGGCAGATTTATAATAGATCTGTCTGATATCTGCGTAGTCGTTATTCTTCCAGCCATCAGCATATTTGGGTACTATGATCTTATCTATAGCATTCATCGGAGCTTCTACAAATACAGCTATGAATGCCGCTATAGAGTAGATGCCTACTATATCCAGCGCATTTAAGTTAGCCTGGTGCGGTTTATACATACCCAGCATGAGCGTATCCATATAGCGCAATCCGATAGAGGAGATGCCACTCAGACTGACTACCAGGCCATATTTAAACATGATCAATGGGGTATGCTCGCGATATTGGTTCCATTTGATCCGCAGTGACGGCCGGTCTTCATAAAACAAATAGGCTATGAGCAAGACAAGCTGAATGCCATAAACCAAAACATAGTAAAAGATCAGTAGGTCTCTGTCTATCACATGGATAAAGTAGAGTGTAAAGACCATGATAGATCCCAGGCGGATCAGGATGTCATTGATCAATAACGGTACTGAGGTGCGGAAGATGGAGTAAGAATAAGAGGTGAGGACACTGATAAAGGATAGGAAGAAAATAAAGGGAAATACATAAGTGAAATAATCCGTAAAGAGCTTTGACTGACCTATGTAATGAGAGATAATCTGTTCCCGGAAAATATAAATCAATCCGGCTACCAAAATGTATCCTAGCAATGGGAAGATCAGCATGAATCCGAAAAAACCATGATGACGCTCCTCTCTATTGCGGAAATATGGGAAGAACCTGGTCACTGTGGCATTGACGCCCAGCGGGGCAAAATTGGCTATGAAAGCAGAAAAGGCCAGTAATATACGCGTAAGTCCGATCTCCTCTTTGCTAAGGAACCGCGGCTGTATGATGATAAGGCTCACAGCGCCTATCAGGATGCCTGTGTACGTAATGATGCTATTGCGGATGCCCTGACGCTGGATAATGCCCAATGAAAATCCTTTTTTCAATACAATAATAAAAAGATAAGTCCAGTTTGCTGACTGTTGGCCTTCGTACTGTACTGGTTTCTCAATATTTGGCTATATATCTTACCTTTGCGCCTCAATCATCATAGAATAATGAGCAAGCCCCTCGCACAAAGACTTTTGGATATAGGATTCATCCGCAATATAGGCAGGAAGGTTTATTATGAATACCAAAAGCTGCAGGATGCAGAGTTGACAGAACTTTTTTCACCACAGCGGGTGGTGCGTGGAGGTATTTTTCAGGGTATGAAGTATCCTGCTTACGAGTCTTCCGGTAGCCCGCTTTTCACTAAAATGCTGGGTAGCTATGAGGATGAGCTCAATCCGTTTCTGCTCGAGAGCCGTACCATTAAGTATGCGGATATTATAGACATAGGCTGTGCCGAGGGCTACTACGCAGTAGGGCTGGCTATGATGCATCCGGAGGCACGTGTGCATGCTTTTGACATAGATCCGGTGGCGCTCAGCCGCTGCAAAGCTATGGCCAGCGCCAACGGTGTCAGTGAGCGCATGGTATATGGCACAAAAGGTGAGAAGGCCACTCTGATCAATTTTAAATATACCGGTCGTACGCTTGTACTTTGTGACTGCGAGGGATATGAAAAGGAGATCTTTGATGAGGAAACTGCGCGCGCCTTGAAAAATGCAGATGTGATCATAGAGCTGCACGATCATGTCGTACCAGATATCAAGCAGCGCGTGGAGCGCGCATTCCGTGATACGCATATTGTGACATACGTATCCAGCAGGCTCAAGTCTCAAAAGGATTATCCGCTGTTGGCAGACCTTCCCGTAGAGTATAAGGACAACAAGTTTGTATCAGACCGCAATACAACCATGGATTGGGCTGTCATCCGGCCAAAAGGATAGTATTTTTTAGATACAATAGAGATTAGCAAACTCGGGGAGGGTACTCTCATCCAGCGGTAGCAGTTTGCCTCGGTTTTCTATGGTATAAAATTTATACCCCATAGGACGCAGTATATCCAGCAGGTCACTTTGCTTATATCCTGCAGCAGTAGCATTCACAGAGCTGAACTCCATCAGGATTTTAGGATGATGTTTCTTCAAGGTCTCCTGTGCGCCTTTCAGTACGCTGAGTTCTGCGCCCTCCACATCTATTTTTACAAAGTCTGGTGGGGGTATTTCACCCTGTTTGCCATCCATAGTCTCCAGCTTTATCTTGTAAAGCAATACACTCCGGTCATCCCTTGCGTATATAGTATGAAATCCATCCTCGGTAGATCCCAGGTCTGTGTACTCTGTAGCCGCGAAAAGCTCTGCTTCTCCATTATGATCCGATAGAGCAATAGGGAAGGCGGCTACGCGCTTTTCAAACTTATTGAGGGCAATATTTTCTAGCAAAACTTGATAGGTATCATTCATTGGCTCAAAGGAGCAGACCTTGCCGTTATCGCCCAATAGGTTAGCAGCGAAAAGGGTGAACTCTCCGATATTGGCCCCGATATCATAATAGGTCATTCCCTTTTTTAGCTCCTTTTGCATCAGAAACATCGGAGCCCACTCATGTGCACCGCGCCAGTAGATCAGTGATGCCATACGATGTGCCATATTTACCTTCATACGGTAGCCATTCAGAGAGATCACGCGCCATGCATGTTCTTGATCCTGTGCATAGTGACGGGTAAATATCTGGTGTAGCGGTTTGGTCACAAAGTACATACCTGGCACAAAGGCCAGGCTGCGGGTGATGTAGGAGAGGCTATTCGCTATGGTATCGATCATTCTTTGGAGATTACAGGAGGTTCAAATTTATAAAAACTAAGGTATTGTAGCTTATCATCAGGCATACAGCGTTCTGAGCTGGGTCAGGATAGTAGCGTCGCTAAATCTGGCCTGTGTCTCAGCCGCTATCTGCTGACTGTCAAATTCATCGCGGCGGCGTATCATCTCCAGTATGCCAGCAGCTACGGCCTCTGCAGAGTCGCCATCTATCCAGATGCCTGTCTTTTCATTTACAAACTCTGATGGCCCCCCGCAGCGGGTAGATACTACAGGTAGCCCGGACATCATAGCCTCTGCTGCGGCTATATTGAATGTCTCAAAGCGGCTGGATAGCACAAAGAAACCATGCTCCTCATAGACCGGCACCAGCGCATCATTGGGCACAAAGCCACGGAAGAAAACTGTCTTGTCCAATAGCCCATTGTCACGGCATAGCTCTGTGAAATGCTCCAGGTCACTACCTCCTCCCACCAGTGTGAGCTGAAAGGCCGGATAAGTATGAGCTACGATATCAGCCGCACCTATCAGAGCCGAAATGTTCTTTTGAAGCTCCAGTATATTGCCTACATATAGCGCCTTTAGTCGCTTGTCATCAGTATAATGATAGGTGGTCTCCGGCTTGTTCAGGGTATTGTATACCGTCACCAGCTTGTCGGGCGCTACCAGGCCTTTGCCGATTATCACCTTTTTAAAGAACGCCGACACCACTGATATTTTGCGCGCACGGCGCAGCAGAGACTCAGATATATAGCGGGCTATAGCAGGCAGCTTTTGATAGCGCCCGTCCTCATCCATATAGCCGGTCCAGTGCTCCGTGATGAGCAGCGGTATGCGGCGGAATAACAGTAAGAGCCAGACAAACATACCTGCCGGAAAGATAACATGCAGGTGTATCAGCTCCGGATAGCCAAACCTGCTCAATACATAATGGAAGGCGTCCATCTGGGCGCGGATGTACTTGATCTGGTTTAGCGCGCGTGAGGTGCTTTCCTTATAGTAGAGTGTAAACTCGACCATATCGTCACTCACTTGCGTTTCGCTGCTGTAGGCCCTGTCGCTACCCGTCACATACATTACTACTACCTTGCGGAAAGAGGATACAGCCTCTGCGTGCTTGCGCACAAAGATGCCATTCAGTTGGTGCATGTCACTGGGATACCAGCTAGGTATGTGGAGGGTATAGGGCTGCATGGGTCAGTGTGGCACAATGATAAGGATAAAAGCGCAAGCTATCAGGCATCAAACCCTGCGTATTCCACAGGTGTATTCGGTTTGGCCCATATATTTTCCAGACCAGAGTAGTGGATCTCGATCTCGCCCAGTATATCATAGACCTCCTGTGCGCTCATGGTCTGTACCAGGCGCGAGCGGAAGGTCTTGATATTCTCCAAACCGCGGAAGTAAGGGCCATAGTGACGGCGCATCTCCAGCAGGCCGAGGTTATTGCCCTTCCACTCTATGGAGTGCTGCACGTGCTCTCTGCAAGCATCGAGCCGCTCTGATAGTGTAGGTATGGCCATCTGTTCACCCGTATTCAGGTAGTGCCTGATCTCGCGAAATACCCACGGGTAGCCGATAGAAGCACGGCCTATCATCACGCCGTCAGCACCATAGGTATTGATCATTTTTCGCGCATCCTCGCCAGTGGCCACATCTCCATTGCCGAAGACTGGTATATGCAGGCGCGGGTTATTCTTCACCTTTTCTATCCAGGTCCAGTCTGCCTTGCCGGTATACATCTGATGCTTGGTGCGGCAGTGTATGGAGATGGCCTTGATACCCACGTCTTGCAGGCGCTCAGCTACTTCTACCACTCGTATGGAGTTGGCATCCCAGCCCAGGCGTGTTTTCACTGTCACCGGTAGGTTGGTAGACTTGACTATCACCTCAGTGAGGCGCACCATCTTATCTATGTCGCGCAGGATGCCGGAGCCGGCATTCTTGCAGACCACATTCTTCACCGGGCATCCGTAGTTGATATCCAGCAGCTCAGGGTTAGCTCTCTCTACGATCTTTGCGCTGAGTGACATAGCCTCCTCCTCACCACCAAATATCTGAATACCTACAGGGCGCTCATCGTCATAAATGTCCAGCTTCTTCACACTCTTATCTGCGTCGCGGATGAGGCCATCTGACGAGATGAACTCCGTATACAGCATATCTGCGCCATGCTTGCGGCACAGCCGGCGAAATGGCGGATCACTCACATCCTCCATAGGAGCGAGCAGCAGCGGATCTTTGCCCAGGTCTATATGTGCTATTTTGGCCATCGGAGCGTGCAAAGATACTCAAAATGCCCCTATCTCCCTAAACCGGCAGTGGCCGGCGCGAGGCCAGCCACTGCTTTGGTTTTGAATCGTGAAAGAGTTCAATTATCTATAGCACCTTGCTCTATCCAGCAGTATATCTTATCCGTCAGAGAGGTGGGTAGTTTGCCCGTCGGTGGCATGATGGGTACGCCACCTGCTCCGGTCACCTGATTGTACAGTATGCTATAGGCCGACTGACCGGCGTGGACATAACCGCCGCTCTGTAGCTCCCTATAGGCCACTGCTGAGTCTAGTGCCAGATATCCGGTAGGATGAGGCCCGGTATGACAGCCTGATATGGCACAGTGCATTTGAAATATCGGTATGATATCCTGACGGAAGGAAACAGTAGCATTGCAGGTGATAGCCTTCGGCTTCACACACTCACTCAGGACCAATGGCAGGATCAGCAGGGGCAATATGTAGCGGACAGACTTCATTACTCCTCGTAGTCAAACATAGACGGGATATTGCCGGCGAGGGTAGAGCCAAGTGCAGCATTTACATCTGTGCTGTTCGTCTGGCTGTTTTGTATCATGTCGGTATTACCAAACAGTTTGCCATAGTCGCCTATGATATGAATAGTGATGCTGCCATTGGCAGTAGCCACGTATGGGGCATTGTATGGTGCTGCAGAGTGGTCGCCCAGGGTCACATTCTTCAGTAGCGCATCTGTACCTATCTGATAGCTGAAAGCTTTATTTGGCGTGCCAGAGGCGTTGCTATCCACCAGGCCGGCTACAGCCAGGAAAATATACCCATTGGCTGTGGTGCTGTAATTCATGACAGGATTTTGTACGGCGAGGGCTCCGGTTTGTGTAGAGGGGTCTTTGTGATTGTCAGCAGACTGTACGCCCACATTGAATGAGATACTCTTGTAGCTGCCGGTGGGTACATTGCCTACGGAGTATTCCTCTATACCTAGCTGTACCAGCGTGGTGCCACTCACGTCTACTGTAGACCCATCGGTCTTGGTCAGTTTGATACCGGAGATGTAATATTCGGCACGGTTCAGCGAGATACTTTGTCCCGCAGCATTGGTATAGACGCTACCCTGATCCACTTCGTCGGTATCTATATTAGTATGGATATGCAGCATCAGCATGGCTGTCGGCGTATCAGTTTTCTTTTTGCAGCCAGTAAAGAGGACAACTGCCACAAGCACCAGGAACGAAACTTTAATAGTTGATTTCATTGCTTTGTTTTTTATGTTATAAAATTTACGGATTTACGTTGAAGCCTACTTTCTGAGTAGCGTTGTTTAGCAGGTGGTTTACTACCTCGGCTTCCAGTATCAGGCTGTCTTTGGCAGACGGTGTGGGCAGTGTGAAGGATGTATCTATGGCATAGGTCTCATCGTCGTGTACCGAAAGGTCTGCCAGCCACAGCGTGGAATCCGATGCATTCTTTACAGTAACATAAAGTTCATGCAGCAGGTGTGCATCGTCGGTACCAGAGGCTGTGGCAGTACCAGTGATATGCAGTACCGTACCGCCTGCAAAGCTTTGTCCACTGGTAGGAGAGGTGATGATCAGAGATGGATAGTCGCTGATCGTAGCTTTTTTCTTGCAAGATGCCAGAATAACGACTATAATGAGAAAGAGATAGAGCAATGTGTGTTTCATTTTATTTTTTGAGTTAGTGGTTTCAGAATGTATAAAAGGCACCTACCTCAGCAGACACAAGCTGCCTATAGGCCATGGTAAATACATGATTATAAAGTACAGGTGTGACTCCAATGCTAAAAGCAAAGTGCCTGATGTAGGTCTCCATACCACAGGTAGCTGTGAGCAGGTGTGCGTATGATTCGTATACCGGTTGGTGGTGGTTATAGTTGTTCTGCGTGTAAATGTAGGCTGTGCCGACCATAGGCATGAAGGTGATCTTGCCAGCCTTGATGACGTATGAGAATCGAACACCGGTCTCAGCTTTATCGCCAAAGCGAAAGCCGTATCTATTCACTGTGTTGATTTTGTACGAAGCCCTTGCATTCATTATCAGCTTACGGTACGTCAGGCTGTAGATCGCACTCAGCAGCACATCTGTGCTACCCGATCCGAGCTGTACGCTGGTATTATAGAGATCATTCTTGCCGGTTTTGTACTTGCCTGTAGGGAGCTTGACGCCTACTCCAGCCCTGAGCTGGTGCCTGACGCGCCCTACTCCAAACTTCTTTGGATCAAGTATCTGATACTGAGCCAGCAGGCTCATGTCACCCAGGCCACGGTCATGCGTATCTGAGAGAGTAGAGTACTGATGGATAAACGTGACAGGTACAAAGACAGATAGCTGAAACCTCTTCGGCAAATTGAATCTGCCATAGGCCTCCAGCGTATTGACCATTTCATGGTTTTTGATACCATTCTGCTCGGGCACGAGGCTGAAATTATGGTTCTCATACTGGCTGTATGTCCAGCGCAGGCCTGTCATGTGCTGGTCCAGATCGGGCAGCACACTATAGTTGCAGCCTGACCCCGTAGCACAGCACGATTGTGCTTTGCTCTCTGCTATGCCCAGCCACGAGAGGCAGAGGCACAGCATCATCTTATATTTCATTGATAAATGCTTTAACCTGAAAAAACAATGCGACCCTCACAGATGATGAGGATCTGGCATAGGTCTGTCAGGTCAGGCGCACGGTGGCGGAGTGAGTACAGTATGAGGAGCAGTCATCTGCCTGGCCTCACAGACAGGCGCGATACTTACTACTGTATAGCAAGGGATGAAAGCCGGAAGTGTGACCTGGGCATATGCAGATACCGCTTCGTCTTTTTCTGTCATAGAGCGGGATTGGCGCTTTTCGTTCTCCTCTGCTTTTTTGAGCTGCTTGGAGAGGTAGCACTTGCCATTACAGTGGAGGGATGGGTTGTTCCTGTTTACGCAGAGCTTGTCTGCTATCATTTTTTTATTGATCTCATAGTAGGCACATAGGCCCAGACTCACCATACCTTGAGCCAATATAGCTAGGGTCAACACTATGGATACAAGTTTCCTCACCGGTAGCGAAAGTAGACAATGATGCTGCAACAAGCAACATACATTGAAACTAAATCCTACGTACCTGATAATTTTGCCGGTATGTGGTGGTAATATTTACATTTGTGCGACATGAAGTACCCCTTCCCGGAGAATAAGCTCTTGCGCGCTTTGGTGGTAGCAGCCACCATCGTGGCATCTATGCTGGTGAGCCTGTCGCTTGCGTTTTGGGTGGTCAAGGTTACATTGCCGGGCTTATTTGGGGTAGCAGATCCTGTTGCTTTCATGGCCTCGCAGCCTGCGCAGATGGCATATCCTCAGGCCACTCTATATGTGCAGGTGATTACTTCTTCCGTGGGGCTTTTTCTGATCCCGTCTGTCATGTGCCTGATGTTGTTTCGTGCAGACATGGCAGACAGGCTACGGCTTTCGCTGCCTCCTCTCCGGTATTGGCTGGTGGCTATCGTGACCATGATAGCGGCAGGCATATTCATACAGCTGCTGGTACAGATCATGCAGCTGATCCCGCTGCCGCCAGTACTGCAGTCCATGCGTGCAGCAGGAGAGGCTATCAATAAGATGCTGGATGCCTTCTTTGCCGGCAATACGCCGCAGTATTTTCTCGCACTCACACTGGCCATGGCCCTCATGCCTGCTATAGCCGAGGAGGCCTTCTTTAGAGGCACGCTTCAGAATACCCTGCGTGACTTTGGCATTACACCTATTGGGGCTATCCTGATCAGCGGCTTTACTTTTGCTGTGATCCACATGGAGTTTGACAATACGCTCGGCATCTGGTGCATGGGTATCGTGCTGGGCCTGCTATACTACTATACAGATAGCCTCTGGGTCTGTATTACTGCCCATTTTCTCAATAACTTTATGATCGTAGCCTTCAAGTACTACCACATGACCGGCGTGATAAAAGAAGACCTCGTCAGCACTGATGCACTACCCGTTTACTACACTATCCCTGCGGGGCTGATCATGGTAGCAGGACTCGTCATGCTCAGCCGCTGGAGCGGACGCAAGCTGACGGCACCGCGATTTGATTATATTTAAAATCTAAACCATACACATGAACACTTTTTTGGTAAGGCTCGCATCCGGTCTGGTAGTAGCTGCGCTATTTATAGCCGGCACTCTCTATAGCTGGATGACGTATGGCATCATCGTGATGATAGCTGTAGCCGGTGGGGTCTATGAGTTTTACAGTATATCTGCTCCTGCACGTCATGGCAATACAAAGGGCCGCGGCCTGAGTGTGGCACTGGCCGTAGTGGTCACGCTATTCTCCGTTTTGTTTAATAAGCGCCCCTTCATATTTGCTGATATAGCTATACTACTGCCAGCCGTGCTATTCTTTTTCTTTGTAAGAGAGCTTTTTACGAAGTCGGAGAATCCATTTCAGGAGATCGGCTGGAGTATCCTGCCTTTCATCTATATAGTGCTGCCGGTCATGCTGCTGAACTGGCTTTACTTTGACAAGGGGCCGCTCTTTGCGCTCAGTATCCTTTTCCTCATCTGGTTTTATGACTCGATGTGCTACATCTGCGGCTCTCTGTTTGGCAAGACCAAACTCATAGAGCGCATCTCCCCAAAGAAGACGGTAGAAGGCCTCGCAGGCGGTATGATCCTGGGGCTCATCTTTGTCTTCTTCTTTGATAAGATATTTGCATTTCTCGGTGCCAAGTACCAGATGAAGCTCCCCCTGGATACATATACCAATATCAACTGGCTGATCATCGGAGCGGTGACATTGGTCTTTGCCACCTTTGGCGACCTGGTAGAGTCACTGCTGAAGCGCAGCCTGAACATCAAGGACTCCGGGTCTATCATGCCGGGTCATGGCGGCTTTCTGGATCGGCTGGATGCCATACTGGTAGCGATACCTTTTGCCGTACTGGTCATCTGGTTTACAGACAGGATAGGTGAGATCAGGCTGCTCATAGACTTTCTGAGCTAGGCTGTCAGTACAGCAGTAAGCGAAAATTCCGCCATTCGTAGAGTTTTTATACATTTGTAGTTCGTCTATAACTGACTCAATGCGTCCACGGAAAATGTCGATCCATCGTGAAGGTCACGGGATCATAATCGTCACAGGCCTCATAGCAGTAGCTATCAACCTGCCTCTGGCTATCATCACAAAGAGCACCTTCCTAGCGGTCATGGTGGCGCTGCTGTCTACAGTAGTGATACTGGCCTTTATCTCTTTCTTTCGTATACCTCATAGGGACTTCCGCCTGGAGAATAACAAGATCATAGCCCCTGCTGACGGCCGTGTGGTGGTGATAGAGCAGGTAGAGGAGGGGGAGTACTTTAAGGATAAGCGGATACAGGTGTCTATCTTTATGTCACCGGCCAATGTCCATGTGAACCGCAGCCCGGTGAGCGGCGTGGTGACCTACCAGAAGTACCACCCCGGCCAGTACCTGGTGGCCTGGCACCCCAAGTCGTCTGAGAAGAACGAACGCAACACCGTGGTGATAGAGCACCAGGATGGTATAGAGATACTGATCCGGCAGATAGCCGGCAAGCTGGCCCGCAAGATACGCTACTATGTATCTGAGGGTGACAGTATAGACCAGGCCAATGAGTTCGGGTTCATCAAGTTTGGGTCGCGGGTGGACCTCTTCCTGCCGCTGGGCACGGTCATAGATGTGGACCTCAAGCAGAAGGTCAAGGGCGGCATCACCGTGATAGGTACCCTGCCTGACAAGGCCTGATTTCCTTAGATTTTAACAGATATATGTGTAGTGGAGGTGACTCTGCCTGGATGTGTCGTGCCTTGTTCTGGCGGGGGGCTGGCCGGAGGGAGGAAGTTTTCCGACTATAGAGGGGTAAGGACGAAGGGCCAATGCCGGGGGACGGAATACAGGATATTGGCCTGAGGGAGCAAGTTTTCCGACTGAAGAGGGTGTAATGCCAGGAATTGATTTTGAACCGACGTAGGGAATTTACAATATTGATTATCAATTAGTTGTGATTTTTAAAAGGCAATAAAAATCCCGGCCTTCAGGGGACCGGGATCTGAAAATATCTTTAAGACAGGGTCGGCTTATGCCTCTGCTGTAGGTACTACGTGTACGAAGCGGCGGTCGTTTGCGCCCTTGCTGAACTTGACCACGCCGTCTACTACTGCGAAGATCGTGTGATCTTTGCCCAGCATTACGCCATTGCCTGGGTGGTATGCTGTACCACGCTGACGCACTATGATATTGCCGCTGTATGCCTCCTGACCACCGTAGATCTTGATACCGAGGCGCTTGCTATGTGATTCGCGACCATTCTTTACTTTACCTTCACCTTTTTTATGTGCCATGACTTGGTTTCTCCTTTGTCTTTAATGTTTAAATTATGCTACGCTATCTACACTGATCTGGGTCAGAGCCTGACGGTGTCCGTTCAGCTTCTTGTAGCCCTTGCGCCTTTTCTTTTTGAAAATGATCACCTTATCGCCCTTGAGGTGCTTAAGGATAGTGGCCGATACAGCTGCACCAGCTACGGTAGGGACACCTACGTTTACTGCGCTGCCATTGTCAGTGAGGAGGACCTTGTCAAAGGTCACTTTGTCTCCCTCGTTGCCTTCGAGCCTGTGGACGTAGAGCTTCTTGCCTGCTTCGGCCTTAAACTGCTGTCCTGCTATTTCTACGATTGCGTACATTACTTTACTATTTTGGGACTGCAAATGTAGTCTTTTGCCGCAAATAAACAAAAGGTGGGTGGATTTTTGTTTTTTGGGGTGTAGGGACCTTTTAGGCAGGGGTGGAGTTGGGCCTACGTTCCAGTACAAGGCATCCCTTGCGTTTAGGGTTTTTACATGGCGTGGGATTAAGTCCCGTGACAGTGGGGGAATCGGACCACTTGGCTGATTATCAATTCTGTTTGATATATAATGTCAAAGTATATGGAGATGTGGCAGGGCCGTTATCTATAGGATAAGGGTCCAACCTGATAGGGTAGACAGTATAATGATCATGGAATGGTATAAAGCGATAATTCTCTGAGGTGTCCTTTTGTAACTGACAGCTTTTGAAGATTACAGAGAATTCTGTGGAACGCCCCGCCTCATCGCTCACCTGAAAATAGGCATCGGCGATACCTGCATGATAGCAAGTATCATGCTGTCCATTGACACAAGTCGGGCAGCGTCCTTCATTAATATTACTAATGAATGTAAAATCCATATAAGTACCTTCTGTAAAGGATATGCGTACAGGTATGGTATTAGCATTTTGTAACGTAATGGTGGTATCTCTCAGTATGGTAGGAGTTAAAGTTGTGTTTTTCGTACTATTCTTTTTACATGACCCAATAGATAACAACACCCAGCAAAATATCAGTATGCATTTGTAATCTCTCATATAAAAACGTTTAAAGACGTAGCGTTAAAGATTTTCCTTAACGTTACGTCTTGTGAATTAGTATGAAGATTTGATCGCTCTGAGAGATATCGCAAACTATCCGCAACGGTAGCCAACGGGGGGGACGCATCGTAATTAATTCTGTTTGATATATAGTGTAAGTGTATAGGGTGACGTAGCCGCTCCATTTGAGGTAGGATATGGATTCAGGCTGATAGGATAAACAGTGTAATGTCCTCGAAAAGGTATATAGAAATATCTCCTGGCAGTGTCTATGTAGGTCTCACAACTATTAAAAATTGGACTAAATGTTGACGGTTGTCCTAGTTCGTTAGTGACTTGGAAATAAACAGAGGTTACACCAGGATGGAAACAAGTATCATGCTGTCCATCTATACAAGTAGGGCAGCGATTTTCTCCAATGTTACTTATAAAAGTGAAATCCAAGTAATTGCTGTCTGTAAAGGATATGCGGACAGGTGTGGCATTAGCATTTTCTAGTGTGATGATGGTATCTCTTAAAATTAGGGGAGTAGACGCTTTATCATGAGAATTGTCCTTTTTGCAAGATGTTATTGCGCAAAAAATTATCAGGATACTGAACAAGATCGATATGTAAAGCTTCATAAGAAATGTTTAAAGGCGACGCGTCAAAGAATATGGTTAACGCATCGCCTAATTAATTAGTATGATGATTTGACAATACGAATGGATTTGGAATAGTTTGAGCTGTTTAACTTCAAAAAATAAATGCCATCAGCTAAGCTAATACCAAGATATATATCTTCTTTATAGGCTTTACTTTCTAGCTCTCTATTGGTCCATATTTTACGAACAGATCTGCCTTGTACCCCCCCTTGGTCGGCATCAGCGATAAAGTAAATATTGATAGCGGACGGAACATAATGGTTATTAATCGTGTTAGTACGAATTGTGTCAGCATCATTAAAAGAAATATTGCTAAATGTATTATCATCGCTAATATCGTCTTCACTTATAACAGTGAAACAAATATCAAATGGGTTATAAGCATCGGGTAAGGTCCAATTCATTGATGGATTTCTGCCCAAGTAAATCCACCTGTACCATTAGTTCGTGTAATTCGATGAATAGCCCACCTCACCATCGGGCGAGTTCCAGAATAAATCTTCTTATTGTTTAAGGACAAAACAGAGGCTATTGCTTTTGCTCTACCTACATCCAACTTTGAAAGGCATGTTTGCTGAGCACTAGCTAATAAACCAGAAATGCACACTATCAGTGTAGTAATAATTCGTTTCATGGTAATTTATTTAGTTTCGTTTTAAAACATATTTTACTTTATAGCTGTCCTGTAAATTGGGGATGGTATCGTATGGATCGAGTTTTAGCAAGAATATCCTGTATTGCCCGAAACGATATTTGGGTGCATTTACATTCATAGTATCCCATTGTTGATTGCCTACACAGCCAGGCATGTTCAGAGTATCTTGGTATGTATCCGAGTTCAATCTGATCGTGGAATATATATATGCTACCCCTCCTGTTGAGGCTGAGCACTGAGTAGACCGATGATCTACAACATGGCTGACGTTTACCCGGATTTTGTTATAAATGTTGCTGCCATTGATTGATATGGTGTCGAATAGATAATAGTCCTGATCTATCAATGCATCAAATGGGATATCAAGTTTAATTGTATTCATAGTTTCGGTATCATGCTTTTTGCATGATAAGAATGTGAGACTAAGAAATATAAATATTGAAGAAACTGTATAGTTCATTGTCTTGTTTTAAAGTGACGAATACTCTATTGATGTCATTATTTTTTGGGGGTGCTTGCGCCGTAAAGGGGGTATTATTTTTAATCATATTTTAGGATTAATAATTATTTATGAAAGTCTTTTCGGAAAAAGACTAAAAGAGTATAGTGATTCATGTTCTGATTGGACGGGTCATAGTTTTGGCTAACGTTTACCACTGTATAGCCTTGTGTCGCCATATAATCTATCACTTCAAAAGAATGATTTAGCTGCTCCTCTACGGGGATGCGTTTTTCTTTACGATTGGCCATGTAGTCGAGGATGCTATCTGCTGCGAAATGTATCTGCACATCACTTTTGCCGTAGCCATAGTGTACATATTCGGCATAAGCATAACTAATGCCTTTAGAGCCATTTTGCTGGCTGTAGCAGAAAGCTGGTATCATTAATAGCCACAAGAGTATTTTCATATTTATTGCCTTATACCGGTAAATGAATGAATAGCGCCGTCATCTATAGTCCTATACTTTACTGACAGAGACCGCAGACCAGCAGAATAGTAGCCCGCACCAACGACGTGGTTACATAAACCTGTGTATCCCATCGTATCGGTCATTTTCTGAAAATAAAAAGAGCTGTACAGTATATACAGGTGGCCGAGTGGTATCCACAGATTGTTGTATTGATTTCCCGTACAACCATGAGGAAGTCCGCGCATAGTGATAGTATATGCTGGCGCTCCATCGTAATGTATACTCACAGTGCCGGTATCAGTCGGTGTGCCATCATAATATCCCCCGTAGACGCCATAGATAATAGAGCTATCCGCAAAATAAATATTGCGTGTGGAGATCTTGACCGTGTCGTCATGAGGATAGCACTTAGCGCGATGTCTGTATACCGTGAGTGTGATGGGTATCGGCGCGTGCGAAGTCTGCTGATAATTGGTGAAATCTATGTATACCGATCGGTCCGTATAGACCCCAGCTCCTATTTGCCACTTGAGTGAATCTACTGTTGTATCTTTTGCTGTGAAAACTGCGGCTTGGGTATATATAGTGTCAGTAGGAATGTATCTCCATAAGGTATCACTATTGGTAAAATCATTACCCCAATTCTCCTGAATGGTAAAATCTGCAGATAAATTATGATACTGCAAACACGAGTCATAGTTGTCACAATTTATATTGGAGGGATCGTGGCATGTATGATCCTTGCGACAACTAAACATAACCGCGAGTACAATCGATAGGGCAATTGCTATTACATAAGTCTTCATAAGTACAGGGATAAACAAGACGGATTTATCATAGGATGCTACAATTCATACAGTAAATGAACGGACTGCAAATGTTAAAACCAAATTTTTTAGGTGTCGGCTCTCTTCGCAGTGATTTGAGCTATTCCTAAGTAATGCGTAACATTATCTGCTATGACAGAGCAAGCATCTACTGAGCATATCGGATACGTTTCCACCTTTGAGGAACTGGTATCCAGGCCCTATCAGGGTATGGTGAATGCCATCTGCTGGCGGCGGGAGCTGCGCGGGGACTTTGCCGAGATAGTGGCGAAGGTGCCGCTGGAGGGCAATATGATGGTGCTGGAGCCTGAGGCGCTGCTGGCACTGGACCTGAGCGCGGAGGGGCAGCTGGCGCGCGAAATCCTACTAAATGATCTGGTACTGCTCACGGCACACGGTGCCGCGCCGGTGCTAAACCTGATCCGCTGCTATGAGCGCGATGAGGCTGTACCGTTCTTTCCTACAGATGTGTATTCCTGGCATGTGGACCGCGCACCGGTGCCTACGGATACCATCCTGTGTACCTACCACGGTGCGACGAGTGATATACTGCCCAACGCACAGGCCGAGCAAAAGATACTGGTGCCGGAGATACGCGCGGAGCTAGTACAGCTATATGGCGGCGCTGATGACGCAGACTTTGAGACCTGGCTGAGTGATAACTTCTATGACCTGCACTACCGGGCGGTGCGGGGGGCGCAGCCTGTCAGCCTCGGCCAGGGCCACCTCTGGCGGCTGGCGGTGGACTGTGCGGAGAGTGGTGTGCCGCCCTGTGTGCATCGGGCGCCGGTGGAGGCAGATGGGAGGGTGCGGCTGATGCTGATCTGCTGACTCTCTTTTGACGAGGCCTGAAGTCTGAGACTTCAATCTATACAGAGTCCCAAGTAGCGCCGCGCTAAACCTGAAACAACAGGAGCCTTGCTATGAGACGCTGCCAACATTATGGTAAGCAATTATTTTTTCGCGCCGCTACCTGATCAATGTCAGCGACCCTGTGTGGTACTGGTCGGGCTTGCCGGTGGTGTGGTAGTGCACATAGTAGACATACACGCCTGCGGGCTGTGCTATGCCGCGATAGGTGCCGTCCCAACCGTCTGCCTGGCTAGGTGAGTCGTAGACCTTCTCTCCCCAGCGGTTGTAGATCGTGATCTGGTAGCTCTCGTTGGTACAGAGCGAGTAGGTCATAAACTTGTCATTGATGCCGTCGCCATTGGGCGTGAAGGCGGTCGGGATAGCCGTAGGGCAGTCGCTGCAGGAGTGGAAGATGACATTCACCGTATCAGTAGTAGGACAGAAGCCGGCAGAGTCACTGATGATCACCGTGTATTGGCCTGAGTCTGTCACTGTGATGGCCTGCGTGGTCTGACCGCCGGACCAGAGGAAGTTGCGGCCCGTGCCCTGCTCATCGAGCGTCACACCGGCGCGCAGGCAGCTATCTATGGTGGCACCGGAGTAGAAGCGGGAAGGCGTGGTCAGCATCAGTATGCCGGCAGATGCAGCTGCGGTGGCGCAGGTATTGGTCACGGTCACGGCATAGATGCCAGAGCTGTGCGCATAGATAGATGGCTGTGCCGATCCGGTGCTCCAGCTATAGCTCTGCGCAGCTGTAGCGACAGGTGCCAGCAGCACGCTATCTACATCGCAATATACAGGCACTGCCGTCAGGCTGACCGATGGCGGCTGCAGGGCAGTAATAGTGACGGTGGCAGTAGTAGCCGCACAGCGATTGCTCTCTGTCAGTGCATAGGTGCCCGCCGCAGTCACGGGGAAAGTATCCGTCTGCGTGACGCCATCCTGCCAGAGCAGCGATAGCCCCGCAGCAGGTACAGGCACCGCCCGGAGTGTGAGCTGTGCGCCTGCGCAGAGGCCCTGATCGCTACCTATAGAGAATGCCGCCGGAGCAGAGAGTGTATCTATAGCGATAGAGTCTGTGTAGGCGCCGCAGCTATTGCTCACGCTCAGCCAGTAGATGCCCCTGGTCGTGGCAGTATAGGTACTATCTATGGTGCCGTCCTGCCAGGAGTAAGATACGGGCGAGGTACCTGTGACAGTCGGTACTATGACCATAGCGCGGCCGGAGCAGATCACAGAGTCAGGGCCCAGGTCTGCCGTAGGAGTCTGGCTGAGCGCTATGCGGATGCTATCGCGCGTAGCGGAGGAGGAGCACTGATTGCTCACCTGCAGCCAGTAGAGGCCTGCCAGATGTGCCGTATCTAGAGTCTGTGTGCTGCCATCTGACCAGAGGTAGCTGAGCGTGCCCGTGCCTGTCACGACCGGGGTGATGCTGGTGTATACGCTATCGCAGAAACTCGTATCTGCGGGGAGGGCTACAGTAGGCTTGACAAAAGTGGTGATGTGTACCGTATCAGTGAGGGTGCAGATAGGTATAAAGGCGATATCGTCCAGTGCAAAGTCATTGCCGCCGCCGGCGGTGCTGGAGTCGGTCAGGCAGATATTGACACTGGTGTTGGAGCCGGAGTTCCACAGGGTATAAAACTGCGTCCATACTCCTGAAGATATCACAGGGCTAAAGGGAGGCCCCGCCGGAGCACCATTGATATTAAAGCGAAGGTTGGGCAGGGGCTGGGGGTTGAGGTCCACATTAGAGACCCAGGCGGAGAACTGATAATCCGTGTTGGGCTGCACGGTGATGGTCTGACACCACACGCTGATATTGGGGCTGGTGGCACCGTTTACGATCATCATCTGGCCGGAGCCGGAGGTGTGGTCGCCATAGTTGGCAAACTGAGTATGCGTATTGCGCGGATTGGTATTTATAGTATAATCTGCCTCACAGCCCAGTATACCATAAGAGCCGCAGGGCTGCGCCGGAGGGGCGCTGAGATAGGTATAACCGCTGCTGAATCCTGTATTGCCTGCAGAGAAATCACCATTGCTGATAAGATTGGTAGTAGAGCTCACTTTGACGGTGCAGGTATAAGCTGTATCATGCGTGACGGTGGCGGTGGGATTGGCTACGGTGCTATCACTCAGTCCGTATCGCGGCTGCCAGGAGCGGGATATAATAGTGCCGGAGGAGATGGCAGAGTGTAAAACAAAGGTACCCGGGCAGATACTGGTGTCAGGAGTGATGGTGAGGGTGGGGCATGTCTGGCCATACAGCTGACTCATACTGATAGAGCAGCAGCACAGTATGAGCAGAAACGTTTGGCGCAGGACGGAGGGAAAGGGATAAAACTGTAACATCTATCGTAATGACTTTTATGTGAAAAGGCGGCAGGCCGGGCTTCATAAGTGCCTTAAAACCTAATGTTTCTTTTCGCTTATGTATACAAAGAGAAGCAATCATGGGCTCAAAAGTTGCATAAGGATTTGCTATTTTGCTAAACATCTGATTGTGATTAAGATATATTTATTTTGACCGAAAAATCAGCGATGAGTCTATATGGCTCTGATGTGACAGGTACGGCCTATCTCAGCTGACGGTGTTTTACTACCTTAGCTGCATGAGCTTTTTCAGAGATAAGGTATGGAGGCCGGGGGGGTATTCTAACTTGTTCCATAAATACACGTCGTTCATTGATCTACCCCTTTTAGGGTATTGTTTAATTTATTTTGAATTTTAATTTGCAGTGTTTGAAATATGATAATAGAACTTATAAATGGCCCATTTTGATTCCGCAAAAATATTTAATTAGAATAGGTATTATTTGGCAGTGGGTAGTATGTCGCTTTGCAAGTTTCTTGGGGAGGAAAATGTCTGTATATTATGTAACACTCGCGGACCCATATGTCATATCGTCATTAACTACTCTTATCTGGGATTGTACGTATTGTTATAAAATTGTACTACCTGATGGAAGCATAGTCTCTCCACGGGACAGGGCTTGTGCAATTAAAATTGATAATAACCAAGCCAAGCTTGCAATATTATTTTATGGTATCGACGAAGTAGTCGAAAAAGTAATTCCAATTAATCAAGACTCGGTTTCTACCGCAAATATTGCGGTAGAAGCAACGAATCATTTATATCCTCTTGTTCATAGAGTTCCAGATTTAACTCCTGTTGCCTTAGGCATGGATATTACCATGCCCAAGCTTCAAATTCTTCTGGAAACTCCAAAAGTCAGAACAAAAAAAATAAAAATTTCACTATCTCAATTTACTGATAACCTAAACCAATAAAAGAATGAAAAGAGATTTTTACATAACGCCGAAACCTTCGCGTATAATGAAAATGCTTTGGAATGTAGCTGGGGCAGACGAATATATTTTGGAGAGGGCAACTTATTCAGACCAGATTAAGTATATGTGTCTTGGTGGAATCGTCTTAGCTACGGGTGTTATGGCCGGTATTGCTGGAGGATATGCATTTTATACCATTTTTGAGCCTAAAGGTTCTGCTCTAGATTCATCTTTTCATCCAGTTACAGCATTCTGCTCTCTTCTTTTCGGTTGTTTTTGGGGATTAATGATTTTTAATATCGATCGATTCATAGTGACGAGCACAGGCAAAGGAGATGGAACCGAAGAAATAACTTGGACTGAGTTTAAAGGTGCAATCCCGCGAATAATAATGGGGGCTGTTATTGCCATGACAATTTCAAAACCAGTAGAAATTAGAATGTTTAAGACAGAAATTGACACCGCATTGCATGAGGAACAGTTGAAGCTACAAAAAGACTACGAGGTACGTACAAGAGCGAACTTCGATGGTAGAATTAAATTAATAGACGATGAATTAAATAAGATGGAAACAGGTAGAGAAGAATTTGTCGAGAAGATAAATAAAGCTACTCTGGAGTTGACAAATCAGTTGCAGGGGCGGGCAGGAGCTCCAGCCGGAGATGGAAAGCTTTCTGATGCACTTCGTGGTATAAAATCCAATTTGGAGGATCAACTCAATTCATTCGATAACTCGAATAAAAGTCGTTATGAAGAACTGACAACGGAAAAGAAAAAAATCATTAAGGAGATGGACGTGGAGCTCAGTAAGAACAAATTAGTAGCTAATGGTCTAGATGGATTACTTGAACGAATAAAGCTAGCACATGAGATTGCTGGATTCTGGATTTCTCTATTCATTACTTTACTCTTTTTGACTATAGAATTAACCCCAATATTTTTCAAACTCATGCTTGTTAAGACACCATATGACTATATGGAAGAAAATATAAAGGAACTTATGAAAGCTGAGGAAGGAATATATATTCAGCATAACTATTATCAAGATAAACAAGGCCTCGAAAGAGATTTAGTAACACACATGAATGTCGAAAAGATGATCCATGAAAAATTAGAGTTGCTAAATGTCCAAAAGCGATTAACTAAACATGCTTTATCTAAATACGAAGAGAAGATAACTAATCGTATAAATGAGAATCCTGATGATTTTATAAAGATAGATTCATCAGCAAACTAATATGAAACGGCTTTTACATGTTTTATCGGGTGATGATCTTAGTATAATCAGACAGTGCGACAAAAAAGTGCAGAATCGATTTGCTTGGATAGGAGCTTTAGTCGCGTGTATCATTGTCATCAGCTTTATAAGCTTTACTACAGCCTTATCAAGACTTTTTAATAGTTATATTATAGGCATATCTGTAGGAGTTTTTTTTGCTTTAGTTACCGCCAATATTTATCTGCTGGTACTTTATACTTTATCAAAGAACATGCTCCCATATGTAGCTAGCAAAGGAGCAAAGTGGGTATCTATTACTCTAAGAGTTTTTTTGATTGGCGTATTCGCGCTGATTGTAGCTAAGCCTTTCGAATTATTGATATTGTCACCTGTATTAGAGGGTGATATCGAAGAATATAGGAACGAAGAATATGCGCGGAGAATGAAGACTATCGAATCAGTGTATGGGCAATCTTTTAAAGATATGGATTGGCTAGAAAAACATGGTGATAAAGATAGCAATAGCTCCAAAACTATTCTACTCTCTCAAAAAAATGCAGATGTTAAGGCTCTTAAATTTCGAATCTATCATTCTGACTTCTATGTGCAACAACTTAGGCTCTTAAACTCTAAGCATCTGATAACGTGGGTTTTTACGTTGTTTATGATTGCCGTTTTTTTAGCACCTATTTACATCAAATATTTTCTTCCAGAGCAGGCTGATTTTTATCAATTAAAAAGAGAGATTGAAACGCGTTTAGTGTTAGAGGAATATGCGGCATTCGAAATCAGCTATACTAAACTATGGCAAAAATATTTTCAAGCATTGGATCAAGCTCCTATAGAAAGGACTGCAAGATTAAATCTCGTTATGGCTGAGATCCAAAGAAATAATTTCGAGTTTGATGTCGACTATCATGATCCTCCTTTCAGGACAATGAGAAAGATTGATTCTCGGAAATTTGGTGAGCAAGATATCCTTCTCGACGAATTGTATAATGTCTGAACCCATAACCATAAAGAGGGCAATTGAGCGGCGGACTTACCTGAAAGGTAAGTTGAAAGGTAAGTATTGGGCTTATATTGATCATGCACGCTCAGATCAAAAATGGGAAAACCATTACAGCATTGAAATCTATGAGGCCAATGTGATCGTTAACCAAATCGACTTAAAAAGATGGGATACAGAAAATGAATTTATTCCTTTAGAATCCCCTCAGGATTTTCTTTTAAGTATTCCTAATCCTTTAAACTGTAGTGTAATATACCCGGATGGTTCTATAAAGTACTTTGGATTGGAACTGTTGAATCCGCAAATATTCAATCCTCAATTATATAATCAACTCTATGAGGGAGACAGAATGTTTGGTACGATTGAGTGCGAAATATCTGGATATATCAGGCATTTTGACTATGAGGAAATTGAGGTAGATTCAACCGAAATTTTAAAAGAAAAAAATATTAGTGAAGACCATATAGTCATAAGTGACAGCTATGATTTTGGAGGTTTTGCAGCATATGGGACCGTGCAAACCGTAAACGGTTATACACGTCGAGTCATATCTAATCTTAAATCCGGCAGTCTCGAATGGTCGAAATGGACTCCTGTGAAAGGATCCGCGCAATTGGAGAAAGGAAACTTTAGTAATTGGTATGATGGTATTTTTTCTGCAATAGGATACGTCTATTTTTTCTTTGTTTTTTTGATTGTGTTTTTTTTAGCCTGGAAAGTGTTGATCCCTATTGCCATCGTTTGGCTTATCTTCATATTGATTTCTCTGCTGCCATCTATTTTTACTAATTTCTTCAGATGGGGATTAAGTCTATTTTCTATCGCATTTGTTTTATATTTAGGATTGGGTTTTATCAATCTATTACAAAAACCATTACCGGTTGTAAAACGTAGTCAACTCTTACAAGATGATTCCCAAGAAAAAATTAGAACTAAAAACGAAGTAGGGTATTCAGATTCTCTAATAAGTCATATGAGAATATGGAAAGATTACAGGGATACGCTTTACCAAGCTTCAATAGATATATTAAAATCTGATTTGCTTGCATCTCAACGCGATAGAACAACTTTACCGTTTACTCTAAATTCTACTAGCGACTATAATCTGATTGTTGATTCCCTCAGCAGGTTTGACAATAAGGGATTGAAAAGAGTATATTTCATGTTTGATTCCTTAAGAACAAAATATAAGCTATCTGAAACTCAATTTGCGGAGGTAATAGTTTCATGTATTCAGGATATTCCTTATGTTTTGGTGTTAGATAAAGACTGCTCAGCTACATCTTACAATGATGGCTTTATCAAGAAGTATCTGCAAACCGAAGGCAATTGTGAGGGTAATGTAAAATATGGGCTTTTCAGTCCAGTAGAATTTGCAGCAAACATAAAGGGGGATTGTGATACGCGTGCACTGTTATTATATACAGTTCTGGCTCATTTTAATTATGATGTTGTAATGCTAGGAAGTATTACATATCAACATTCCCTCATAGGTGTTAATTTACCTTATTCTGGAACCTTTAAAATGATTCAAGGCAAAAGATATGTGTTATGGGAGACAACATCACAAGGTATTCGTCCCGGTGAGATTCCGCTGGAAATATCCAATACTAACTTTTGGCAGGTTAACTTACTATCAAAACCAATTACTGTTATATGAAGATTCAATTTTTAATTCTTGTCGTCATTGTTTTGCCTGCTGCATTTATTGCTTTAGCTATAAATATTGGAGTGAACCGTTTAGCAAAAATTGCTAACAACACAGGGACTGAGTCTCCATATCTTTTACTTAAGGCCATTCTGGTTGCTCTCTGTGGTTATATATTATCTACGTTATTTACTCCGATGTCTACCCTTTTAAGACTTGTATCTACTACACAATCTCAAGCACCTGCTTTTTTTTCGCAGTATTACGTTGCGTTCGTGATTGCGGCTTTGACTTCCATTATTCTAGTGTTCGTTTTAAGTTATCTTGTTTTCAATGCAGTTTACAGAAAGACTAAATTTTCATTTGTATTGGCAAATGATGAAAGAGAAGCAATTTATCTATTTGGCGGATTACTTATTCTTTTTGGCGTAATTGTAAAGGAAGCTCTTCCTCATTTTCTAGATATTTTGATTCCATACCCTCAGATTCCAATTTATCACTAAGCTTTGCCCAATTAGCTCAATAACCCTACCTTCACCCCATGAGCTTTTTCAGAGATAAGGTGTGGCGGCCGGCGGGGTATTTTTGGGTGGTGTATTGGATCGGTATTGCCAGTTTGGTGCTATTCTTTTTTGCCATCGCCACCGGTATGTGGGGGCGGCTGCCATCGGTACATGAGCTGGAGGACCCTAAGTCTAATACGGCTACCGAAGTGATCAGCGCAGATGGTGTAGTACTGGGCAAATACTTTCGGGAAAACCGTACTAATGTGACCTATGATCACCTGCCTAAGTGTCTGGTAGATGCACTGCTGGCTACTGAGGATGTCCGCTTCTACGACCATACGGGTATAGACCTCAAGGCTGTAGGGCGGGCCGTACTCGGTGTGGTGATCCGCGACTCCAAGGGGGGCGGTAGTACCATCACGCAGCAGCTGGCGAAAAACCTCTTCCCGCGCAAGAGGCATATATCTAAAGTACAGCTGGCCCTGCAGAAATTTAAAGAGTGGGTGATAGCTGCACGGCTGGAGCATACTTTCACCAAAGAAGAGATCCTGGCGTTGTATTTCAATACGGTACCATTCAGCGATAATGCTTTCGGTATCAGTACAGCCGCAGAAACCTATTTCAGCAAGCCGGTAGACTCTCTGAATGTACAGGAGGCCGCCGTGCTGGTAGGCATGCTCAAAGCCTCTACCGCCTATAACCCGCACCAGAATCCTGAAGCATCGCGCAAGCGAAGGGATGTAGTGCTGTCTCAGATGGCCAACTATGGCTTCCTGACAGACCATCAATATGATTCTCTCACGAGGTTGCCTCTTGTGCTACGTTTTGATGCGGGGACTCATGAGGACGGGCTCGCACCATACTTTCGTGAGTATCTGCGCCTTTATATAGCCGGCTATCTGGACAATCACCCCAAGCCTGACGGCACTACCTATGATCTCTACAAGGACGGCCTGAAGATCTACACGACCATAGATTCTCGTATGCAGCGCTATGCCGAGGAGGCGCAGCGGGAGCATCTGGAGGAGTGGCAGAAGTTATTCTTTAAGATGAGCGCCAGAGACCCGTGGAAAGAGTTCCCGGAGGAGTGGGAGCGCACCTATACGCAGAGTGCGCGCTACAAGCAGTACCAGGCCGAGGGTAAGACACGTGAGGAGATAGATACGCTGATGCGTACAAAGGTAGCGATGCGGATCTTCAGCTGGCAGGGAGATAAGGATACGCTGATGAGCCCGTGGGACTCGATCCGCTACCACAGGATGATCCTCCAGAATGGATTTGTAGCGCTGGACCCGGCATCGGGCAATGTGCGCGTCTGGGTAGGCGGGGTGAACTACAAGTACTTTCAATATGACCACGTGAATGTGAATACCAAGCGGCAGATAGGGTCTACATTCAAGCCATTCGTCTATCTGGCAGCCATCAGAGAAAAAGGTTATTCACCCTGCTATGAGGTGCCAAATGAGCCCGTGACATTTGAGGCGGGTGATCCGAGATTTCACCTGCAGGATGACTGGACACCTCACAACTCGGACAATAAATATGGAGGAACTCTAAACCTCAAGCAGGGCCTGGCCAACTCTGTCAATACCATCACCGCCTACCTCATGCATGAGATGAGCCCTGCTACCGTGGTCAAGCTGGTACACGACATGGGTGTGACCAGCGAGATACCTGACCAGCCATCTATCTGCCTCGGTACAGCAGATATATCATTGATAGAGATGGCGGGTGCGTATACCACCTTTGCTAATAAGGGAGTGCATGTGGATCCCATCTTTGTGACACGTATAGAGGACCGGACCGGCACGGTCATAGCAAGCTTTGCTGCGGAGCAGCGCGAGGTGCTGGACGAGCCTACTGCCTATGTAATGGTAGACCTGCTGCGCGGAGTAGTGAGCTATGGCACGGGCGTGCGCCTGCGCTACCGCTACCACCTGCCGGGAGATATCATAGGCAAAACCGGTACGACGCAGAATAACTCTGACGGCTGGTTTATGGGCTGCACGCCGGATCTGGTGACGGCCACGTGGGTGGGCTGTGAGGATAGGTTCATACGGTTTCGCAGTATGGAGTATGGGCAGGGTGCCAGCACGGCGCTGCCTATCTGTGCGAAATTTCTGCAAAAGGTTTTTGCCGACTCTACGGCGCTGGGTATCTCTCCCTCACGGCAGTTTGAGCGGCCAGAGAAGCTGACCATAGATCTGAACTGCAAGACCTACGCAGGGCAGAAGGTGGACAGGTCGGCAGAGTTTGGAGAGTAGTGAACTGCACTGGCAGCGCAATGATCTTTTGCCTACTTTTATACCGTGATCTTAGAAGAATTTGCTGCGCAATACCGCGATAGCCTGCCTAATCAGCCGGGGGTGTACCGCTACTATGACGAGGAGGGGACTATCCTGTATATAGGCAAGGCCAAAGACCTGAAAAAGCGCGTATCATCTTATTTCAATAAAAACGACCATACCTTTCGTATAGCGCACATGGTGCGCAAGATCCATAAGATAGAGTTTACGATAGTAGATACGGAGCAGGATGCCTTTCTGCTGGAGAATAGCCTGATCAAGAAATACCAGCCACGCTACAATGTGAGCCTGAAGGATGACAAATCCTACCCGTATATCGTGATAAAGAATGAGGAGTACCCGCGCGTCTTCCTGACGCGGCAGCTCATAAAGGATGGGTCGGAATACCTCGGGCCTTATACATCAGTGGGGCAGGTACGCATCATACTAAATCTGCTCACTACGATTTTCCCACTACGCACGTGTACGCTGCCACTCTCGCCAAAGAACATCGAGGCGAAGAAGTTTAAAGTATGCCTGCAGTACCATATCAAGAACTGCCTGGGGCCATGCGAGGCGCTGCAGAGCAAAGAAGAATATGATGAGTCTATCCGTCAGGTAAAGGATATCCTGAAGAGCAACTTCGGCTCTGTAATGTACTATCTGCGCGGCAAGATGCAGAAGTATGCAGAGAATATGGAGTTTGAGCGGGCCAATGAGTTTAAAGAGAAAATAGACCTGCTCACGGACTATCAGAGCAAGTCTACTATCGTAAACCCGAAGCTGAACAATGTGGATGTATACGGCTATACGGAGACGGAGACGACAGCCTTTATCAACTATCTGCGCATAGGCAATGGCGTGATCATACAGACCAAGGCACTGGAGCTGAAGCGGGTGCTGGATGAGACACGCGAAGAGATGCTGGAGGCAGCAGTGCGTGAGTGCAGCTTCTCTGACAATATCCAGATAGATGACCTGCTGTTGCCATTCGCGATAGAGATACCGGTAGATGGAGTCAGTGTAGCTGTGCCTGTGATAGGTGATAAGAAAAAACTGGTGGATCTGGCTACCAAGAATGCGCTCTATGCACGCCAGGAGCGACTAAACCAGCAAATGACATCGGAGGAAAAGAACCCATCCTTCCGTATCATGAAAACACTGAAAGACGATCTGAGGTTGAAAGACCTGCCACGGCATATAGAATGCTTTGACAACTCTAATATGCAAGGTACAAATCCTGTATCATCTATTGTTGTATTTCGCGATGCCAAGCCATCTAAGAAGGACTATAGATGGTTTAATGTCAAAACTGTAGAGGGTCCGGATGACTTTGCTACGATGGAGGAGGCTGTGTACCGCCGCTACCGCCGCATGATAGAAGAGGGCGATCCGCTACCCAACCTGATAGTGATAGACGGCGGCAAAGGCCAGCTCAGCGCTGCAGTCAAGAGCCTGGAGAAACTCAATATCTATGGTCAGGTGCCGATAGTGGGTATAGCGAAGCGACTGGAGGAAATATATTTTCCCGAAGATAGTCTGCCACTGTATATCAATAAAAAGTCTGAGGGCCTGAAATTGATACAGCGCCTGCGTGACGAGGCTCACCGCTTTGGCATCACAGCCCACCGCAATAAGCGAAGTAAAAGCCAGACGACCTCGGAGCTGACTACGATCAAAGGTGTGGGCAATAAAACTTTTGAAAAACTCATACAACACTTCAAATCTGTGAAGAAGCTCAAAGAGGCTTCGCAGGAGGAAATAGCCGAAGTGGTGGGCCAGAGCAAGGCAGCGTTGGTCGTTGCACACTTTGCCGGTATACCTGCCGGGAGCACTGCGCCAAACGAAACAGGGCAGGAATAGTCCCGCCCTGTTTGTTATTTAATATTAACCCGACCTTATTTTGTCACTGCCAGTATTTTTGTGAATAGGTTGTTGCCGGCTTTCACTGTGACATGATATACGCCATCTGCCAGAGATGTGAGGTCATAGCTGCGGTCATTGTAGCCTGCACTGAGCTGCCACTGACTGCTGAGCACCTGGCGGCCGAGCATATCTGTGATGGCCACGCCCACCGATTGCTCGCCTTCAGCTATGATATCTATGGTCACCTGGCCTGAAGCCGGGTTTGGAAATATATTATGTATGGTGATGTCACTGCGGCCACCGGAGAGGCTGGCAGAGACTATATTGCTGTATTGAGACTTGCCATCGTAGTCTACCTGTTTCAGACGATAATAGTATATGACACCTATAGCTACCTGATGGTCATCTGTGCTGTATTTGATCGTATTATTACTATTACCACTGCCGTCTACCCAATCTATGCTTTCAAAGTTTAGGCCGTCTGTGCTGCGCTCTACCTGGAATCCGCTGTTATTGATCTCAGAGGCAGTAGCCCAGTCTAGCATGATATGGCTATCGTCTAGTGGTGTAGCGGTCAGGTACAGAAGAGTGACCGGCAGTGGCGTATTGCTCTGGTGCAGGCCTATAGCAAAATCAGAGAAGCCCGTCACACCAGTACGCACTGCAGTAGCCACACCACCTGATATAGACTGCGTAGCATTGCTATGCGCCCCGTAGGCACCGGACTGGGCGGTCCCATTTAGCAGGCCGCAGCCGAGCCATGGTGAGCTGGCATCGGAGCGCTTGATCACTCCCATCTGATTGGCCGCAGGTGGCGCATTGGTATAGCCCATCGCATTCAGCGTGACGTCATATGTGCCACCGGTCATGCTGCTGCTCGGCGTGAATGTCCAGAATCCATTATTGAGATAATCATTGATCTTAGAGCCATTGATCTGGCAGGTAGAGGTAGATGGTGCTGTACCGGACTGACCGGTAGTAAAGTAACCCAGGAGGCTGGTGATGCCCGTCTGGCTATTAAAGTTGATCGTGCCGAGGTCATAGTAAGATGTATTGCCCACCGGGAAGTCATATGAGCCGCTGGACGCCACATACCTGCGAAGGTTTCCGATCACATATTTATTGAGGCCATGACCGGTGATAGCTGAGCCGGATGTATTGTTTGATACCAGTTCATTAGCACCGGTAGCTATACGTCCTTTGGTAAATGCGATCGTACCGGTAGCTGTGGCGGTATTGGTCAGCGTCACGATATCTGAGGTGCCGGACTTTTGTATATATAGGTTTACTATGCTGGAGGGCAGTCCATTGCCGGATACCATATCCCCATTGCCTACAAAGCCATAGCTGGCTGCGGAAGAGAAGGAACGCGTACCACTGATGCGGATATTGCCATCAGCAGTGCCCGTGCCTGATGTTTTGATACCATTTGACGAGCCGTACTTGAGCGTAGCGCCGGAATTGACAGCAAAGTTGCCCGTACCACTCACATTTTCCGTTTCATCGAGCTGGAAGACGGCGGGTGAGTAAACATTAAAGTCACCCGCTACCACAAAGCTGGCGGCTGGTCCTACATTGTAATCAGTGGTATTGGCGGCATCGGCATTGATGTCTACATTGTAGTAGTTGATATTAGTGCCATTGCCATCTGTGCCGCGCAGCACCTGATGTGTAGTCGCATTGGAGCCATAAAACTCTACCGTACCACCGGTGAGGGAGTACGGTATGGTGGTACCTGTCAGTACAGGCTGAGTAGTATTCAGGTTTTTGATCATGATCCTGCCTGCGTCCATGATGAGGCCACCATTGCCGGAGAAAGATACAGCACCGGCGGAACCGTCTACGCAGTTGACCACAGTATTAGGACCTGATATGATCAGAGAATCATTGATAGTAGCATCGGTAGAAAGATTCTTATAGTCACTGCCATATATGTTGGAGCCGGAGAATTTCACATTGTAATAAGTTCTATTGCCACGGAGTGTTTGCGCTCCTGCGCCGGCCAGCTCTATAGTGCCGCCATTCAATGTATAGGCAGTGCTCACGCCATCCATACGGGGTATCAGGTCTGTGCTGCCGGTGCTGAGCGCCGGTATCTGGTAGAGTGTCCCGGGGGCCATGGTCAGCGTGCCGGTAGAGCCTGTGATGTATGCCGTAGCGGTCTCCAGAAATTGTCCCTTGCGGATGTCCAGCTTGCCACCTGTCGCGCTGATAGTAGTCGCGTTGGTCAGGCCGGTAGACTGTGTGAGGGTCACTGAGAGACTCTTATTGAGCAGGTCTATAATGATTTGCTTGCCATTGGAGCTGGTGCTGAGGCCATCTCCGGTCACCTGACTGGCATGGCCGGTGTACCAGAAAGTAGCTAGCTGGTTGAAGGTCTTATTGCTGCTGGAAAACTGTACATTGCCCAGCGTGGCAGAAGCCTGCTGTATGCCATCAGGCGAGGTAATTTTGAGTGTACTGTTTTGCTCGGTCAGGAATGTATTAGTACCTGCTGCACCGGATGAAACCTTCTTGATCACATTTGCTGTAAGGTTATCAGCTGCAAAGCCAAAATCAAGTGTACCACCATTTTTGACTGTGATAGCAGTAGAGCGGCCGGTATTGCTGTTTACAGTGAGGCTGTGATTGATCAGGGCCACGGTAGCACCGGAGCTGATAGTCATAGGCCAGGCTGTCACTGCTGATGTGACATCTACGAGCTGCGTAGAGGTGCCGCTGAAGGTAAAGATAGCGCCGGTATCTGTAGTCGCATCATTGATGACCGATGCCAACGTGTCTATGGTCAGATTGCCTGCCAGGTTCACCTTGATATTGCCTGCGGTACCACCGCCGTTGTGGAAAAGCTTCAAAGTGCTGCCACTGTACACATGCAGGTTTTCAGTGATACTGACAGTTTGGGAGGCTGGATTATTGTAGCAGGCGGAGAGCGCTACGGCACCCTGATAGACATACATCCTGCCTACTGTCACATCAGGGCTACCTGTATTGGATGTCATGCCTATTACATTGCCGGCAGAGCGGTTATTTATCCATAGGGTATCACATAGATTGACTGTGATACCGCCGCCTATGATAGTCCACGAGCTGCTGGTGGGTGTGACGACAAAATCCAGGATACCAAATTTTTTGCCGCTGGAATTATTTGTAACTGTGGTAGTCACGTTCATAAAGCTACCGGCCCCACTGGCGGCAAAGCCCCAATCGGCTATAAATAACTCTGAGCCAGGCTCAAAATTTTCCACGCCATTCCACATTACGTGACTATTGGTCACATCTGTGCTACCCATCTCCACATAGGCACCGCTACGGGCTATCAGATTTGCACTAGCGTTCATCTGGATCTGCCCGTATAGAAACATGGTGCCGCCGGCCTGCACCTCCAAAGATTTTCCTGCTTTGATAAAGTCAACAGTAGGTGTGGCCGTAGCCTCCAGGTCCAGTGTGCCACCATTCAGGATGATGATATCATTGTAGGAGTGCGTCGCATTGCCCCCGCCATATACATACTTAGTGATGATCACACGGGTAGGTCTGGTGGAGGCGTTTTGAGGTCCCTTGTCTCCCGGTGTGGTGGTCCAGCTAGTACCATCAAAGTATTCCCAGTCACTGGTCGTACCGCTGGTATTATTGTATGACAGGTCTGTGCCATCCAGCGTAGGCCTGTAGTCTCCGGCCTGATAGGTAAAGTTTGTGACATAGAGTGTCACGGTATTAGATGTCACAGATCCGCATGTGCCCGTCACTACCACACGATAGCTGCCGGAGTCTGCCAGTACAGCAGATGCTATGGTATAGGTAGACGAAGTAGCACCTGTGATATTGACGCCACCCTTCTGCCACTGATAGGTCAGACCTGTGCCAGCCGCTACTACGGAGAGACTAGCGGATGCGCCGACATTGGTATAGGTAGTGGCAGGCTGCGTAGTGATGGATGTGTTGGTATTGATAGTGATGGCGGCAGAGCTGACGTAGCCAGCAGACGGGCATCCGCTACTGATAGCGCGTACATACATGGTACCCGAGCTGCTGAGGGTATATGCTGATGTGGTAGGAGAGGTGGTACTAGTACCTGAGGTGGATGTCTCCCAATACAGAGATGTAGATGGCGAGCTATAAGTAAGTGTAGTAGACCCGCAGGCAGGATTGGCGGCAGGTGTGATAGTGCCGGTAGGATTGGATGGCACTGCATTTACAGTGACAGTCACTGACTGACGCGCCGCACTGATACAGGAGCCATTTTCACCCTGTACGTAGTATGTATAGCTGCCTGCAGTGAGGGAGGTAGGTGTTGATAGGTTATTGCCAGATACCGTGCCAGCCGGTGTAGTACCTGTAGTGACAGCAGTGCCGCCGGTAGCGGCTGTCCAATATGTATAGGCTGTAGCGCCGGTACTACCGGCGCCGGTGATAGTGGCAGAGCTACCAGCGCATACTGCAGCCGGGGTGGCACAGGCCGGAGTGGCAGGCTGAGTGACGAGTGTAGCGACCACAGCGGTCCTGCCGGAGGTAGTGCAGCCGGCACTGGTCGCATCTACATAGTACGTCGTAGTAGCTGATATAGATGGCGAATAGGTATTGCCGGTAGCTATAGCAGTACCTCCTGTAGATGCTGTGTACCAGTTTACTGTGCCGGCAGAGGCTGTGGCACCTAATGTCACCGTGCCGGAGCCACAGGTAGTGCTGCCGGGAGTGGTGCTTGTGATCGTAGGCTGTGTACAGTTATTATCCGTAATATAGATATCATCAAAGTTGATACGGTTGGAGCCCGAAGAGGCGAGATTGACGATGCGGAAGCGCACTGTGCCGGTGAGATTGACTGAGATAGTCTGTGTGGAAGAGGACGAAGCAGGTGCTGTATAAGTGCTGCTCACAAAAGCGGTCCAGGTGGATCCTCCATCTGTAGATGCCTCCAGCCTCCAGGTAGTGGCACCATCACTGCCCCACATGCCATGAGACACGGTCACAGTACTCAGACCGGTAGTAAGGTCGAAATTCATAGCTATGATGCCGGCGGTATTGACACGGGCTGACTGGCTGCCGTTTTTGAAGTCGCTGGCACTGGTGCCTATCAGAGCATTGTTGAAATTCCAGCTACCGGCTGTACAGGTCACGTTCGCAGTCGCGTATGATGCCTTGGTGCCCGTCTCAAAATCTTCCCATACTGCGGGCGAAACTGTAAGTGTGGCAGCGGATGAGGTAGCACTCGTACATGGGGCGGTGCCACTCACTATGCAGCGGTACTGGTATCCCGACATGCTCAGGGCCGTTGGATTGATGACCAGGGAGGCAGAGGTCACACCACTATATGGTGAGCCATTGCTGAGATTGGCCCAGCCGGTGCCATCGTTATACTGCCATTGATAGCCACCCACCGTACCTGAGGCCACCACAGTAAAGGTCTTGGAGGTACCTGATGCCACAGATGCGGACGATGGTGATGTCGTAATACTTACCGCAGTATTGACGGTGACAGATCCTGAATTGACAGTGCCGGTAGACCAGCAGTTGCCATTATAGGCGCGGGCGTAAATAGTGCCTGTAGCTGCCAGGCTATAAGCAGATGTAGTCGGTGACGCTGTGCTCGTACCACCAGAACCGGTCTCCCAATAAATAGAAGCAGATGGTGCACTATAGCTCAGTGTAGCCGCGCCACAGCTTGGATTGGCAGTGGGCGTGATGGTGCCTGAGGGGTCTGATGGCAGCGCATTGATCGTGACCGTAACTGCCTGGCGTGACAGGCTGGAGCAGGTGCCATTTTCTCCTTGCACATAGTAAGTGTAGGCCCCGGCAGCCAGAGAGGTAGGTGTGGTCAAATTGCCGGAGGCTACTGTGCCCGGAGGAGTGGTACCAGTAGTGACCGCACTCCCGCCGCCAGATGAAGTCCAGTATGTATAGGAAGTGGCACCGCTGCTACCGGCACCAGTGATAGTGACCGCCGTACCGGGACACACTGCCGCAGGAGTAGCGCAGGCAGGGGTGCCGGGATTACTCACCAGTGTGATATTATTGCCATTATCATTGCCACTCACGGTGGCCGGAGTGGCATTTACCACTCTAACGCGATAGCCGGTACCTGCAGCAGTGCCGGATGGGATGATAGCTGATAATGGAGAAGACGAACCTGTGGTAGCTAGATTGGTAGGACTGGTGAAGCTGCCGGACGCATCAGATAGCTGTGCAGTATAAGCACCCGTAAATGTACCGGTACTGGTAAAGGCTACGCTGATAGTATTGCTCACACCATTGCAATACGGGCCAAAAGAGGCCGCTGTGGTCGTAATAGTATTGGCACCGGCTGCAGCACGGGTGATAGTGATAGTATATGTCTGAGTAGTAGTGCCATCTTGTGCTGTGACCAGGACATCTACTGTATTGCCGCCCACATTGAGCGCCAGTGCACCTGAGGCGCTGCCACTGGTCACAGATGTATAAGAACCGCCATTCACACGTACCTGGACTGTGGCATTCGCCTGATTGACAGTGGGCGTGACCGTAGTAGATGCTATGGCATTGGCTACTGATATGGTGTAGGAGCTAGTACCTGATGCGAAGGATGGAGTCAGTGGTCCTGCACTGGCCGTCAAACCTGACAGTGTAGCATCAGTAGAGGGATTCATTTTATACAGCGTAAGATTCTGCTGGCTGCCCGTATAGCAGGCAAAGCGCGGTGCGCTGGTATTATACTGCAGGTAGCGCGTAGTGGAGGCTGCATTTTGGAAGAGAAAGTTACCCGACGAATATGTCACAGTCCATTTTTCGCTGTTGCCGCTCACAGAGCTCACTGCATAGGCGGCATTGCTGGTGCCGGTGTATGAGACATACATAGATGTAGCCTCATTATATATTGTTTTGGTAGCACCGCTGGTTTGGATCTTCCAGACCAAAGCAGCTGCAGGATTCGTAAGGGTACCCGAGCTTGGGGTTATAGCTGTACTACCAAAGTAGGAACCTGTATTTGTATCATTCATAGCCTTCGTACTGGTATAGGCTATGACATAATACCCATCAGTTAACGATGCCAGCGAAGATATCTGTGTGAATGTACCCGAGCCGCTATATTGAGCAGAGGCACCAGGAGCGCCGATCAGTATCAGGAAAACAATAACACCAAAGTTTAGGCTCAAGGCCTTTGCTGTTTTGCACAGGTCGATCATTTTCTTCATCTGAGAACTTTAAGATTGAGGAGGCGCAAAGGTACAGACAATCTCCTTGCCAACGAAGGTTATCCGGCTTTTTTTTGGGGTGATTTACCCGATTTAGCAGGTCAATAGTAAAATCTTAACACCGTGTTAAAATGCTGATAATGAGCACATGACAAATGTTAATTAACTATATCTAAATATATGACTTGTTTCTGTCCTATCCACTGTACCTCGGTTCCAAAAAATCGGACAGTCTAGGCTATTATTTCGGTCAGCCGGTCAGATAGATTTTTAACAGTACATCCCGTTTTCTGCGGGACCTGATCCATGGCGTATTCGCTCAATGCAGTGATAGTGAGGGATGGATTTACGCCCAGATTGCAAGGCATGATAGAGCCATCGAGGATATAGAAGTTTTCGTAGCCATGCACGCGGAAGTTCTCATCTACCACACCCTCTGCAGCAGTGAGTCCCATAGGGCATCCGCCCAGGATGTGAGCGGTAGAGGCCAGGGAGAAAAATACTTCGCTGAAAGCGTTTTGAGGTACACCATTTACCTTGGCCGCATACCGGTATAGGGTCTCCTGGCCGATGGGTATGAAGCTAGGCACTTTCTGGCCACTGTCATTGACCATGCGCATACCGCCTCTGCGCCAGACCATGCGCATGGAGTTTTCCAGCTCCTGCATGATCAGGAATATGAGTGAAGAGCGGGCGATATTACCATTGAAGACCGTTCGCAAAAACTGGATCGGATGCAGGATCATGTTGCCCAGCATTTTTGCTGTGCGCACCGGTGCGGGGCCATCTCCAGCAGCCATCACACCAAGCTTTTGCATAGCGCCCGAACCATCAGGAAATTTGCACAGCTCGATATGCGTTTTTTCATCAGGATCAAAGATCGAATTGATGGCGATGCCGTGGTTCAGTTTGCGGTCAGCAGCTACCACACCGCTGAGCATTTCAGAGTTGGTCAGTATATTCTCTCCCAGTCGATCAGAAAGGTGCGACAGCGTTTTGGTCTCATATTTCATACGCAGCAGCAGATCCATAGTACCCAGTACGCCACCGCTCATCACGAGTCCTTTGCTGCGGTATACTTTTTTCTTTTTGCTAAACCAGGACGTGCTGCTCTCTGTGTATATCAGATACTCACCATCTATATGCTCGATCCGGGTGACCAGCGTCTCAGCCAGTATCTGCGCGCCAAACATATGCTCTGCAAACCAGAGGTAATTTTTGTCTAGCGTATTCTTCGCGTTATCGCGGCAGCCCACCATACATGCGGCGCACTCTGTGCAGCCTTTGCGCAGTGGTCCTAGTCCTTTGAAGTATGGGTCCTTCTCCACACCGGGTTTGCCCAGATAGACGCCCACATAGTCTACATGGCCGTAGGTATCTGCGCGGCCCATGTCCTCGGCTACTTGCTTCAGTATACGATCTTCTTCATACTCGCGTTCATATTTAGCAGAGCCGAGCATAAATCTGGCGCGCTCATAGTACGGTGCCAGCGTAGCCTGCCAGTCTTTGATGTGAGCCCATATCTTATTGGTATAAAAGCCCGGCTTGGGCATCATGTGCGTATTGGCATAGACCAGAGAGCCGCCGCCCACCCCTACACCTGATATGATGAAGACCTGTCGGAAGAATGTCAGCTTCTGAATACCGAAGCACTTGACGAGCGGCATCCAGAGATATTTGGCTATGTCCCAATTTGTCCTGGCATAGTCTTCATTGCGCCAGCGTTTCCCCTTTTCTATGACCAAAACTTTGTAGCCTTTCTCAGAGAGGCGCATGGCAGATACGGAGCCGCCAAAACCGGAGCCGATCACGATATAGTCAAATGTATCAGACATGGATAGGGTTCTGATGAAACTGTAAACGATAATCAGACTAAAGCTATAAATAAATGTAGTGATCAGAAATGCACACTGTAAATTCCCCAGGCTGATATTATTCAGGCCTGTGTTCGCAATTTTTAACAGACCAGCACCGGCGATGCTCCTTCAAAGCCAGTATTCATGGGGCTTACAATAAATTATGTGTAAATTATATGTGTTTGGTTTAGTTTTGTTAAGAAGCATTAAAAGTGGATATCTTTTGTTTTTTGTAATATCTAAGGTCTTAGCTTTGCACTGTGAAAGTAGAAACTGTGCCAGTCCCTAAGTGCCATATGACCACCAGTCCAGTACGCGTTTTATCTATAGCTGTATTCGTAGCCCTGGCTATGAGCGGCTGTGTGACCAAAAAGAAATACAGTGCTCTGGATGCGCAATACAAGCAGATGGAATTTGCCAAAACAGATTGCGATACTAAGCTGGCCGCCAGCAAAGAAGCTAATGACAAGCTCAATACTCAAAATGGCTATCTGCAGACGCAGATAGATGACCTGAAGAAGCAGCTGGAAGATGCCAGAAAGAACAATGCCCAAGTGCTCAATACACTGCAGGATATGTCTGTGCTAAGCAATAAGCAGGCAGAAAGTGTGAAGCAGACGCTGCAGGCCATGGGCGAAAAGGACAACTACATACAGGGATTGCAGTCAGCTATGGCCCGCAAGGATAGCCTCAATATGGCGCTCGTCATGAACCTGAAGGGGGCGATAGGCAACCTGAACGATAAGGATATAGATATCAAAGTAGACAAAAGCGCCGTTTATATTGATATCTCCGACAAGATGCTATTCAATAGCGGCAGATCTACTGTGACAGAAAATGCGAAAGTAGTGCTGGGCAAAGTAGCCAAAGTGCTCAATGCGCAACCGGATATCGAATTTATGGTGGAGGGACATACCGACTCTGTAGCGATTCATACGGAATGCGTAGAGGACAACTGGGACCTGAGTGTCCGGAGGGCTACTGCCATAGTGCGCATACTGCAGAAACAATATGGTATAGCGGCATCACGTATGACTGCCGCAGGCCGCAGCCAGTACCTGCCCGTAGATACAAACGATACGGCAGATGGTAGGGCGCACAATAGAAGAACACGTATAGTCATCCTGCCGCAGCTGGATCAATTCTTTAAGCTGCTGGTGAGGAAGTAAAGATTTCATAAATTGGGTTTTAGGGACGGGTCTTGGCGAAAGTCAGGACCTGTTTCTATTTTGGGCCACACCGGGCGTGATACTGCATAGTATACTAGCCATACTCCGTAAGCCCATGGGTATAAACTATTTCCGATATGTCAGCATATCCATATACGTTTACGGTGACAAAAATCAACCCACTCAACCCAAGCATCACATGAGAATAACTCGACTCGCTATCATCCTGATCGCTATCGCTGCCACGCTGAGCGCCTGCGTGACCAAGAAGAAGTATAATGAACTGGATCAGACACTCAAGATGGCTCAAAACAGCCAGACAGACTGCGAGGCTAAGCAAGCTAAAAGCGCAGTAGCCATCAAAAAGCTAAACGACCAGGTAAAAGAGCTACAAGGCACTGTGGACAGTATGGTGACTGAAGCTAAGGCGGCAGAGAAAGAAGCAAAGGCAGGAGGCCAGCTGGTCAATATGCTGAAAGATATGTCTGTGATCACACCGGCGCAGGCGGAGACTGTAAACCAATCTCTGCAACAGATCAGCGCAGCCGGTCTCTCTCCGGAATCTATGAAGGCCAACCTGATCAGCAACCTGAAAAGCTCGATAGGCGGCGAAAGCGATACGGATATCACTGTATCATCTGACAAGGGCAACCTCTATATCGATCTGACCGATCATATGTTCTTCCACAGCGGGAGTGCTGACCTGACTCCTCATGCAAAGGATGTAGTGGGTAAGGTAGCAAAGATACTGCTGGCATATCCTGATATGAACTTTATGATAGAGGGCCATACGGATAATAAGCCGATACACAGCGCCTCTATCCAGGACAACTGGGACCTGAGTATCCGCCGCGCCAGTGCAGTAGTACGCATACTGCAGAAGCAATACGGTATCAAGCCTGAGCGCATGACAGCCGCAGGTCGTGGTGAGTACCAGCCTGCCGGTCCTAATGATACCCCTGCACACCGCGCCGAGAACCGCCGCGTGACCATCGTGATCATGCCTCAACTGGATGACTACATGAAGCTCCTGATCAAGAAATAAATAGGATATACTACTAAGGAAGACCCGCCATGTGCGGGTCTTTTTTGTTTCTTTGATCTATTCAATGCAGGTTAAGTCATACATCATAGGAGCGGTGATACTGGCTGTGTATGCAGTAGGCATGTGCGTAGATGTGATGGCAGTAGATGCAGCACAGTATGCAGAGATCAGCCTGGAGATGCTGCGCTCTAAGAGTTTCCTTCAGGTACATGCGCTGGGCCGTGACTATCTGGATAAGCCGCCGCTGCTCTTCTGGCTCAGCTCATTGAGTTTTTATCTTTTTGGCATCGGTACTTTTGCGTACAAGCTGCCTTCAGTGATGTTTGCTATACTGGGTATTTACTCGACCTATCGCTTCGCACTATTGTTTTACACCCGGCAGACTGCTGTGCTGGCAGCGCTCATGCTGGCTACTACACAGGCACTCTTTCTGATCACTAATGACGTACGGACAGATACGCTGCTGATGGGTTCCGTCATTTTTGCCATATGGCGGCTGGCCGCCTATACCGAGAACAATAAGCTACGTGATCTGATGTGGGGCTGTGCAGGCGTAGGACTGGCGCTCCTGTCCAAAGGGCCGATAGGCCTGATAGCTGTGGGAGCAGCGCTACTACCTCATGCACTGATCAAGGGCAAGTGGCGCACCCTCCTGAAACCGGGAGTGCTGGCAGGCATAGGCCTGACCGCTCTTATGCTGGTGCCTATGTGTATCGGACTCTACGAGCAGTTTGGGGCGCAGGGCCTGCGCTTCTACTACTGGACGCAGAGCTTTGGCCGCATCACGGGCGAGAGCGAGTGGAACAATCATCCTGATACTTTCTTTCTCCTTCACAGTACAGCATGGGCTTTTATGCCCTGGACACTATTCCTGCTGGGGGGGTGGATATCAGCTTTGATCGCTATAGTCAGAGATAGAGGCAGTATGAGAGAGTACGCCTCCGTGAGCGGCTTCACGCTGGTGCTCATGGCACTGATGCTGTCTCACTATCAGCTGCCGCACTATAGCTTTGTAGTCTATCCGCTGGGGGCAGTGATGGCAGCGGGTTTCTATGAGCGCCTGGACAGGAGGACAGTGTTTTTTAAAAGCCTGTCAGTGCTACAACTACTCATGCTGGTGGCAATAGTAATCGTGGCGGTAATATTGCAATATTGTTTCAAGGGCACGGATACTATATCTATGATTAGTCTGGTAGTGGTATTTGGCGGGGCGATTGTTTTTGCCTTGCGGTCAGGCGGTAGCGATTTTCTTATTCGCACTTCGGCAGCTATCATTATTGTTTTCAATCTGCTCATGAGTGCCTTTTACTTTCCTGCTATCATGAGATACCAGCCCGGTAGTGATTTTGGCAGATATGCCCGGGCGCATACAGGTCCCGATACAGAGTATGTTACGTATCAGTACCTGGCCGGCTATGAGGATGTCTTCTATGCGCAGCAGGCGCCGCCGCAGGATCTTTGGGATAGCGATAGCTTTAAAAAACAGCTGACGGGAAAGAGTAAACTAATAGCAGAGACCAATGAGAATGGGCTCAAAGACTTGCAGCGGGCTGGTGTGCATCTGAGGGTAGTCGATGCCAGGCTGGCCTATAAAGTTTCATCGCTGACCAGCACATTTCTGGATCCTGCCACGCGCGATGCCGTTTGCGAAAAGATATACCTGATAGAGGCCGACCGGGATTCTCAGTAGAAATAGCACGAAGCACATTGAATACATTTCCCGCTGTGGGATAAAATCTGGTCATTTACTTCATACCTGTTTTATGAGATACGCTTATTGTCTTTTCATTTCACTCTTAGTGTGGTCTGGCGTAAGGGCACAGCCCATCACAGGCTTTGTAGATATGCACGCGCATCCGCGTGGCGATCTTGCTTATGGCAGAGAGTTGTTTTATGGCGCGCCGTATGGAGATATTTCAGTAGCACTGGGTGATTGCCGCCATGACCATAGCACGAACCTTGTGCGCAGTATGCTAGCGGCTCAGACGGAGCAGCAGAACTGCCCCACTTGGCGCGATAGCAAAAAGGGTTACCCTGACTTTGCCAGCTGGCCTGCGTGGTGCTCTATCCTGCATCAGCAGATGTGGGTAGACTGGATCAGGCGCGCGCATGAGGGCGGGCTGAACATCATGGTAGCACTGGCGGTGAGCAGCCACACCATAGCCTATGCCTCCAAGGGGCACGGTCCCTATGATGATGAACAGGTACTGCTGGACTGTGTGCAGGGTATCAAGGATCTCGTGGCTCACTCGGACTTTATGGAGGTGGCGTATGCGCCGGGTGATGTGCGCCGCATAGTGGCCGGTGGCAAGCTAGCCGTGATCATAGGAAGTGAGATGGATAACATCGGAAACTTCTACAGCCCGCAAGACCACTACGGCAAAGCCACTTTCGCACCTGCGCCTACTGAGGCCCAGATACAGGCAGAGCTGGATAAGCTCTACGCGCTGGGTGTACGTTACATTTTTCCCGTGCATCTGAATAATACAGTCTTTGGCGGTACGGCGGTGTTTAATAAGACTTTGAATGTGGCCAATAAATTTGCTACAGGCTCAGAGTGGAAAATGGAACAGGTGCGTAGTGATACGAGCGGGATCACTTTTCACCTGGAGCATCCCGGCGCGGGGCTGCCAGCCATAGCCAAGGCCTTCATGCCGCTGCTGATGCCGAAGAATGTGAACCCCGCGAAGAAGGCAAACTATACCATCTGGGACACGCTGACTGGCTATGGCCATCGCAATGCGCAGGGGCTGACGGAACGCGGCAGGTTTGCCATCAGGTATATGATGCAGAAGGGCTACATGATAGATGTAGATCATATGAGCGAGAAGATGACCAATGAGGTGCTCTCTATGGCGGTCGCAGCCGACTATCCTGTCAATAGCGGCCACAACGAGCCGCGCAGCATCTCTCATACCGAGAATGGCCGAACACGGGCACAGTACACGCAGATCAAAAAGGTAGGAGGGATGATAGGCGTAGGCCACGGTGTCAATGCGAGCGACTTCGTACAGACCTATCACACTGTAGCTGGCCTGGTGGGTGACTACCATATGGCCATCGGCACTGATGTGGGCGGCTTCTCTGCGCAGCCGATGCGGGATACTACGATCAGGGTGCTATATGATAATGCCTTCACGCGCTGCAAGACGGGCAACCGCACCTGGGACATCAATACTGTCGGCATGGCACACTATGGCCTGCTGGCAGACTATGTGCGCTCCTGGCCCTTCGCAGGTATGAGCACCCGGGAGATGAAGGGCTTTATGAGTTCGGCAGAGTACTTCGTGCAGATGTGGGAGAAGTGTGAGGGGAGGAAAGGTTCTTTAAAGTGATAAGGTTCAGGCGTCCATCTTTGAAGCAATAAGAAAAGATAATTTTGGTCATCCATAAACTGTAAAATGAAAGCTCCGTCCATCTGGCTGCACCTACGCGATATACTGATCCTGCCGGGTATCGTTTGCATCGTGATACCTTTTGCACTATCTCATATCGATAGTAAACCATTCCCGGATAGTGATGCGCTGAGGTATGCTGGGGCGGGCATCTTTGCGCTCGGGCTGATCCTGTGGGCAATACCTGTATACCTTTTCTGGAAGATGGCCTATGGCACACTGGCGCCGTGGCAGCCGACACAAAAACTGGTGATCTATGGGCCATTCCGCTATACACGCAATCCGATGATCACAGGAGTGCTGTTTATCCTGCTGGGCGAGGCGCTGTACCTGAATGCAACAGGCGTGCTGTGCTGGACGATCTGGTTTTTCTTTATGAATACTATGTACTTTATTTTCAGAGAAGAACCGAGCATGGAGAAGCGCTTTGGCGCTGACTATGTGCGGTACAAGGCGAATGTGCCGAGATGGCTGCCCAGGCTGACGGCTTATAAGGGATGAATAGGTTTAAGCGAGGACGCTTGAACCGGTGGGATAGTTTCTCATATCATGTAATATTGCCTAATAAAGTTTATAGCAGCTTAAGATTGGATTCTGGAAAACACACTCAATTGGTTTTCGGGAAGCCTGCTTTAAGATGCCATTTAATCTTATACATCTATTACTTAGTGTGTGGTTCAAACTTAATGCCCCAAATAGAAAGGTATTCGGCTAGTGGACGCAGTCCTACATCTTTGCGCCATTCATCTACCTTGTTTTCATCCAGCAGCGGATATAATTCATATTTCTCGGTTTGTTCATTATACTTTACTTGTGAACCATATTTTTGAGGCTTTTGCTCATGAATTAGTATTCGGTCATACATCAGGGCATAGTCTGACAAGCTAGCTTCACTTTCTTTACATAGTTTCTCTAGCACGGGTATGTACTTCTTTTGTTTATCAGTATCGGCGTGCTGGATAATCAGGAAGGCACCGGTCGCAGCCCGCTCACCCACCTGTGATATTCGAGGCCATCCTTTCGCGGCGATCAGTTCCTCCAATTGCTTTTGATTTTCACTATTGATCCGGTTTTTCAGGTCCCATAATGCCTTAACCACAGGAGAGGCCATGCCGATCTTTTTCTGTGCTATGTGCAAACAGTCGTAGTAAGCCTGATCCCACGCCATCATAAGCCAGAGTTTGCGAGCATATTCCACATCTTTATAGGCATGGCCAGACTGAGTTTGGATTCGGTCTATTAGCTGGCTTTCAAGCAAGCCCCAGCGTTTATCATTTCGCAACGTAATAAAGTCAGGATCGCCAAACAAAGCAGGTTCTGGGGAGCTACTACGCCCGTAAAGGCTATCTAGATATCGGAATGCGGAATCTGACTGACCGTCTACCACCAAGGCACAGGCATAATTATACAGACCATCAAAGGTTAATTCCCGAGCAGTGTATTTCTGACGGAAAGCTGCGATAGCCTCCTTGACGTCGCCTTCTTGACGCAGGCTATCTGGCTCAGATAAATGAAAGCTTTGTGCAAAAATAGATGATGAAAGAAAGATAAGGACGAATGTAATGGATTTCATAATCCTCATTTTTATAGAATTCATGAATGGATAAGCAGCTAATATAATGACTTATTAGCTTTACCGATGCCATCGCTCTCAGCGATGGCATCGGTAGCCCAGGTAGTTACAAGTCTTCAATGACCCAGTCTTCATTTTCTTGATTTAACATGCTTTGATGATGGAAATCGATATAATGCTGCTTACTACCAAACCATTCTATTACTTCATTTTTGAAAAGCTTTGACGGCTTTTCAATTAATATACGACCGTATGAGCTGTATTCATACTGCTTGAAATCATTGCAAATACCATGTTTTTGCGGGTTTGCATGGATATAATAAATGAGGTGTGAAAAGTAAGCTTCCCGGTCTACTTCTTTTCTTTTGAATGGTTTTTGGAAAAGGCTGCCGCTACGTGACTCTTGTTTATTAATAGCTTGCGAATATCCTATAAAGAATTTTCTGAACTGCTCGCTGACGATCAGTTCGGGCTGCTCTGATTGCCTCGGAAATGACAGGAATGGCTTAATCCTAATCAACAAGTGAAAGTGATTAGGTAAAAGGCAGTACGCATAAGTTTCTACAAAATCACTTAGATGCTTATCATAGCTTTTTAGGAAATAATCATAATTGCCTCGTTTGTAAAAAATATTGTCACCGTTATTGCCTCGATTGTAAATATGGTAGAATGAGTTCTCTATCAAAGGTTGATTGACGTCCATGATAGGTAAAGATATATCTTTGTTATATAAAGCAAGTTTGCCGAAGTTACCGATGCCATCGCTCAAAGCGATGGCATCGGTCTGTATTTGAGACAAATCAACGCAGCCTTCCAGTTTGAGACCAATAAATACGGTAAGCAGTGGAGCAATATGGGTTACCTTTCTCAGATGGAGTGGGGCTATGCACTGGCCCTCTTCGCCTACCTGCGCGGAGAGAATGAGCCGGCCTGGCACAAGTACCTGACCAAAAGTGTAGCTTCAGACTTCCGCCAGGGGCAGCGTTTTATTTATCAGAATGAGGAGCGATTGTTTGAAGGGTGATTGATTGCTTTTAATGATGCGACAGTGGGTACTTAAACCGATAGCCTTGATAATTAAGATTTCTGTGTCGCGAGTATTTCATTAGGCTCAAAGCATTACTCTTTACAGAATCTGAGCAACACAATTCTGCTTGAGGTCTCCAACTTTAAAAGGTAGGCTCCTGTAGGCAAATCGCCGACAGAGACCATCGGGCTAGCGTCTCCATTCTTGCAGGCCGAACCTAAGGCATCATAAATATGATAAGTCCACTTTGTGGCAGGCCCAACTATCATTAGTTTATCACTACACGGATTAGGATAGATGGAGAAATCCTGATCACGCCCGACCTCAGAAAGCGAGGATACAAGCTTGGTAGAATCATAGCTACCACAGATCAGATTTCCCTTGTGATAATATACTAAGCTAAGCGAGAAATCTCCATAAGGCGAGCTACCCTGATCGTGAAAATAGTAATCAGTGACTTTCCCAAGTCCTACCGCAAAAGTTGTATTAAAGAAATCGCTGAGACCATACCTGTTTTCTGTCAGCGCGATGAAGGTCGGGATACAATAATGTAAGGTGTCAATATAAGCGGTATCAATTTTATTAGTCAGATATGTAGGATAAGGTGGCAAAATCACAGCAGAGTCAAGGTTGGGAAAAGAGTCAGGTAGAGAGAAGCTAGTGGAGTATCCTCCATGATTATATGAATAATATACTGTAGCGCTGTCTGGTGAATATGATTTACTGGTCACAGTCACCCAGTAGTCATGAGTGCATTGATACGAACTTTGCGGAGCACACCCACCATCATATATTTCGTATATGAAAGTGTCTCCTACCGAAAAGTTATATACCTCTCTGCTAGTAGGAAAGGTGACCTGTGAAAAACAATCTAACGATAAAAGGCTGATGATAAAAAGCAGTAGATATTTGCCCCGATTCATAAGTATTAGGTTTTTTCTAAAGTTATGAAAAAAGGGAGATTTTTAAAAATGAGTGACATTTCGCTTTTCCACAAAAAGCTACACTTTTAACCTTATCTTCGCCTTCCCATCCCTCCCAATGGCTCCAAAAAGCTTGAATTCTGTCCACAATTCAACTTTTTTTCACCATTCGTTGTGAACTTTAAGGAATAAAAGTATTTTTGCCGTCCCAAAAATAGCGTTAATGCCAACCATTCAACAGTTAGTACGCAAGTCAAGGACCATCATCCGTGCGAAATCTAAGAGCCGTGCGCTCGATAGCTGCCCTCAGCGTAGGGGCGTTTGTACCCGTGTATACACTACTACCCCTAAGAAGCCAAACTCGGCTCTCCGCAAGGTAGCTAAGGTACGTCTGACCAACTCAATAGAAGTGATCGCGTATATTCCAGGTGAAGGCCACAACCTCCAGGAGCACTCCATCGTGCTGATCCGTGGTGGTAGGGTGAAGGACCTCCCGGGTGTACGCTACCATATCGTACGTGGCAGCCTCGATACTGCCGGCGTAGAAAACCGCAAGAAGAGCCGCTCTAAGTACGGTACCAAGCGTCCTAAGGCAGGTGCTGCTGCAGCTCCGGCTAAGAAGAAGTAATTGAGAACCAAGAGTCAAGATAAAAGACAATAAGATCATTATAATACAATGAGAAAAGCAAGAGCACCCAAAAGATTCCCTCAGCCGGACCCTAAGTTCGGTGACACGATCGTGACACAGTTTGTAAACAACCTGATGTACGAGGGAAAGAAGTCAACTGCCTATACCGTATTCTACAATGCACTCGACCTGATAGAAGAGCGCACTAAGGAAAACCCTCTGGAGATCTGGAGGAAGGCGGTACAGAATGTATCTCCGGCCGTAGAGGTGAAGAGCCGCCGTATCGGTGGTGCCAACTTCCAGGTGCCTACAGAGGTACGTCCTGAGCGCAGGCAGTCTCTGGGTATCAAGTGGATCATCAACTTTGCCCGCAGCCGCAACGGTAAGTCTATGGAAGACAAGCTGGCAAACGAGCTGATCGCAGCGAGTAAGGGTGAAGGTGGCGCATTCAAGAAGCGTGAGGATGTACACCGTATGGCTGAAGCCAACAAGGCTTTCGCCCACTTTAAGTTCTAATGCTGTAAAGTAAATATCGCTAAAGCGCAAAAACGCAGAATTGAAAAGATGATGCGGCTTTGCGCTTTCGTGATGAAATAAGCTGATAAGAAATAAATAAAAAGGGCGGAAACGCCACAAATAAATAACGACCAATCATGGCAGGAAAAGATCTCACCCACACGAGAAACATCGGAATCGCAGCACACATCGATGCTGGTAAGACTACAACTACGGAGCGTATCCTGTACTACACAGGTGTGAGCCACAAAATAGGTGAGGTGCACGATGGTGCAGCTACTATGGACTGGATGGAGCAAGAGCAGGAGCGTGGTATCACGATCACCTCTGCCGCTACACGCTGCGCATGGACATGGAAGGGTGAGAAGTATGACATCAACATCATCGATACCCCGGGCCACGTGGATTTCACCGTAGAGGTGAACCGCTCCCTGCGTGTACTCGAGGGCCTCGTGTTCCTCTTCTCTGCTGTGGATGGTGTAGAGCCACAGTCTGAGACTAACTGGCGCCTGGCTAATAACTACGGTGTAGCCCGTCTCGGTTTCGTGAACAAGATGGACCGCCAGGGTGCTGACTTCTTCAACGTGGTAACGCAGGTAAACACCATGCTGGGTTCTAACCCATTGGTAATGCAGATACCTATCGGCAATGAAGAAAACTTTAAGGGTGTGGTAGACCTCGTGACAAACGAAGCTATCATCTGGAATGAGGCTGACAAGGGTATGACATACGAAGTAGTGCCTATCCCGGCCGACCTGGTAGATGATGTAAAGATGTACCGTGAGAAGCTCCTCGAGCAGGTAGCTGAGTTTGACGATACACTGATGGAGAAATATTTCGCTGATCCGGACTCTATCTCTGCAGATGAGATCCGTGCGGCTGTACGCCAGGCGGTGATCGCGGACAAGGTAGTGCCTATGTTCTGCGGTTCTTCCTTCAAGAATAAGGGTGTGCAGGCTGTACTCGATGCAGTATGCGCTATCCTCCCATCTCCTACAGACAGGAAGGAAGTACACGGCACTAATCCTGACACTGAGCAGCCTATCGTGCGTCAGGCTACTACAGATGGTCCTTTTGCCGCGCTCGCATTCAAGATTGCTACTGACCCGTATGTAGGCCGTCTGTGCTACTTCAGAGTATACTCCGGTGGCCTGGATGCAGGTTCATACGTATACAATACCCGTACGCAGAAGAACGAGCGTATCAGCCGTCTTTTCCAGATGCACGCCAATAAGCAGAACTCAGTGCCTCGCGTAGAGGCCGGTGATATCGCTGCAGGTGTAGGCTTCAAGGATATCCGTACAGGTGATACCCTCTGCGATGAGAAAAACAAGATCGTACTCGAGTCTATGATATTCCCTGAGCCGGTGATCTCTATCGCGGTAGAGCCTAAGACGCAGAAGGATATGGACAAGATGGGTCTCGCACTCGGCAAGCTGGCTGAAGAAGATCCAACCTTCAAGGTGAGCTTTGATGAGGCTACTGGCCAGACCATCATAGCCGGTATGGGTGAGCTCCACCTGGAGATCATCGTAGACCGTATGAAGAGGGAGTTTAACGTAGAGCTGAACCAGGGTGCACCACAGGTGAACTATCGTGAGAAGCTGACCAGGAAGGTAGAGCACCGCGAGACATACAAGAAGCAGTCAGGTGGCCGTGGTAAATATGCCGATATCAAGATCGAGATCGGACCAACCGAGGAGACTGAAGACGCTAAACTGGGCCTCACTTTCATCAATGATATCTTCGGTGGATCTATCCCTCGTGAGTTTATACCAGCTGTAGAGAAGGGCTTCAAGGAAGCTATGAAGACAGGTGTACTCGCAGGCTACGAGATCGACGCGCTGACTGTCCGCCTGTTTGATGGTGGCTTCCACGCGGTGGATTCCGACGCCCTCTCTTTTGAGCTTTGCGCCAAGATGGCATTCCGTAACGCAGCTAAGCAAGCTGGTCCGGTTCTCCTCGAGCCTATCATGAAGCTCGAAGTGATCACTCCAGACGAAAACACCGGTAACGTGGTAGGTGACCTGAACCGTCGCCGTGGTATAGTAGAAGGCATGGAAGCTAAGATGAATGCACAAGTAGTGAAAGCTAAGGTGCCGCTGAGCGAAATGTTTGGCTACGTGACACAGCTCCGTACCCTCACATCAGGCCGTGCTACGTCCACCATGGAGTTCCACAGCTATGCACCTGCACCAGAAGGTGTAGCCAAGGCGGTAATAGCTAAGAACTCTGGAAAGGTGAAGGAGATCGAAGAATAATCAGTAACATTCAAAACACAATAAACGTCCTTTAAAATGAGTCAAAGAATAAGGATCAAGCTCAAATCCTACGACCACAACCTGGTAGACAAGAGCGCAGAGAAGATCGTAAAGACTGTAAAAAACACAGGTGCAGTAGTAAGCGGTCCAGTGCCACTGCCTACGCACAAGAACATCTTCACTGTGCTGCGTTCACCACATGCCAATGCTAACTCTAAGGAGCAGTTTCAACTCTGCACCTACAAGAGGCTGATCGACATCTACTCTTCATCCAGCAAGACCGTAGATGCGCTCATGAAGCTCGAGCTGCCTAGCGGCGTAGAGGTAGAGATCAAGGCGTAGTAGCCATCTGTGTCCACGCCGCCGAAAGGAAAGGTGTAGCAAACGTGCACTGGACAGAGTAAAAATACAAAAGCAGCAAATGTGGACTGCGACCCTATCTGAAAGGAAGGGAGAGGAGAGGTATTGAAATTAATTTAATCATTTATGAGCCCCGGCGAGAGTCGCGGTTCCGCTAAAACAAAAGACAATGAAAGGTATCATCGGTAAGAAGGTCGGCATGACCAGCATTTTTGCAGACGGCAAGTACGTCGGAGTAACTGTAATAGACGTGAAAGGTAACACCGTGACTCAGGTGAAGACCAACGACACTGACGGCTACTCAGCAGTGCAGGTAGGTTTTGACGATAAGAGCGAGAAGGCTGCAAACAATGCAGAGAAGGGCCACGCTAAGAAGGTTAACACCGCTCCTAAGAGGAAATTTGTAGAATTCCGCAACTTCGACTTTGAGAAGGCTGTAGGCGAGACTATCGCTGCAGATATCTTCGCAGATGGCGAGAAAGTAACAGTAGTAGGTACATCTAAGGGCAAGGGCTTTCAGGGTGTCGTAAAGCGCCATGGATTTTCCGGTGTAGGTATGGGCTCACACGGTCAGCATGATCGTATGCGTGCTCCGGGTTCCCTCGGTGCATCATCAGATCCTAGCCGCGTATGGAAAGGTCTCCGCATGGCTGGCCGCATGGGTGGCAACCGTATCAAGACTCAGAACGTAAAGGTAGTAAAGGTAATGGCTGACCAAAGCCTGATCCTCCTCGGTGGCTCTGTACCAGGTGCTATCGGCTCTTACGTAGTGCTCGAGAAGACTAAGTAAATCTTACAAAAACATATTTTTTTTGCCCCTTCACTCCGGTGGAGGGGTTTTTTATTTGTGCCCCACGAGCCTGCGATTCTATGATGGATCAATTTATTGTATGGCAGTGTGCAGCATAGCGCAAATGAAAAAAGCCATCCCTTGAGAGGATGGCTTTCAATTCTTTTATTGCAAGATCACATCTTCACAAACCTGCGCTGTACGGAGGCCTTGCCATCTGATACGCGCACGAGATAGATTCCGCTGGAGATACCCTCGGTATCAAAGGTGATAGCGCGCTCACCCGCCGGCAGCTGGCCTGCATAGATAGTCTTGATGCTGCGGCCTGTCATATCTACCAGGTCTATCGTAGCCTCATTAGCTTTGCTGCTCATGATAGCGATCGTAGCCTGGCCTTGTGCAGGATTGGGCTGGATGCTGATATCGCTCACGGCCGAGCTGATACTGGAGATGCCGGCTGTAGACTGACCGATATTGATATTGTCTACATACAGATGATTGGCAGAGCGGGCGCTGCGGCCTGCTATCTTGAAGAGTACGCCTGTATACTGATTGTATACCGCAGGGATGGTCGCAGTCACTGTTTTCCAGTATTCATCTGCCTGGCCCGCAGTGTACGGCCCGGAGCTGTAGGTGCCGGCATTGTAGAGATTGTACCCGCCTTCATTGAAGTAAAGCCTGTTCCATGTCAGGCCGCAGTCCCTGGATATATAGGCAGATATAGCTGCGATAGAGTCAGTCAGGTGGTTATTGTCAAAGGTGGCAAAAGAGTAATCAAAAGAAAGGGTCATTTGGTTGATGTCTACATTGGTCATGTCTATAGGTGGAGATACGATTTCATCTATATCTCCATCCAGCCTGCCATCATAGAGATTCAGCATCTGGCAGGCCCCACTGTGGTGGCCTGTATTGGCAGTACGACGCCAGTAGGTATTGTTATTATCATAGTTGACAGATACCCAGCGCTCACTGGCTGTATTATCTTCAAATCCTTCAAAATAGGGGGCGGGTACAGAGGTGACATCAGCCACGTATACCATAGATTTTACCTTCTGAGACGAGCCATTATTATTGGTCACAGTGAGTGTGACTTCTTTCCATCCGGACAGGGTAAAGCTGACCACCGGCGCTACATCAGCCGCAGTAGATGTGCCCATATCTACATCTGCCGGAAATGTCCACATCCGGCTTTGTACTTCTGCATTCCAGGATACATCGCGAAACTTGACACTCTGAGAGGCACATACATAGCGCATATTGACTGCGAAATCCGCCACAGGTACAGCGCAGGATTGGGGATTAGGATATGTCAGCGGCTGATCGGTGCCGGTAGCTATCAGGTTAGCCGGACTCCAGATATTACTTCTGCCGGAGACAGCATTATTCAGCGCCGCGTGAGCGCGTACTACCTGTCCCTTGGTAAACATATAGTGGCAGCTCGAGTAGTTCATGATATTCTGGACATTCTCTATGATAGGTGCGTGGCAGTGTGCCTCATTGAGCGGACAGGTGCCAAAATCACCGGCTGTCTGTGGTGTATCATCTACACCATCATCTCCTGTGCAGTCTACGCCCGGATCATTGGTATTGCCCCAGGTATGAGCCAGATTCATCCAGTGTCCGCTCTCGTGGGCGATCGTAGGGCGCTCATAGGCTGTACTCCGGCCTACTCCCTCAGCCATTACTATGATACCGTCTATGATGTCATTATTTACATAGGTAGATACAGAGCCCGGATAGTAGGCATATGCCAGAGCGGAGTTATTAGCCTTGCTCATATTTTTGATCACCCATATATTGAGGTATTTATCACGTGGCCATGGATGCTGTTTATTATTATCATCTCCATCGTAGGTGGTCTGAGAGTAGATGCGCTCGATACCATTCGTACACTGCCCGTATGGATCTCGCTGCGCCAGACGAAACTCGACCTGAAGATTGCCGATGAGAGTATCAAAGGCAGGCACTACGTTGACCAGCTCAGGGTTAGAAGCGCTGGCGTATTCGTTCCAGTGCTGCATCTCCAGAAAGATGACGGAATCAGAGAGATCCTCCACCCCGGCATCATGGATAATGTGAAATACCACAGGTATCACATACGGACCTGTACGCTGGGCCATGTCAGCCCTGTGCGCACGCACAAAGGCATGTGTGAAAGAATCAAGCAGTCGCTGAGATACCAGACGCTCGGGGTGCAGGTCTAGCTGACGCTGGCTCAGCTCTCCAGCCAGACAGCCTATAGGATGACTTTCTGATTGGGCCATGCCGGTAGCGGACACCAGAAACGCTAGTGCGAGGAAATAAAGGTGTTTCATTAATGATTTTTATAAAACCAAAATAGTCCAAAATATTACAAATGAGCAATACTCAGCAGGTTAAATGACAAAAGATTGAAAGATTTTGATCGGACCGCCGGCTACCTTATAGGCCACCCTCACTCACATCTACGAAGAGCATTTTCAGCGCCAGCATCATGCCATAGGCTACGACCATATAGAAGGTCGTAGTGATCAGAATGATCCTTACCTCCCATGAGTTGGAAAAGTATTTGCCTGTCATCAGGTAGACGATGCCATACATGACGACAGTGATGATGGCATAAAAGATAAAGGAAGTAATGAGGTATTTTTTATTGTCAGTAGCCAGCAGGCAAAGCCAGGGATTGAACATGACATAGAATACTACACCAAAGCAACCTGCGTACATGACCAGATCATCAGAGTGCAGCGCATATTTGGCTACGATCAGCAGGAGGATACCCAATATAGTGATAAATATAAATTGCTTCACCGGAGTGGCTCCCTTGAGTGCAGATGCGGTAAACATCTCTCCGGGTTTGCGCAGGCTATCATCAGCAGTCATAGTAGATTTTGCTAGCAAAGATAAAGTATTCCCCCTTGTAGTATGGGAACATTTATCACTGAACGATTACTTTTCGCACCTCTGTGCGGACCCCATCGCTGATAGAGACATTATAGACACCGGTAGCCACACCGGTCAGATCTATCTGGTAGGAGTACAGACCATTGATATGAGTGAAGTCTTCATCATGGACTGTATGCCCCAGCATATCTGTGATGCGTACGGATATCTTGTCCACCGGGTCCGAGGCAGATATCATCAGTTGAAACTTGCCATGAGTAGGGTTAGGATAGATCGTATACTCTATCTGCACACCCATATCTGAGATACCTGTGCTACTACCCTGTGTGGTAAAGGACCGGATGGCAGAGTATGCACTGCTGCCTGTAGGGCATACAGCACTTACGTGATATTGATACGTAGTACCAGGCACGAGGCCGGTCAGGTATTTAGCCGGAGCGCTGGTAGTGGCATTGGCCCACTGAGATGAAGCAGATGGCCTATACTCCAGTATATAAGAGGTGGCACCTGATACGGCAGACCACTGTATCGTATCTGTAGGTGACGCCACTATACCTGAGGTCAGGGCATCGGGTGCGCTGCAGGCTGCGGTGCCAGATGCCGGCGGCACACAGCCAGCAGAGCTCGCTATAGATGCCCGTGCACCACCTGTGGCAAAAAGTGCTTGCGCCCGCAGTGCCTGGCCTGCTGTGAACATGGTCATACACGCATCATCGGTGTAGTCCATAAAGTTCATGAACATATCTCCGTCTGGTGCATTGGTACAGGATACATGCGGAAATGACGGGCAGCCAAAATTTTCTGAGTATTGCGGTGGCGTATCGTCTACATGGTCCGTGCCGCTACAGTCGCCGCTGGTATTGCCCCAGATATGGTAGAGGTTCATCCAGTGGCCTATTTCATGTGTAGCAGTACGTCCTTTGTCGTAGGGCGTGAGTACCGTTCCCGTATTCCCAAAGGCTGTATAATTTATCACCACGCCATCGGTCTCTGATGCTCCCCCGGGGAACTGAGCGTATCCCAACAGCGCATTTCCCAGGTTGCAGACCCAGAGATTCAGATAGCTGGCAGCAGGCCAGGCATCATCGCCCCCCTGAGCGGTATATTTCACGGTATTGCTGGTAGAGAAAATAGTAGCAGCAGTAGACGTCCTCACGATGCCGTTAGTCGCATTGCCAGCCGGATCGCGCCTGGCCAGACAAAATTGTATGCCCATGCTACCACTCACGGACTGAAATACGGGCGGAGTAGATGACCAATTGCTGTTAGACTGGTTGTAGTCGGCGTTCAGGACGTCTATTTGCGATTGTATCTGGGCATCGCTGATATTTTGATCAGCAGTGCTATATACCACGTGTACTACCACCGGTATGGTAATGATCGAGCGTGAAGAGGCCCCGAAAGGATGTGAGGAGATGAACCTAACTGTCTGCGCCTCTATATCCTGGCGGGCAGTAGCGATGGCGGGATTGTCGCGTAGCATCTGTGCCAGGACCTCCATAGAGCCGCACTGGCGGTGCTGGCCATGGCCAGCCACGGTCAGGCAGCAGAGTAGCAAGCTGAAAAAACCTTTCATCAGGGGTCGGCTTTTCTTACAATATAATATACGGAAGCGCCGGGCGCAAGTGACATGATACAAATAGTTATTTGTACAAAGAATTTCCGGATTTGCCGGCCCGCTTTTGAGCCTCTGTGTTTGGGGATAGTTAATTTTCTATTTTCCAAAGGGTTATCATGATCTTAATCACCGATTTCTATTGCAGCCTATCCTTACATTGGCTATATTTATCGCACCACCGTTTTTTACTGACCTCAATAATCTATTGCCACAATGGCTAAAAAGACCGTTGCAGCTGTTCCTGCATTTTTCCCCGCTGACTGGCCTGCCGATGGCCCCATAGACCTGAAAATCCACGACCTGCCGCACTACTCATCCAGTACAGAGTGGTGGTACATGCATAGCCATATCAAGGCGGGCAAAAGGAATCTCTCTCTCTTTGCTTCGTTCTTTGTCACAGTGGTAGGCTATGACAAGAAGGCGAAGAGACCCGACTATGGCTACTCTGTGATATGGGGTATATCAGACCTGGATAATCAGAAATACCATACCGTATCGCTGGTAGACAAGCGCGCACCCGAGCTCGGTATACAGCGCATCAAAAAAGGGCAGCTGGTAAAGGATCCGCACCTCAAGCGCGCTGCACTGGAGATGCTGGAGAAAGGTGTCGTGCCATATCCCGATGAGCTGCTGACGCGTGACGTGGTGATAGCAAAAGATAAGCTCTCATTGGATTATGATGGCAATACTTTCAAAAAGAAAAAAGACGGCAACTACGTCCTGCACCTGGCGCATAAGGAGCTGAACATAAGCGTGGACATTGAGTTTACACCTCAGAAGCCGCCTACGCGCCACGGGGATAACGGGGTAGTGCGTGGTGTCTCAGCTGAGGATATGTTCTACTACTTCATCCCGCGCAATAAGGTGACCGGCAAGATCAACCTCAAAGGAGAGAAACTGCAGATCACCTCTGCCACGGGCTGGTATGACCATGAGTTTGGCGCGCATCCGGAGAAGAAGAACGAAAGTGATGAGGCCAAGAAAGACGTTTCGTGGAACTGGATCGCCGTACAGCTCGATAATAAATGCGAACTCTCTGCCTATGACCTCGTAGACCTCAAGACAGGAGAAGACTGCGGCTCCTTTATCATCCTGATAGATGAGAAAGGCAATCGCCATCACTCGCGCGACTATACCTTCCGGCCATTTGGTGAGGAGTGGACCAGTACGCGTACATTCAATACGTATCCCACTGCGTGGAAACTCACTGCGCCGGATTTCAAGCTAGATCTGGTGATCGAAGCTGCATTCCCCAATCAGGAATTTGCTACGGTGATATCGAAGCCAGCCTTTTGGGAGGGGCGTATGAATGTGAAAGGCAAGATGCGTGGCAAAGTAGTATCAGGCCCGGCCTACATCGAGCGCCACGGCTTTGTCAATAGCACTGACCTGAAATCTTTCCTCAAGGCTGTATCGAAGCAGACCCTGCGCTCTGTCAATAAGATCATCCCACTGTCGTTTGGCCAGCAGAAATTTGAAGAACTGGTGTCCAAAAAGGGCAATCACCACCTGACGGAAAATCTCGATAAAGAAGCGTACATAGATACTTTCATAAGGCCAATACGCGAGATCACTGACCGCAGTGGCAAGTCATGGCGCTCCTATGCCACCATAGCCTGCTGTGATGTAGTGGGCGGCAACTCTCAGGTGGCCATAGACTGGCTGGCTCTGCCGGAGCTCATGCACGTAGGGTCCCTGATGGTAGATGATGTGCAGGATAAATCTCATGTACGCCGCGGCGGCCCTGCAGCGCATACTGTGCACGGCGAGGCTACGGCTATCAACTCTGGTACTGCGGCTTACTTCCTCGGGCAGATATGTATCTATGAGGCCGACATGCACTATGAGGAGAAGGTGCAGGTCTACAACTGGTACTTTGAGGCCATGCGCGCCTCGCATAGCGGGCAGGCCATGGATATCAAAGGCCTGGACTATATGATGCCCGAGGCGCTGAAGGATGATAAAGTAGCTAAGCTGCTGGCCAAGCGGGTACTCGCCACGCATAGGCTGAAGTCTGCTGCCCCGGCCAGCTACCTGGCGCAGATAGGAGCACTGATAGGTGGTGCCTCTCAGGAGCAGATAGATGCGCTGGGAGACTACTATGAGAAGCTGGGCATCGCCTTTCAGATCATAGACGATACGCTGAATCTGAAAGGATTTAAAGATAATCTCAAAACAAAGGCAGAAGACATCACTGCCGGCAAGATTACCTATCCCATAGCAGTAGGTATGGCCATGCTCGATCAGGCTGACCGCAAGAAGCTCTGGAAGATAGTGAGCGCCAAGACCAGCGATGTAGACCAGCTGGCGCAGGCGATAGCGCTGCTGGATAAGCACAAAGTGATAGAGAAATGCGAGCGCGAGGCCCGCACTATGCTGGAGAAGGCATGGTGGCGCCTGGAGCCACTGCTCAAGGACTCTATGGTCAAGCTCAACATGCGGGCCTTCGGCTGGTTTGTACTGGACAGGACTTATTAGAATCAAAAGCCAGGAGTCAAGACAAGTGCCGGATAGAACGCGATCATTGATTTCGTTATTCCCGCTACATTTCTATCTTTGTCGTCCCCGATATCAGAGGGCTGTTAGCTCAGTTGGTTCAGAGCACCACGTCGACAACGTGGGGGTCATAGGTTCGAGCCCTATACAGCCCACTTTTCTTTTCCCCATCTACTATGAGGGCGGTTTCACTTGTTTTAATACTGCTAATTTCCGTTTCATGCTTCGCTCAAAGACAGAGGGACTCTGCGAGTAGAGATGAGGTATATAGTGATCCAGATGTACCCAGATACACAGGATGGTCACAGGGATATGTGGTGCTGCAGAATGATGGTGATACTATACGTGGCCTGCTCAATACCCCACTATCATCTAAATTCTGGCTGTATGATCCTGCGGCAATACGTATGCATAGGGAAGGCGTAAAGGATAAGCGCTACAAGGCGGATGATGTAGCCTTCTATGAATATCAGGATACTAATGGAACCTGGATACGCTATATACCCTATCAGCCCATGGGAGATGGTAGCAAGGTTTTCGTAAGGCGATACATAGATGGCAAGTGTAAAGCTTATTACCTGCCAAAGTTAAATACTGCTGCCACAGTGCTGGTCGGCACGGTGGGTGCCTTGCTGGCCGGTGCGGACACTTTATTTCTGATACAGAAGGGCACTAGTAGTCTTTGGCCTATACCACGTGCAGGTTTTCGCAAGGACATGATGGAGTTCTTTCAGAAATGCCCTGAGATGGTGGCTATGATCAAAGCGGAGACCTTCACCTACGAGACTTTTGAGCGGATGGTGATGTACTACAATACTCACGGCTGCCGCTAGATTTCCTGTCAGAACTCCTTACCCTCTTTAGTCATCTGCTCCAGCAGCGCCGGTACCGCAAAGCGATCGCCATAGGCAGCCTGTAGTTCTTTGGCGCGGGACACAAATGCAGGGAAGCCATAGTCATTGATGTATTGTAGCGTACCGCCCTTGAATGGCGCAAAGCCCCAGCCAAAGATAGAACCGATATTGCCATCTGCTACAGAGGTGAGCACACCCTCCTCCATGCAGCGTACGGTCTCCAGCGCCTGTATGAACATCATGCGCTCTATCATGCTCTTCTGGTCCAGGTCTGTCGTAGTTGGGAATGCTTCAGTCAGACCCGGCCAGAGATACTTCTTGCCCTCCTTCGGATATTCATAGAAACCTCCTCCGGCAGCTTTGCCTATACGCTTGTAGTCATTCACCATCTTATCTACTACCTCATAGGCGCGGTGTACAGGTGGTGTCTTGCCTTCGGCCTTCATGTCCTCCTCGGTCTGCGTGCGGATGTGTGCTATCAGGCCCAGGCTCACCTCATCTGTGAGTGCCAGCGGACCTACCGGCATACCTGCCTGGAGGCCGGCAGCCTCTACGGCGCGTGGGTTATTGCCCTCTGCCAGCAGCGCGATACCCTCCAGCACGTAGGTAGCAAATACACGAGACGTATAGAAGCCACGAGAGTCATTGACCACGATAGGTGTCTTCTTGATCTGCTTCACAAAGTCAAAGGCGCGCGCCAGTGTCTCTTGTGAGGTCTCCTTACCTACGATGATCTCTACGAGCGGCATCCGATCGGCAGGTGAGAAGAAGTGCAGCCCTACGAATTGATTTGGCCTAGATGATTTCTCTGCCAGACCTGTGATAGGGAGTGTAGATGTATTGGATGCAAAAACTCCTGTCGGGTCCATCTGTGCTTCTGCCTCCGCAGTTACTATGGCTTTTATCTTCCTGTTTTCTGTCACGGCCTCTATGATCAGGTCGCAGCCCTGCAGATCGGCAGGGTCGGCAGAGGCTTTGATACGATTGAGTATTTCTTCAGCCTTTTCTTTGGTAGCCTTGCCTTTGCTTACTCTCTTTTTCAGCAGGTCAGTAGAGTAGGATTTACCCTTGTCGGCTACTTCCTGGCTTACGTCTTTCAGCACTACCTCCAGCCCGCTCATGGCACAGGCATAGGCTATACCACTGCCCATCATACCCGCGCCGAGTATGCCCACCTTCTTAAAGCTGAATTTCTCCTTGATAGCAGGGCGGGACTTGCCGGCATTGAGGGCATTGAGTTGCTTCCAGAATACGTTGATCATATTCTTGGCCACCTGCCCGGTAGCCAGCTGCGCGAAGTAGCGCGACTCTATACGTGTAGCAGTTTCTATATCTACCATAGCACCCTCTACTGCGGCGGCCATGATAGCGAGCGGTGCGGGATAGTTGTTATGTGTTTTCTTGGCCAGCATGGCAGGTGCTATAGGGAGCATCTGAGCCACCTTTGGCGTCAGTGGTGAACCGCCGGGTATCTTATAGCCATCCTGGTCCCAGGGCTGCTTCACAGATTTATTGGCCAGGATGTATTCTGTTGCTTTTTTCAGCAGGTCCTCTTTATCTGTGGCGAGGGCATGTATCAAGCCATCGCTGAGCGCTGTTTTAGGATTTACTTTCTTGCCCTCAGTCAGGTAGAGAAATGCCGGCTGTAACCCTATCAGGCGTACCATGCGTGTCACCCCGCCGCCGCCGGGCAGCAGGCCTAGGGTCACCTCTGGCAGGCCGAGCTCTACTTTCGGCTTGTCCCACACTACGCGGTATTGGCAGGCCAGCGCCAGCTCAAATCCTGCACCGAGCGCAGTGCCATTGATGGCGGCTACCACAGGTTTGCCCTGTGTCTCCAGCCAGCGAAAGCCGGCCTTGAGCTCCTGCGCGCGGTCAAAGAAATCCTTAGCATCACTTGTAGCAAACATCTCATCTATATCGGCTCCTGCCAGGAAGGTCTCCTTGGCAGACGTGATGATCACGCCGCGCAGATCAGTCTCAGCCTGGAGTTTGGCCAGCGCTTCACGGAAAGATGCTCCAAATGCGAGGTTGATCACATTGGCCGAGCGGCCCTCCAGGTCCATGGTCAGGGTCACGATATTATTGCCGTCTTTGCTGTATTTGAATGACATTGTATGTGTGCTTTTATTGCTGCGCTAATGTGACAATAATCTATCACAATGCCCAGCCGATTCATTGAATTTTATGGCATAAAAAAGGCCGGTACGAGACCGGCCCTTGTATAGTTGAATTGTTTAATGGTTATGGGCAAGAAGCATTTACACCTACTGGAGTCGTACCAGAGAAGGATTGAGGTTGGTTATTCCAGTTGATACCGCAGCCAGGTGCGCCACCCGCGCCCTGCGGACAGACACCGGTAGATCCTATACCACTCGAGGTACCTCCAGGATTACCTGGCATACCCAGGTTGCCACCATCACCACCAGCTCCGTTCCGGAAAGTGCCAAGGAAGCAAGAGTGAGTGAATCTGCCGCCACCTGTACCACCTGTCGTAGCTGTGCCAGGGTTGCCTGGCAGAGACTCATTGGCATATGATCCGCCTGTAGTGACGCCTGTCTGGCCCGGATCTATACCGGCACCGCCGCCGCCGCAGGAACCCGGCCTTATAGATGTAGTACAGAGTGTAATGGAAAGGTCAGAGCCTGCACCACCACCGCCGCCGCCGCCGCCGATCACGCCTTGGTTGATGATCCTGACATTGGGGCCGCTTACCAGTATGGCATCACCCCCTGGATGGCCGTCACCTATGCCAGCGCAGCCGCCAAAGTAGCTGCCGTAGCCAGTCTTGTCGCCACCATCACCACCACGGCCCTCTATGGTGCCTTGGTTGATGAGTACTATCTGAGAGCCTGATGGGAAAGCGCCGGTAGTGATAGCCGGTACAGGTACACCGCTAGAGTTCAACGTATTGCTACCCACCAGTACACCTGGGTCTACTATAAAGGTATCTATTACCGGGCAGCTAGGAGAGCCCGCCAGTGTAGAGAGATTGATGTTATAGCTGTTTGTAGAGATGTGGATCGGTGCAGGACCACTGATAGTCAGCGTGTATACTGCCGTAGAAATGCTCACGCCTACCACGGAGGTGACTGTGATCTGATAGGTACCAGGAGCTGCACAGGCAGCAGTGACGTCCATAGTAGTAGAGCCCGGTACCACAGGGTTAGGATTGCTGAAGCTGACCAAGAGTGAACCATTGTTTGGAGAAATAGACGCTGATAGTTGTGCATTACCTGCATTGACAGCACAGGCGCTTGCATTGCCTATTGTCACGGTGCTGGATGCTATTGTACCACCCGCTTGAGCCTGAGCCAGAGTGAGGCTAGCCGAAGATGGACTCAGTGTCACTGCAAAATCAAATACAGTCAGGGTATAGGTTAGGGTCCGTACTGTAGAGCCTGACGCTGCCAATATAGTAATGGTATACGTACCGTTGGCAGCACTAGGCAGAGCCGTCATCGTCATGACAGACGTAGCAGTAGGCAGCAGATAGTTGTTTGAAAAGTTGACCAATATGCCCGCAGGTACGCCTGCCGCAGATAGGATCACAGGAGACGCGGTGCCTGAGACCAGGGTCACCGTGATCGTATCAGCTACGCTGCCAAAGCTAGATTTGAAGAGGCAATCAGTAGAGTGGCTCTGAGAGATGGCATAGTCAAAGGAGCATACTGTCTGACCTACATTGGCCCAGCAGGTACCATTCCAGAACTGATGCACATTGAGTGTATTGTTATATACCGTGAGGCCCAGCGCAGGAGCAGCTATCGCATTGATCTGTGCCGCAGAGAGCGATGGGAATAGGACCCCCTTTGTAGTGCTCTGAATATCCAGCACGGCAGTAGCGTCAGGAGCAGGCTGATTGATACCCACAGCTCCGGCGGTAGTAGCGCGGATCACTTCAGCATTATTTGACTTCATCACAAAGTCTTGTGCATCTGTCGTTCCGGCAAAATTGGTACCGGCGGTGGTGCCTGAGTTGCCATTGGTGAGCCAGGCTGCCTGCGTGCTGGTCAGAACGTGATTGCCATCGCTGTCTACTACCGTCACATAGCCGCCCGGGGTGAAATAGACAGTATTGTTATAAGCAGAAGCGTGCACCGGTATATTCGGATTGCAGAGATTGCTCCAGGAGGTGCCATTGTACAGTACATAGCAGTTAGTATCCGTGTCATAGATCACCAGGCCTGTAGCAGGCGATGGTATTAGACCCACTTTGGTCCTCGGCACGAGGAAGCCTTTGTCAGTAGCTGTGAGGTCCAGAACGGCGCTCGGATCGGGGTTAGGATTGCCGATGCCGACATTGCCCTGTCCGTACGCATTAGATATTAAACAAATAAGAGATAAAACGAATAAAAACTTCTTCATACCGGGTTGTTATTTATTCTGATGAAATTAAAGTTTTTGGTTGTTTTTCCAACCGTTTGGTAGAAAAAATGCCCATTTTTCACTAAAAAGTGCTCAAAGTCAGAAAATCCATGGTGGCTAAAAATATGACGAATTAGCCCGTCAGATGGTTGTTTCACCCCGGAAAACCAACTCCGCAGGTCCTGTGAGCCAGACATTTATGAAATGGGGACCGTGCAGATCAAATCGCACATTCAGGTTACCGCCCAGCGTTTTGACCGAGATATCAGATGTACCGGCATCTTTTTCATAAAAATATGAGATAGCTGAGGCCACCACCCCGGTGCCGCAGCTATAGGTCTCATCCTCTACCCCGCGCTCATACGTACGTACAAAGATCTGGCCGCGGGCAAGTTCTTCCACAAAATTTACATTGATACCTTCCGCGCGGTAGGTATCATTGTAGCGGATACTTTTGCCGCTTTCTACTACCGGATAGGCTTTTATGTCTTTTACGAACTGCACATAGTGCGGTGAGCCTGTATCCAGTACGTAGTGGTCGCCACGGTGCGAGGTGTGGTCTACATCTTTCATCTGTATCGCTACGATACCTCCGGGCAGAATGCGCCCTCTATGCGGGCCATCTATAGCGAGAAATGAAAACTCGTCTTTGCCCAGGCCCATATCATGAGCAAACTTCACTATACACCTGCCACCATTGCCACACATAGTACTCTCGCGGCCATCACTATTGTAGTACACCATCTCAAAGTCATATCCATCGCGCTCCTGCAGGTAGATGAGGCCATCTGCACCGATGCCAAAGCGGCGGTCACATAGCTGGCGGATATGTGCTGCATCCTCGCGCTTCAGACCCAGCTGGCGATTGTCTATGATCACAAAATCATTGCCCGTGCCCTGGTATTTGTAAAATGGAAGCTTCATGATGGCTGCAAAGGAAAGGAGAATGCAGCAGAATTTACAGACGGCGCAAATGACAGTAAAAAGGGACGGGCATAGGACCCGTCCCGACACCGCTTTCGTGATAAGGCGTATAGTGAGGATTACCCTCGCTGCAAATTTAAAATACAGGATGAAAATAAAAAAGCGGATAGGGTATCGGCCTATCCGCTTTGTATCATTTTGCATGTTTTAAGAGGCAGCTGCCTCTTAGACTTTCTTTTCAGCCTTGGTCTTTTCGATGTACTTATTGACCAGTTCTTCCAGTACGGTGAGCGGCACGGCGCCATTCATCAGCACCACATCGTGAAACTGGCGGATATCAAATTTATCTCCCAGTTCGGCCTCTGCCTTTTTGCGCAGCTCCATGATCTTTAGCATACCTACTTTATATCCTGTAGCCTGGCCCGGCCAGATGAAGTAGCGCTCTATCTCGCTCTTGCAGTCTGCCTCTGTATTAGCTGTATTGGTCAGGAAGTAGTTGATAGCCTGCTCGCGTGTCCATTTTTTGCTGTGTATGCCGGCATCTACCACCAGCCGTGCCGCGCGGAATATCTCCATGCTCAGCCTGCCAAAGTCAGAGTAAGGGTCCTGATAGAGTCCCATCTCTTTAGGCACGCGCTCAGAGTAGAGCGCCCAGCCCTCTACATAGGCCGTATTGCCACCATAGCGGCGAAACTTAGGTATGCTGCGCAGCTCCTGAGCCAGCGCTATCTGCATGTGATGGCCCGGTATACCCTCATGGTAGCAGAGAGCCTCCAGCTGATAGCGGGCGGTAGCATGTACATCGTGCAGGTTTACGTAGAAGCGACCCGGGCGTGAGCCATCTTCTGATGGCTGCTCATAGAAGGCGCCAGCCACAGATCCCTCGCGAAATTTTTCTACCGCCTTGACTACTATCGGTGCTTTAGGCTTATGCAGAAAGAGCTTGTCCAGGTACTGATCTCGGACAGTATTGATATAGCGCTCTGCGTCTGCCAGTATCTGCTTGCGGCCATTGTCGTTATTCTCATACTTAAATTTTGGGTCCTTGCGCAGGTAGGCAAAGAACTCTTGCAGCGAGTCGCTTTTGAAATTGACCTGTTTCATGATCTTGCGCATCTCATCTTGTATGCGCGCTACCTCCCTCTGTCCGGTGTCAAATATCTGATCGGCAGTCATATCTGTAGTAGTATTGCTGCGCAGGCAGTAGGCATAGTAGGCATCTCCCTCGGGCAGTGCCCAGGCGCCATTGCTTTCGCTGGTCTTTTTGTCCAGCTCTGTCCAGTAGGCGAGGAGCTTCTCGTAGGCAGGCTTCACTACCTTAGTGATCGCGTCTTTGGCTTCGTCTTTCAGCTTTTTCTTCTCTGCATCTTCTATTTTCAGGGCATCTACTTTTGAGGAGAAGTCAGTCAGAAGGACATTAGATGCATCTGTCTTGTCACAGCCGGCTATGAAACTTTTAATATCCTTGGTCACATAGTCAAAGGTAAATTTGGGAGGTACTACCTTCATTTCTTCGCGCTTGTGCAGCTGTACCAGCACCTGGTCAAACACATCTCCCAGCTTTTGCAGGCGGCTGATATAGGCCTGCGCATCCGTGATCGTGTCTACACGGTGTACGTTGATCAGAAAGGCCGGTATATCAGAGTGCTCTCCTCCCATCTGTGAGATCCAGTACCCGTGAAAGCGCCACTTGAAGCCATCTTCGCTGCGCTTCAGATCTTCTTCTGCCAGCCGCACGCTGAGTTTGGTCTGCTCATCCAGAGCATCGAGCTTAAATTTTTTCAGCGAGTCTACATTAGCACGCTGTATCTCCATTTCTTTCTTGTAGTGCTCGTCGCTGCGGTCGTTCCAGTCGCCATAGTGACTCTTGAGGCCGAGGGTAGAGGCAAACTCAGGCGAGCGGTCTACTGCCTCATCAAATTTGCGATCCAGAAATTCATTGACCAGCCGTGACTGCTCGGCCACCTCTGCATCAGAGTACTTGGGGCCACCGCTCATGCTGCCGCTGTTGTTATTATTGCACGCAGCCAGTGTCATGCCTGCCAGTGCGAGATAGATCAGTTTTTTCATATACGGATTTAGATTATAGGTCGAAATAATAGAAAAATCTTCCGGCGTGTAAAATACTTATTCCCAGCCTGTGCGTGGTATGCGGATCAGGCAAAAATATCGTCACACCATCTTGATACCTTTCATTTTGCAGAGATAGGCATAGTTGCCTATATGGGTACCCTCATGGCGGATAGCATGCATCACCATCATACGCACAGACCTGTCCCCATCGCCAAAGGCCATGCCCATCGTATTCTCGGCAGCCAGCTGCTCGTCGGTGAGGCTGCGCAGATGTGCCAGTACTTTCTCATGTACATCCTTCATAGTGTCCAGCAGTTCCTTGAAATCGCCATGCCCCTCGTGCAGTGATCCATCCGCGCCTATGTGGTAGTGCCGGATCCACTCCGGCGCTACAGACTGGCCGGTAGAGCTGCGCACGATCAGATTGTCCTCTGCCCATATCAGGTGAGCAGTGAGCCAGTAGATGCTATTGAAATTGAGCCCACCGAACTCAATGGGCTGGTAAGGGTCTTGAGTCTTGAGCCCCGAGATGTAGTAGCGGATCAGCTGGCGCGTTTTGTCCATGGTATCCGCGAGCGTTTTTGCTTCCTGAGAGGCCATTGTCTTTGGGTTTAGGCAGGCAATAAACAAAAACTAATCTGATCTGAGAAATAAGCTATTTGCCGTGCAGGCTATCGAGAAACCGGCTCTCGGTAGAGGCGATAAAATCAATGATGGCCTTCTTGGTATTTTCATCATACGGCTCGAGCAGCGCATATCCGCGCTCCATCAGGTCGAGGCCCAGTGCAATAGCAGCAATCTGATCTTTGGTGTAGAGTTTAGGTTTGGCCTCCATGCGGCGGATCACGTCTTTCATGATCAGGATCGTTTTGGATAGTAGTGTGGTGTCAGAGATGACGCTGAAGAGCACCGATGTTTCTCCTATGAATTTATTCAGACTTTCCTTAGGTATAGCTTTCAGGCATTCCAGAAATTGTGCGTCTGTCAGCGGCTCTTTGTATCCCTTGTCCAGTGCCGCCTGCAGTAGCTGTGCTTCAAAGCCGGTGGCTGCTGTGAATGCCTCCAGGGATTTGAGTCCGGCCCGGATAGCTGCCGGTAGCTGCGCGCCAAACTGAAAGATGGCCACGGGCAGGCTGCCCAGCAGGCCCCACACGAGTTGCGGGTTATGAACGAAATTGCCCAGCTCAGCGAAGGCTGCATCCAGCTTATGGCGCTGCACAGACTCGGGGTAGACATAAGTCAGGAAAAAGTCCTTCATCTCCTGTGCTACCTCCGGCTCCAGGTCTACTCCCGTAGACTCTATATGGCTGATCACATCATCATATCGCGCAGAGATGAGTGCGCGGTACTTGTCTATCAGGTGGTACTTCAGGTCGCTGGCCGCAGACGATAGGGCATTTTTACTCATTCGCTAAACTTACAAAATATATGTGCGGGGAGTAATGTTATTTAAACAACACTTTATCCAGGCTATACCTACCCGGACCGGTCACCAGGAGCGTGGTGTATATGATCAGGTATATAGTCGCTGGTTCGCCCTTGCCAAAGAAATCACCCTCATGTGCCATCACTGCTGCTACTGCCATTGTGATCATAAGTGGAATGACAGCCAGCCTGCTGAGCAGGCCGGTGAGCAAAAGGATAGAGCAAAAGAACTCTGCAAATATGGTGAGGCAGAGAGATATAGAGCCGCTAAAGCCCAGGAAGTTCATGAACTTCTCTTGTATCTCCGGGAAATGCTGGATCTTGCCATAGCCGTGATGGATCATAAATATACTGGCACCTACACGAAGGACCAAAAGGCCGAGGTCTACAGGTGCAGAGGCCTGAGCGATAGAGAGTAATTTTTTCATGATAGAGAGATGTACAGTGATAAATCTACTGCATAATAGTGCAAAACGCAAGCCACAAGGCTACGCGGCACGGATGATCTCTGCGACATTTATCTCGGAGTGAGAGGCGTAGTAGGCTACTTTGCCGTCCTTGATCAGGAGGAGCTGCGGCGACTCATGTATCACGCCAAAGCGGCGCGCTATTTCATTGGAGATAGTACGATAGGCTATCAGGTCCAGAAAATATGCAGGCAGAGAAGTACGGACTGCAGTCCAGTCACGCTCCAGTGCGCGTTTGGCCATAGCACTGACAGAGCATCTGGTGCTATGCTTAAAAATAGCTACCGGCATCTGTGCAGAGTCACGGATGATTTCATCTAGCTGCCCTATATCTGTGAGGGCTATCCAGTCCATGTGGTATTATCCCCTGTTTTCTACAGAAGTCTCTGTAGTCTTAGAGTAGGTGGGGCAGGTGTGGCGATCGCAGGAAGCCAGTGCCACACACATAAAAGCGAAAGCGAGGATAGCTATCGTGATGTTCTTTTTTGTGGCTGTCATTGTTGGTCTGTTTTTATTTTATAACGCTAAGATATGTGTTTTATTTTAGATTAAACACTTGCTGCGTAAAGGATTGTGGATAAGAATGTAGTGATATTAGTGCAAATTTGATGCCATGCGCATACACTTTATAGCCATAGGCGGGGCCGTCATGCACAGCCTGGCCATAGCCCTTAGCAGACAGGGACATACTGTGACCGGATCAGATGACAAAATAGCCGATCCTGCCCGTACAAACCTGAGACATGAAGGCATTTTGCCCGAATCTGAGCGTTTCTATCCGGAGAAGATAACTGCCGATATAGATGCCATCATCCTGGGCATGCACGCCCGCATAGACAATCCGGAGCTTCAGCGCGCGCAGGAGCTGCGCCTGGCTATTCACTCCTTTCCAAGGTTTATATATGAAGTGTCAAAGGAAAAGAAGCGCATCGTCATAGCCGGCAGCCATGGCAAGACTACTATCACCTCTATGGTCATGCACGCCCTGCATCACAACGGCATAGAGATAGACTACATGGTGGGAGCGAAGGTGAAAGGCTTCGACACTGGGGTGCGCCTGAGTACGACGGCACCCGTCATCGTGATAGAAGGCGACGAATACCTGGCCTCACCATTGGAGCGCGAATCTAAGTTCATGTTCTATCACCCGCATATTGCGCTCATCACCGGCGTGGCCTGGGATCATATCAATGTCTTCCCGGTATATGAAGGCTACGTAGACCAGTTCCGCAAGTTTGCTAATAGCGTAGAACCCGGCGGTGCGATCACATGGTATCAGGGTGATGCAGAGTTGCAGAGAATATTTGCCAGCTATGGCGGCCCTGCACGTGCTATTCCTTATGACATTTCCCGCTACGAGGTGCGTGATAATAAATGCTACATCATCACCGCTGATGGCGAATATCCCATGATCATCTTTGGCGCGCACAATATGCAAAACCTCGAGGGTGCTCGCCGCGTCTGTGCTGAGATGGGCTTATCGGATCATCAGTTCTATACCGCTATGGGTAGTTTTGAGGGAGCCGCTAACCGTCTCGAGAAGCTAGGTGAAAACAAAGAGACTGTAGTCTACAAAGACTTCGCACATTCTCCCTCCAAGCTCAAAGCGACTGTCAATGCCATGAAGGAGCAATACCCGCAGCGCCGCCTCGTAGCTGTCATGGAGCTTCACACCTTCAGCAGTCTCAATAAAGACTTTCTCTCAGAATATGAAGGTGCTATGGACAGGGCAGATGTAGCAATAGTTTTTCTCGATGACGAGGCCATGAAACTAAAGCAAATGCCGCCACTGGATCATGAACTGATACGCACTTCTTTCGGCAGGGGAGACCTCAGGATATTTACTTCAAAAGATGAACTGCTATCATATCTTCTATCGCAGCAATGGCCGCAAAGTAATCTTCTGCTCATGACGAGCGGACAGTTTGGGGGAATGGACGTGAAAGCACTGACGAACGCCGTTATAAAGTGATCGGGAAAACGGGGAAACAGGAAATCAGTGAATACAAAATGATCCCAACTTAAGGGGTTAGAAAAGCCAACTGATCTATTGATTTCCCGATCCAACGGATTACTCCGGGAACTTACTTTGACAAACTACCTGTAGCCTCTACATGGGGTACATGCTCCTTAGCAGAGAGATAGCGCTCCGTCTCTAGTGCGGCCATACAGCCGGTACCGGCAGCCGTTACCGCCTGGCGGTATACTTTATCTTGCAGATCACCGCAGGCGAAGACACCCTCTACGTTGGTTTCCGTACTACCAGGCACAGTGATCACATAGCCTTGGTCATCCGTATGGATATACTCCTTGAAAACATCCGAGTTCGGCTTGTGGCCTATCGCTACAAAGAAGCCCTTGACTGGTATCTCGGTCTTCTCATGCGTATTGCAGTTCTTGATGCGCACTGCTTCTACTACATGTTCACCGAGTATCTCGTCCGTCTGGCTATTCCAGTAGACCTTGATATTAGGCGTAGCCAATACGCGCTCTTGCATCACCTTAGACGCGCGCATCACATCGCGGCGCACGATCATGTGTACCGTAGAGCAGATCTTAGACAGATACAGCGCCTCCTCGGCAGCCGTATCGCCTGCACCTACTATCGCTACTTCCTGATTTTTGTAGAAGAAACCATCACACACCGCACATGCGCTCACACCTGAGCCGTTCAGGCGCTTCTCTGAGTCCAGGCCGAGCCACTTGGCCTCAGCGCCGGTGGCAAGTATCACTGCATCGGCCTCCAGCTCGATAGTGTCATCTATCCAGACCTTGTGAGGAGGGTGCTCGTTAAATTGCACCTTAGTAGCCATACCAAAGCGTATATCTGTACCAAAGCGCTCTGCCTGCTCTTTAAAGTCATTCATCATCTCCGGGCCAAGTATGCCCTTAGGATAGCCTGGGTAGTTTTCTACATCAGTCGTATTCATGAGCTGTCCCCCTTGCTGCAGGCCGGTGTACATGATAGGTTTCAGGCCCGCGCGGGCAGCATAGATGGCAGCAGTATAGCCGGCAGGACCGGAACCGATTATAAGGCAATGGATCTTTTCGTTCATAACTATTTGTATTGACTATGATTAGTCGCTTGTTGTCTTAAAAACTTACTTGGGGTCAAATATGGCTCAGAATTTCCAATTCTTCGGAACATATATCCCTGACCATCGTCACGCGTGCAGAAGGTGTGGAAAAGGGATGGAAGCCTGCATAGACGCGTCCATTTCGGCCTGCATTTCTCTGCGTCTCTCCGCCTCCGCGGTAAAATGTACTCCTTTTTTCGTCCGCCTGACGGCAGTCAGGTTTTCGCGGTAAACACAAATAGAAAACCCCGGCTTTTGGCCAGGGCTTCTCTTCATATCAATCTTTAAAATTTATGCGTTGGCTTCCTGCTCGGCAGCAGCCTTTTCATTCAGTGCTTTAAATTCGTCTATAGAGATCGGCTGCTCCTTGGTCTTCACCTGAGACTTGATGTGCTGCATCACCTTGTCTATCAGCAGCTGCTCGCCGGTCTGCTCCAGGTTCTTCTTATCAGCCATCTGCTTGTCTATAAACTGCTCTACCCAGTCGCCGCCCATATCGCGCAGGCCGTAGCTGTAGAGCTGCTGTATGGTGTTCATACGCACGCGCTCGCGTACTTCCTCAGCAGTATTTTGGATATTGTTTTCACGCACGATCTTGCGGGTGATCAGGTCCCAGCGCAGTTGCTTGGCAAAGCGCGGATAGTCCTTCTCTATCTCCTCGTCTGTCACCTTCTTTTCATTGGCCAGCTTGATCCAGCGCTTCATGAAGTCATCCGGCAGCGGGAAGTTCACATTCTCTATCACAGCCTTGTACAGGTCATTGATCAGGTAGCCATCCGCCTGGCCATCAAAGTAGGACTCAAGTTCCTTCTTGATGTTCTCGCGCATCTCAGCCTCTGTCTTAGGGCCTTCTTCGCCATATACCTTCTTGAAGAACTCCTCATCTATATCAGCCGGCTTGCTGCGGGTGATGTTATTCACGGTGAGTTTAAATTGATTGCCTACCTCGTCCAGCTTAGTGAGGTCGTTCATGTTCAGGATATTCTTGGCTATGCCTTCTTTGTCGCGGTCTACTATATCCCATACGTTGGCCTCCAGGCTAGCGCCCTTGGTCAGCTTCAGGAATTGCGCCTGATGCTCCGGCTTGATCAGGTCCATCATCACAGATGATACCGTGCTCACGCCGCCTTCTTTCAGGCTGCCGTCAGCGTTCAGTTCTTCTATGGTGAGAGAGAGGATGTCATTTGCCTCTACATTCTCAGGATACTCATAGGTAGCAAAGCGCTTGCGGATGCGGTCTACCTCCTCGTCTATCATCTTGTCCTCCACCGCTATTTTATATTTGGTAAAGGCTGGCGCCTTGGTGATATAGCCCAGGTCGATCTCAGGAGCGTGACCCACCTCATAGGCAAAGTCTACATCCTTCATGTTATTGATATCGAGATCCAGCAGGTCCTGGCTCTCTGCTGGTATAGGCTGGCCCAGGATGTCGATCTTATTATCCTGCAGGTACTTCCACATTTCGTCGTTGAGGTTCTTATTGATCTCCTCTGCCAGTACGGAGTTGCCGTACATTTTCTTTACCATGCCGGTAGGTACCATGCCCTTGCGGAAGCCCGGTACGTTGGCTTTCTTGGCCAGGTTTTTCAGCGCGCTGGTCACTTTAGGCTCGTAGTCCTCTTTCTTCAGCTTGATGCGAACGATAGATTTCAGGTCGCCTACTTTTTCTTGTGTGATATCCATCTTAGTATTTAGTAGTCAGTAGTTAGCCTGCCTGCCGGTAGGCAGGTATTAAGACTAATACAGTTGTTTAAAAAAGGAGGAAACGAGTACCGGTCAGAGTGCTCGTTTCCATCAGTTTAGTGCGGGCGGAGGGACTTGAACCCCCATGCCTTGCGGCGCTAGATCCTAAGTCTAGTGCGTCTGCCAATTTCGCCACGCCCGCATTTTAGGGAGCGCAAAGGTAATATTTTTGGTGAAAATCAGGGAATTTGTGGGTAAATGGCTAGGTCAGTTTGCTTACCTTATTCCGCATCGACGATGTATATGAACTTTTTCCACTCCGCCACTTTTTCTGTTAGTGGTTTATCTTTAATCGTGTTGCTAAGTCCCGGTAGCTCAAATCCATCTATGTTTTTTAAGAAGATATCGAGATAACTAGCCTTCACCGCATAGCCCGCATTTTCTGCAACGGTGCTTTTAGCATAAATTACTCCTATTATATTACCCTCTTCATCTATTAGTGGTCCTCCACTATTTCCCGGATTGACAGCCGCAGATATTTGATATTTGCTTATATCGCCTTGAGCACCGCTCTTGGCGCTGATTATCCCGTCTGTTATTTTGACCTCGCTTCCCATTGCATTGGCAACAGGAAATCCCAGTGCATAAACCCTTTCGCCTTGAGCCACTCCAGTTGTGCGCAGCTGACTGGGTAGAGCATCAAATTTTAGATTTTTGTTGCCCAACTTAATTAAGGCTAAATCGTTGCTGGGATCCGTGGCTACTACTGTAGCCCCATATCTGGTCGTAAAGTCTCCGTCAATTCCTTTTACAGAAATATCTTTTGCGCCTTGTATGCAATGATTATTAGTGATCAGATATCCAGGAGCTATGAGGAAGCACGTTCCCTGACCATGCGCATTTTTTTTAGCGTTTTCAGTCGCGCTGCTATTGATTGGCATTCGGATATCCTCCTCATAGCTCATGGCATTTTCCGCACTGTAATGCTTTTTAAAACTACTCTCTTCCTCCGCAGCCAGATATTTATTCATTCTTTCTGCGCTGATACTGACAAAATAGTTTTTGCCAGATTCTACATTAAGCGACAGATCGCTGCCACTACCATTACAAGACATAACACAGGCAATATTTACCCGACCTGTAGAATAGATCTTAAACTCCGCTGATCCTCCATTGTTTATATTGAAGAAATCTTGGTTACCTACCTTGACACGAAAACTGCAACCAGCACCGAAAAAGCCTTTTGTTCTATAAAAATAAATGGTGCTGGAAGCCGGCTTATCCTGAGCGGACAAAAGAATAGGTAAAGTGCAGAAAATGAAAAGAATAACTGCGGATAATATTTTTTTCATACGTCTTTTATATTCGTAAATATATTTAATTCTAATTAATACAGTGTAGGGTAATAATTTTTCTGTCCGTGGTTGGCGTCCCCGCCAATCCACTGCGCTCTCCGGACCATGCTTTGCCCGTCCCGAAACTAAACCCTAAGTTTACCCTATGAAAAAGCTCCTCGCGTATATCTACTTTGGCTATGTGGCTATCGTATTCATGGCCTGCCTGATCGTGATGCTGATACTCTATGTGCCGCTGCTGCTGATACGCAATGACCGCACGCGTATGCGCATCATCTATTTCCTCAATAAAGTCTTTATGAAGTGGATCTGGTCCAATCTGGCAGGCATCACCGTACGCGTAGAGGGTCGTGAGAAGATAGACGACAACAAGACCTACGCCTTTGTGTGCAATCACAGCAATATGCTCGATATCCCCTTCACTTCGTCTTGTATAGACCACTACTACAAGCCGCTGGTGAAGCGCGAACTGCTCAGTACACCCATACTGGGGCCACTGCTCCGCATGACCTCTATAGCCGTAGACCGCAAGAGCCCCGAGGACCGCCGCAAGGCCGCAGAGAAGATGGTGAACATGATGAAGAAGGGCCTGTCCCTGCTCATTTTCCCCGAGGGCACGCGCAATCGTACTCCGGAGCCGACCAAAGACTTTTACGACGGTGCCTTCCGCGCTGCCATAGCGGCACAGGCTAATATTGCTCCATTTGTCCTCATCAATATCCGCCATCTCCAGCCGGTAGACTCTATGCTGATCTATCCCGGCCGTGTCACTATGCGCTTCTTGGAGCCTATCTCCTGTGCGGGTATGACCGAGGCAGATACGGAGACTCTCAAAACGCGCGTCCGCGCCATGATAGACGCGGAGCTACGCAAGGATGACGTGCTTTTCAAAGGAAAGTAATATGCTGAGCGTATGGCTGCCAAAAGCTAATGTTTGAATGAATCGGTTTGCCGTCAGAAGGAATTCGCTTAAATTCATATATGAACTTCCTTCGCGACATCATAAACCGCCTCTACAGCGCCTGGTGCATCGTCATCTTCTTTGTCGTGATCTTCTTTCAGATGCTGGGCTTTATCGCTATTTCCGTCTTGCCGGAGCGCAGGAGGACTGTAGCCTGCTATAGGGTAGCACGTGCAGTTGCTACGGCCTGGTTTTTTTTGTGTGGGTACAAGATCGTCATAGAAGGGGAGGAGAAGATAGATCATACGCAGACCTATATGTTCGTCTGCAACCACTCCAATATGCTGGACCTGCCCATGATCGCCTACTTTCTCCAGCACTACTACAAGTCGCTCGCCAAAAAGGAGCTCAAATATGTCCCTATAATGGGCTACCTGCTCCGCACCAGCAGCCTGCTGGTAGACCGCTCCAATCCTGAGAGCCGCCGCCACACCACAGAGCAGGTAGTGAAACTAATGATGCAGGGCCTATCCATCCTCATCTTTCCCGAAGGCACGCGCAATAAGACCGGCCGACCGCTGAAGGACTTCTACAGCGGCGCCTTCCGTACCGCTATCATGGCTCAGGTACCGGTACAGCCCTTTGTCTTTCTCGATCATCACGCCCTGCAGCCGGTGCATGGCTATCGGTTTCATCCGGGTACATTGAGGGTCCGAGTGCTGGAGGCCATACCTACCGCAGGCCTCCATCTGGACGATGCCGATGCCCTGCAGCAGGAGGTCTATCGGCTCATGGAGACTACTATCCTGACGGAAGACAAGGATTTTAAAGGTTAAATAAGTAAATATGTAATTTACTTATATATAGTGATATAGGTTTGCCTCTCCAGTCGGAAAACTTGCTCTGAGGTACGCATAAAAAAGCCCGGTAGCAGGATGCTCCGGGCTGATATATCTTGTAGCAGTGACGCTATAGCTTCACGATCTTAAACTCCGTCCGCCTGTTCAGTGCGCGGCCTTCGGGATTGTCAGAGCCGTCCTCATTCTTGTTAGGCGCTATAGGCCTGCGCATACCGTAGCCTATAGGGTTCATGCGGTGGCGGTCTATGCCCTTCTTGATCAGGTAGTCCACGCAGCTCTGGGCGCGCGCCTGAGAGAGGCGCAGGTTGTATGGGTCTGAGCCCTTGCCGTCGGTGTGAGAGGAGAGCTCTATCTCAAAGGTAGGGTTCTCTCTCATGATGTCGTATAGGGTATCTAGCACCTTCTTAGAGCCCTCTGTGAGAGTCGCCTTGTCAAACTCATACAGGATGTTAGATAGCTTGTACTCCTTGTTTACGATCACGCGCTTTAGCTTGATGTCTGCCCGCAGGGAGTCTACATTAGGCGAGAGCCCTCTGGTAGATAGACGTGTATTACCGGCAAAGAATCCTTCCTTCCGCGCCAGTATCTTAAAATCCTTCTCTGTTGGCAGTACCGTCACATACATACTGTCGCGTGCAGTCAGCTCGCGAAAGAGCAGCTCGCGGCCATCTCTCAGTTCATATACCAGCAGGCTGGCATTCATGATAGCAGGCATACGTGCAGAGTCGTCTTCATATATCTTGCCATAGACTATAAAGGCATCTTTGGCTACCTGCAGCTTCTTGCTCAGTGTATCTTCATCATTCAGTCCTTTGGTGGTCAGGGCTGTAGTAGTAGGCAGGAACCCCGGCTTCTCTACCTCTACCTCATAGTCCTTATCCGGGCTCAGGTTAAAGAAGTAAGAACCATTCTTGCCCGTAGAGTCTATAGACACCAGCTCTTTCTTGCCGTTATCCTTGATCACATAGAGATTAAAACGCGCGCCGGTCATATTGGCCAGCGGATCGTTCTTCTTGGTCACATCACCCTCTACAGCAAAGTGGAGATTCTCCCAATAGTAAATATCATCAGAGGCGGTAGAGATACCGGCCAGAGGCACCGATCCCTCACGGTTAGAGGTCAGGAAGCCATATGTTTCATCTTTAGCACGCGTATAGTACAGCTCATCCGCGCCTGTATTGAGCGGCTTGCCCATGTTGACAGGGTCTTCGTAGCTATAGTCATCGTCCTCTTTTACCTTTGAGCGGAATACATCAAATCCGCCAAAGCCCGGCAGCCCATCAGAGCTGAAGTAGAGCGTCTGCGTACTGTCATCAAAGAAAGGCGTCACCTCATCACCCACAGTATTGATCTTGCCTTTTACCGGCTGTGGTGCTATGAATTCGCCGCTGCTCTTGCGGATGGTGTACCAGATATCCAGGCCGCCCTTGCCGCCCTCTCGGTCAGTAGCGTAGTATATCGCTTCGCGAAATTCATTGATGCGGCGCACACATGGCTGCGTGGTGGTATACTTAGACTCAAAGTTGATACCCTCCGGCAGGCGCTTAGCCTCGCCTATTTTGCCGTTCTTGACCTCGCTTACAAAGATATTGCACAGAGAGCGATCATCATCCATCTCCAGGCACTTGGTAAAGTAGAATCGGCTGCGGTCCTCATTGTATGTCCCATTGCCGGTAAAGTATTTTGGCTCATTCAGTGTGGCCGGCTGGGGGGTACCCTTTGGCCAGTTCTTTCCATCGCGGGTAGACACGTAGATAGAAGTGTATTGCTTATTCTTTATATCATCATAGGTCACCAGCTCCTTCTGGTCCAGGCTGGTATACATCAGGTGGTCCGCATCTATCAGAAATGGCGCTGCCTGGGTATAGGGATTGTTGATGCCTTCGCCCAGACGCTTGATCTTGATCTTTGCTTTGATAGCGGCGCGTGCAGTATCGCAGCCCTCGGTCTCTAGCTTGGCCAGGCGTATGAGTGCTGCCTCCTCTGCCGGATCGGTCGTATAGTAGGTATTGCGAAACTTGCGCAGCTCTGCCTGCGCTTCATCGTATTTCCCATTGCGGTGCAGGGCCATGCCATAGTAGAGATGCCCCAGCTTAAAGAACTCTTTATCCTGCTTGGCAAACGTCTCTGCTGTTTCCTTCTTCTTACCACTTGGCTTGATGGCATAGAATGCGGCAAATGCTTCTTCTGATCCTTTGTAGTCGCGGGCCTGGTATAGGGCCATAGCCAGCCAGTAGCGTGCATAGCGGTCGTCCGGCTTTTTGGTCAGGTAGAGTTTATAGTTCTCCGCTGCGGTATAGAAGGTAGACTCGGCATAGTACCTGTCTGCCAGCTTGAGCGTCGCATTCTTGGTCAGGCCATTGGGTAGCTCACGTTTGGTCAGCGGATCTCCGGCGTATACTGACAGTGTCATCAGTATAGCGGGCAGTATCATGAGTAAACTTCTTCTGGTCATGGGTTTAGTTTAAAAGGCAATTAGTTTGGGTTTATAAAAAAACCTGCGTCGCCGGAGCTTGCAGGTTTTATATTATGGTTTAGCATCTGCCGTCTGTGGATTGATCTCTCGATATCCTGCCTGCCCCATATCAGAACCTCCGGCTAGGGAGGGACCTGCTGCCTTTGTATGACTTGATGCTCTCGCCTATGTAGGAGAGGCTGATCTCAAAGGCGCCACGGTTCTTGGTCGTAGTGGCCAGGCCCGATACATTCACATCATAGCCAAAGCCGAGGCGGATATTGCGAAACTCAGCCATAGCCATAGGTACGATAGCATCTCCCACGCGGTAGCGGAGGCCGAGGCTCATTGTATTATTCTTGCGGAAGCCGGTCTGGAAATAGTAGGAGAAGAAGAGACCGGGAGTGATCTCGCGCGCCGGACCCTGCGTGAGGAAGAGAAACTCCGGAGAGATGCTCATTTTATGCTTCTTATCGAGAAATGCTTCGAGGTTAAAGTCTACAGTGATCTTGCGGTACAGGTTGCCATGGCTGATACCGGTATTGACGAGTATCTCCTTAGGCTGGATCAGGTGGTAGGCACCCACACCGATACCAAAGCGGACCTTGTCATGAAAGTTTGATTTCCAGTAGAGCCCGGCATTGAAATCTCCCGCAGTATAGCCGCGTACAAACTCCTCATGAGTAGTAGTGAGTGTCTGGTCATGGCTCACAAACTGATCAGCAAAGGTAGGCTGATCGAGACGCTTCTGTATAAAACCACCCTGCAGACCCAGCGAGAGGCGGTGCGCCCCGTCCTTGCCAAAGCCCTGGTGGTAGGCCAGTGACAATGTGGCATTCAGGTAGTCGAGGCCGGCCTGGCCTGATTTATCATCCAGAAATCCTACACCCAGAGCGAGTTTGCCATGCTTCAGGTAGCCCTCCAGCAGAGACACGTCTGCATCTGCGCCCACCGTGCGGAAGCCGTAAGACTGGCCCAGGGCCGACGTCCACTGCTGGCGGTAGAGCACTGCCAGGCGGTAGCTGCCGTCATAGTTGCCCACCAGACCAGGGTTCAGCTGTGACGCAAAGGTATAGTACTGATTGAAGTGGGGGTCTTGCGCCTTTGCTGTAGTGAATGCGACTGCGCACAATACAGCAAGGGTAATACTGCGTAAAGTATTCTTCATAAAAAGGGTTTAGTTTCTAGTGGCTAAAACTAAGAACTTATCCCAATCCACAAAAATTTTTCTCTAAAAATAGTTTAAGAACAACCCTTAACCTGCTGAAACGGAGCCAGAAACAAATCTATCTGACCGACGGTCGCGGCACTCATGCACAGTCCGCAGTCTCACTGTCCAGTGCCAGCGTCTGCCTGGGCGGATGCATCATCTGCCGGTATCTCCAGCGGAGCCGGTTTCCGGGCGGGGTACGCACTGTAGTACGCCAGCAGCGCTATCACCCCTATGATGCCTATGACCACCATACCCATAGAGATCAGCTCAGCCTGGCGAAAGTAATGGCCCAGCAGCGGATAGGTATCCCGCTCTGATACGGCCCTGATCTGCTCTATGCTATAGCGCTGGATGCCGGTCAGTATACAGAAGACGAAAAACAAGCTACCCGGTTTGCTGGTGAGTTTTTTGCGCAGCAGATGCAGGATCAGAAAGATAGCGGTACACTCCAGAAATTCATATATAGGAGTGGGATAGACAGGCACGGGCAGCTCCCTGCAGGGCTCCTCAGTGCAGCCGGGTATAGGCACACCCTCATTGGCTATATTGTGTGCGTAGGTATCTGACCAGAGTAGCTGTGGCATATAGGCGGGTTTGGGATCTGGGTGTGGGATACCCCAGTCACTGTCTCCTGATAGCTGGCACCCTATGCGGCCTATACCTACCGCCAGGATAAAGCAGTAGGCCAGTGCATCAAACATGTGCGGAATGCGGATCTTCTTGACCAGGCTGTAGATCAGCAGCGCCAGGCCGGCACATATCATACCGCCAAATACCGACAGACCGCTGAAAACCGTGCTGACTACAGACCATACAGTAGGGTGGTCCCACATGCCTCTGTAGGACTCCGGGCTCTCCAGATAGTTGAAAAAGCTGGATCCGGTGATGCCAAATACGGCACAGATGATCACCAGGTCGCCCACCAGGTCTGAGGTCCACTCGGTGTGGCCGTTTTTGTGACTCAGGGCAGGCATCCATCCCAGGGCCTCGCGGCGCTTCAGCTCCCGCGTGATGACCCATGCTGCAGCCAGGAAGCCGCAAGCTACCATGAAGCCGTAGCTCTGTATGGGTAGCCAGTGCAGATTGATATGGAGGACGTCGCTGAGCCAGTCAGTCAGGCGCGGATAGCATCTCAGTAGTATCATGGGGCAATGATAAGCATAGAAAATGACAAGGTAGCACCATCTGCAGCCTATACAGGCAGGCAAAGGCTAAATATCGGTAAGGATAGGTACAGTACATTTACTTATTTTGCAGTACGTTTATTGGTTTTGACATATATAAAAACGTTCCCTTACGAAGTGTTCTTCTCTTGCTACTCCTGATCTGCGGTGAGTCTTTATGGGCGCTCTCACCTGCAGCTGATACCGCTATGCACTCTGCCACACATCCTGGCTGTGATACGGTGAGGACAGGCGTGTACATCACCAGCATCCATGATATAAATTTCAGGCAGAATGAATATGCTATAGACCTATGGCTATGGATGCGCTACCAAAATCCGGCATTGGACTTTTACAACAATCTGGAGGTACCCCAGGCCAAATCTGTGACCAGGTCTTTTGCCACACTGGACTCTGGCGGCGGTGACCGCTACCTGCTCATGAAGCTGCAATGCGTGATGCAGGACTCCTGGCATATTACCAATTTCCCATTTGACGCCCAGACGCTTCGCTTTTCGGTTGAGAATTCGCAGTTTGATGCCAAGTCAATGGTCTTTGTAGTAGATACAGTGGGCCAGGCTTTTGACCCGCGCTTTACGCTGCGGGGATGGGCCATAGATACACTCAAAATAGTCAGCGGCGTGCGCAAATACGAGACCAATTTTGGTGATGTGCACATAGCCAGACCGCATATGGAGTATAGTTCCTTCAAGGTCCGGGTCAATATCAGCCGCGATGCCTTTGGCCTTTTTATGAAGCTCTTTCTGGGTATGTATATGGCGTTTCTGGCGGCCTATATGTGCTTTTTTATTCACATTGACAATACGGATTCCCGCTTCAGCCTCAGTGTAGGTGGCCTTTTTGCCGTGGTGGGCAATAAGTATATAGTGGATGCATCGCTGCCGGAGACGGTCACCTTTACCCTCGTAGACCTGCTACACGGTATTACACTGTTTTTTATCATTATCACTATAGTGGGCAATGCGATCAATCTGAAACTGAGTAAACAGGAGCTGGACGGAGAGGCGATCCGGTTCAATAAGCTCATGCGAAGAGGCGTATTGATAACATATGTGCTGCTCAATGCCTTTTTTATAGTCAAGGCAATGAAAGGCTGGTAGCAGAATGACACAGGGCAAATTTGCTGCTGAGGTCAAATATTTTACTATCTTCGCCCCTCGATTTTCTCCCATTCCGGCAGAAATGCCTATTTGAGTTCCGTAAAATTCAATTTTATAAATGAAGCTTTCCAGTTTTAATTTCAATCTCCCCAAAGAACTAGTAGCCCTATATCCCACTCCCAATCGTGACGAGTCACGCCTGATGGTGATACACAAGAAGACCGGCAAGATCGAGCATAAGACATTCAAGGACACCTTGAAATACTTCGACGAGGGCGACGTACTGATCCTGAATAATACGAAAGTATTTCCGGCACGTATGTATGGCACCAAAGAGAAGACAGGCGCAAAGATCGAAGTATTTCTGCTCCGGGAGCTAAACCGTAGCGCCCTGCTCTGGGATGTGCTCGTAGATCCTGCACGCAAGATCCGGGTGGGCAATAAACTCTACTTTGGTGCCAATGACGAGCTGATAGCAGAGGTGGTAGACAATACTACCTCACGTGGCCGTACCATCCGCTTCCTCTTTGACGGTGACTATGATAAGTTTAAGCGCATACTCTACAGCATGGGCGAGACACCACTGCCCAAGCAGATCAAGCGCAACGTGGAGAAGAGCGACGAAGAGCGCTATCAGACCGTATTTGCCAAAAATGAAGGTGCTGTAGCTGCGCCGACAGCAGGTATGCACTTCAGCCGTGAGCTGCTAAAGCGTTTTGAGATCAAAGGCATAGAGCTGGCAGAGGTCACGCTGCATACCGGCCTGGGCACCTTCCGTACCATAGACGTAGAAGATCTGTCTAAGCACAAAACTGACGCCGAGTACATAGAGGTAGGAGATAAAGCCGCCAAGATCGTAAACGCTGCCAAGGATGCCGGCAAGAAGGTCTGCGCTGTAGGTACTACTACTACCCGTGCGGTAGAAAGCTGCGTATCTGCTCAGGGTTACCTGACGCCGTACAAGGGTTGGACGAATCTCTTCATTCACCCGCCATACGATTTTGAGATAGCCAATGCGATGATCACCAACTTTCACACGCCTAAGTCTAGTCTGCTCATCATGGCAGCTGCATTTGGTGGCTATGACCTGATCATGAAGGCATACGAAGTAGCACTCAAGGAGAAGTATCGCTTCTTCACCTATGGCGATGCGATGCTCATCCTGGATTAGAAAGATACCAGAGTCAAGATACAGGATTTGTATCGGACTAAAATAGGTTGACGGAATAAATAATCATTTTGTCCTGCCGTTTGTGTTCAAATCATGGGGTATATACGGTGTTACAAGTACCTAGAGTAGCTATTTCCGGAGTACAGCTTCGGAAGGGCGGGGGGCAAAACCCTGACAGCGCTGTGCATGGTCGAGAGCAATTCAACGCGTGCCACTAATACCTGAACTGCGCCCATGAGCTGCAGGGCCTGAAGAACAACGGACTGGTGAAACCGACACCTGCCCTGGCCAGGGATATATCGCTGGCATCTATCTTCAATGGCATGGCTGCTCATCTGAACCCTGATAAGAGCATGGACGTGCACAAGCGGGTACTGTTTCAGTTCACTGATAGGGATGTGAAATGGGCTGTGGAGGTGCGCCGCGGCGTAGTAGAGGTATGGCCCTTTGACATAGGCGATCCTGATCTGACCATCAGTATCCGTGGGCAGGTGTGGAAAGAGCTGGCGGCAAAGATACGCACACCCCTGGGAGTCAGAAGTTCAGCGCCAGGTTAGTGCCGTTTGTACTGATATAAGCGCGGTGTCCGTGTCGGCGGATGTCACCGGGGCAGCTGTATTTATACCTGCCCACGGCGAGTGTGGGTATGCCGCTAAAGATCGCAAGCATCCCGACACCACCTACTACTCCGCTTGCGATGTAAATCCCCTCTGCCGGATCATAAAAAGTATAGTCACTTTCATGCCTCATACTATATACAAAGCCCGCCGTAGCCAGCACAAGACTTGCGCCAGCCATCCCCACACCGGAAAATATGAGCACCTTGCCGGTCTTTCTCAGACGCTTAGCCTTGCGGCACTCGTCATCCTTATCTGCAGGTATAGCGGCAGTGAATGAATAATCTATAGCAGATGCAGTTTGACCATATGAATGGTGCAAAAAGAGCGGCGAGGTACTTTGCTGCGCCGAAAGGTGGAGTGAAAGGACAGTAAGTAATAAGACAAGAAACCTTTTCATAGACAGTTATGTTTACTTAAAGATAATGAAAAAGATGCTACATCGCTATGTTTGAAGTAGGCTGGATGCGGGAATTTATCAGGTCATTCCGCCATCTTGGTGACTCTGCGTCACGCTACATCCGGTACTGCAAGTGCCTATAGTTGCTACTTCCGGAGTGCAACTCCGGAAGGGCGGGGGAATTAAGCCTGAAAACTTATTGTTCATTGACGCAAAATCCATCCGGCCCCATTTTTTTTGCCAGAGTAGATGAAAACTTTTCAAAATCTTCCCTTCGAAGCGTTGGGAAAAAATAACGTACCCTCCTGTCGTCTTTCAAATACAGAACTAGATATGGCATACTACCATATCCACCGTTTCCAAACTTCTTTATCCTTATTTCCTTTATGAAAGAGAAATCATAATGGTCGATTTTACACTTTTTGATCACAATAAACTCTGCATCATTTACTTCAAACTGGATAGTCAGAAAATAAATAGCAACAAGCCAGTAAGCTATTCCTGCCAGCATCGGGACTAAAACTATGATATTATGATGTGCTATGCTCAAAACAATAAAGGAGGATAGAAAAACTATCATAAACGGGTTTAGTAATCTTCTTCTTACGTTGTTTTCTGTGCGGTAAGATATCACCATTAGTGCTTTTTATAAGATCTGGTGCGCTATTAATGATCCAAGCTCCCAGTTTACTTCAGATGCAGGCTTAAACGAAAAATGCCCCGTAAGGGGCATTTACTCATTGAGCGGAGGAACAGGGATTCGAACCCCGGGTAGGCTCATCACCTACGACTGTTTTCAAGACAGTTGCAATCAACCACTCTGCCATTCCTCCGGGGGCAAATATAGGAGAGTCGGCGAAATTTCACAAACCGGCAATAATTATTTGAAAAATAAACAGATAGCCGCAGGGCTGAAACGCAATGCCCGCGCGGGTTTCGTTAGAGGAAATTTTTCAATTCTGAGAGTGCTGCTATCTCGTAGGTGGCTTTGTCGCGGGTCTTTTTGCCCAGCGGATTGAAGAAAACCTGGTCCATGCCTACGGCTTTGGCACCCATGATGTCGGTGGCCATATTGTCGCCTATCATGAGGGACTCTTCTACTGTGGCACCAGTCACCTCCATAGCGTGCAGGAAGATCTCGCGCTGGGGTTTCTGGTGGCCTACCTGCTCCGACACAAAGACGTGACGGAAATAGACCTCCAGCCGGCTCTCGCGTATCTTGATATCCTGCACCTCAGAGAAGCCGTTAGTAATGATGTGCAGGGCGTATTTTTTTGACAGGTACTCCAGCACCTCCATTGCATCCGGGAAGGTGGCCGTGCGGTAGGGGGAGCGCCGGAGGTAGAGGTCTGCTATCTGCTCGGCCAGTGCCTCGTCGTCTACCTTGAACCGTCGCAGCGTCTCCAGAAAACGGCCCACGCGGAGCTCCTCCTTGGGCATCAGCTTGTGGTGGTAGCGCGCCCAGTACTGCGAGTTGATAGGCAGATAGGTCTCGTGAAAGGTTTCGAAAGACGGGATGCCGCGGTCCTTTAGCCCTAGCTCTTCAAAGAGCTCTGATAGCGTGGCGCGGGAGTTAGCCTCAAAGTCCCAAAGGGTGTGGTCGAGGTCAAAAAAGATGTGCTTGTATTTGGACGTGGTATCTGACATGGTGCTAGCGGATATCCTGGCAGAGCTCGATGAGCACGCCGTTGGCGCTTTTGGGGTGAAAGAAAAAGACCAGCTTGCCATCGGCACCTTGCTTGGGCGCAGCGCTGATGGGCGTGAGGCCCTCTGCCTTCAGCCGCTCTACCTCTGCCAGGATATCCTCTACCGCAAAGGCAATATGGTGGATGCCTTCTCCTCTTTTCTCGATGGATTTAGCTATGGCGCTATCGGGATTGGTGGCCTGCAGTAGTTCTATCTTAGACTCACCGATGCGAAAGAAGGAGGTTTCCACCGCTTCGCTCTCTACTTTTTCGGTCTTGTAGTGCGGCGCGCCGAGGAGTTTGGCGTAGGTCTCATTGGCAGCGGCCAGATCGCGGACTGCTATGCCTATATGTTCTATTTTCTGCATGGGAGTGATATGAGGTGCAATGAAATGGACTTTGGTACGTCTGATAAGCAGGTATCGCTGGTGAAACCAGCGAGCCAATGCAAATCAACCAAATTTGCCGTAACTTTGTATCCATAAAAAAAGACCAGTATGCTTTTCGTATCAGACAATGCCAGCGCCAAGATCAAGACCATCATGCAGGAGGAGCATATGACTCCGGAGCATTTCGTCCGGGTCAGTGTGCTCGGAGGTGGCTGCTCGGGGCTCTCCTACAAGATGGATTTTGACAATGAGATCAAGGGAGATGATCAGGTGTTTGAAGATAAAGGTATCAAGCTGGTCACTGACCTGCGCTCCTTCCTCTACGTGTGCAATACGACGCTCGAATACTCTGACGGCCTGAACGGCAAGGGCTTTGAGTTTAAGAATCCTAATGCTACGAGGACTTGTGCCTGTGGCGAAAGCTTCGCGGTATAATAATCAGTGATGGCCGGCCTGGAGGGTGATGATTTTGAGGATAGGACGTTTGAAAAGATAGACCTCGCAGAGCAGCGTATCACGGGCAAGAGCTTTACCAATTGCACTTTTGCTTCCTGCACTTTTACCAAGACTATTTTCAGGGAATGTACTTTTGAAGATTGCACCTTTGACCGGTGTGACCTGAGCATGGTGCAGGTGAAGGGATCTACCTTTAGCCAGATCAAACTGACTGGCTGCAAGGTTATCGGTGTCCTCTGGTTTGACATCCGCATTCCGTTTGCCCGTCATGCATTTACCATCTCATGCACGGATACTAATATCAGCTATAGCAGCTTCTTTGGCATGAACCTGAAAAAGGCAAAGTTTACCCGGTGCGTGGCCAAGGAGGTAGACTGGTCTGAGTGTCAGATGCAGGAGGCAGAGCTGCAGGGTTGCGACCTGGAGGGCGCGCGCTTCTCAGGTACTGATCTCAGTGGTGCCGACCTGCGCGGCGCCCACAGCTATCAGATAGATATAGCAGGTACAAAGCTCAAGGGAGCAAAATTCAGCCTGCCGGAGGCTACAGTGCTGCTCGATAGCCTGGGTATCCACCTACATTGATCATTTGCGCAGCATCCAGATATGGTCCGCAGCTTCGTTTAGCTCTTCGTGTGGAAATGCGGAGCGTACTCTGCCCTCCTGTGGGTCATAACCCACCTGTGGCATAGGGTCTGACATTAAAATATAGAAATCTGCACCCGTGGCCAGGCTATCTCTATTTCTTTTGACTGGCAAAGGGTAGATATAACTATATGTGTGATGCTCAAGGTAATACCTAATTTGCTTTTCTACAGGCCACGAACAGTCCAGTGAGTACTTTTTATGATCGATGCTGCCGCGCGCATTGATGTATTTCAAACATTCAGTGGCATAGCCTTCGAAATTCCAAAATACTGTTTTGTGCAGATTAGCGTTCGCACCAAAATTCAGTATGAGTGCGATGCCAGCCACGCCTGTGATAGCTCCTAAAAACTTAGGGCTCAGCGGCATCACGGCATCCAATGCAAACCCCACGGCTGTAGCTATAAGAGGATATAGGAAAAGGGCAGTACGGTCTATGGGGTAGGGGGTCTTCATGAGCAGCTGTATCAGCCACACCAGGGCGGCTACAGCATATAGCATGGCTACAGTCAAAAATGCTTCTGATCTAAATCTATGACCTACGATACTTTGTATCAAAGCCGCAACTGTCAAGCCCAGGAGCAGGATCACAACCATAGCCAAAGGCAGCGCCAATACGCTCAGTGCAAATCGCCGGCCAGATGAATACATGAACAATGACGTAAATGTATCAGCATAAAAGCCTGTATACCCTCCGTAGTATAAGCTGCCAGACGATTTGAGCCGTAGCAGCAGAGGCAGGATAGAAAGGCCGAAAACCATATAACCCGCTATCACCGTGACTGTGAGTCTACGGGATGGGTACCATCTGTAGCTAAGCATAAGGACCAAGATGGCAGAATAAACGAGTAAAAATGGTAGAAATGAAAAATTGCTCAATACAGCGAGCATAGAGGAGATGACACCTGCTGACACGTATCTGATATGATGCTCACGCATCCACATCAGCATGCAATAAATGGCAGTCAGTTCAAATGACATAGCCAGTCCATACCCTCTGGCCAAACTGAAAAAATCAAGTACGAAGGGATTGGCCAGGAGCAAAAGCAGTAAGAGTATATATGCCGTCCAGCAGGTAAACATGCGCTGCATCCTGTATATGACCAGCAGATACAGGATCAGGGCTAAAAAATTTGGAAGCCGGCAAACGAAAGGGCTAGAGCCTAATAAGCTTGTAAAAAACTTTACCAATAGCGTATTCAATATATGATTATTGGCATCACATGGGGTGAGAGATACTATAGCGGTCAAGGGAAGTGGTACAAATGCTGACAACGTCCATATCTCATCAAAGGTAAAATCAACTGACAGGTTCCTGATCAGGACGTAAACTAGAATAAGTACGCACAGGCTGATGGAGAGAATACGCTTCAACAATGGTTATAATGACCCATTTGGCAGGTCAGGTCATGGCAATATTACAATATTGGCGGGAATGTTAGTTGCGCCTGTTCATCTGGCCTACCACAAAGTAGAGAATATCTGCCGGTGCTACTGCCGGAGGATCGGGAAATTCACCTTTCTCAAAGTTTTTATCCAGATAGGCTGAAGCCGCTATCGTAGTCTCGCTCATAAGCAGCACCATAAAGATCATGATCTCCTCTGCACTGAGTTTATGGCCATCTTTAGCCTTTAGAAACAGATCATTATAAAAAGTGATGATCGTCTGTTCGCCATTCGTAATCGAGAGCGCATATCCTATCTTTACCTCATTATCTACGGCAAAGATCAACTCCGGCATATCCAGCCAGCTACCCGAGACTTGTGTCTTGTCGCCTTCCTCTACGAGCAGGTCATGCTTCTCATACTCGTAGTCTTCTATATAGTAGTTCATTGCACTTGTATTTACACCGGAGGTAGTGTTAAATCCGTGCCAAAGTCGTTGTTTACATAGCCGAAATAGACGATCAAAAGAAGATTAGTAATTTTAAACACTCATGATACGCATATTACTGGTGTTATTATGTTTGACACCTATCTATTGCCGGGCACAGCCAAAATTGATTGATAGCGACGCTACAGTCAGAATAAGAGGAACAATATCATGCTGGTCTCTGAGTGATCGCAATAAGATCGATTCTGTTTTCGGTAGCCCCGATAGTATCTATACGCCTCTGATAAAGGAACCAGATGGTGGCTACTCTCAAGGCAATCGCATCCTATGCTATCCCAATGCAGCCTTTGTAGACGTTGGCGGAAAGTATGAGTTTTATTATTTCAATTTTTCCCGCGCCACAGCTGATTTTTTCGTCGATTTTGGTAGTCATATCCTGACGTGTAATACAACTATAGCTGATGTCAGGAATCATTTTCTCATCTGGCCATACGAGAATTACGTTTTGCCAGATCCGGCGTCTGATATCGAGACGCTAGTGGTATATAGCCAGGATGGCTCGTCGGATCCACCCATTTGGAGATTTGATTTCCGACATGGGAAGCTGGTCAAACTCACTTTTGTTCCCATGGGCGCCTAACAGCAAAAGAGTGACTGATCAATCCTATTAAATTTAGAAATTAAACTTTTTTAGTACTGATTTTCAATAATTTAAGAGGTGTACACATACTTTATCTGTACATTTCATTGGAATATCCACAGCTAAACTTACTTTTGCAGTCCTTTTAGAAAAAGACAAAAAAACACAATAACAAGTGGACGCATTAAGTTACAAAACCAAATCTCTGTCTGCCGGCGACGTGACTCGCGAGTGGTATATAGTAGATGCAGAGGGCAAGACCCTCGGCCGTATGGCCTCAAAGATCGCCTCTGTACTGAGGGGCAAGCATAAGGCAACCTTCACTCCAAACGCTGACTGCGGTGACTATGTGATCGTGATCAATAGCGGCAAAGTAAGGCTGACCGGCAATAAGATGAATGTCAGGGACCGCGACCACTACACCGGTCATCCAGGCGGCCAGCGCCACCGCTCTCCAAAGGAGATCATCCAGAAAAACCCTAACGAGCTCATAGAGCTGGCCGTGAAGGGTATGCTGCCAAAGAACTCCCTGGGACGTCAGCAGTATAAGAAACTATTTGTGTATGCAGAGGCTGCGCACCCGCACACTGCCCAAAAACCTAAAGATCTATAATCATGAGCAAGGACAAAGTAACCGTAGGCAGGCGTAAAGCAGCTGTAGCACGCGTAGTGCTGAAGGGCGGCAATGGCACCATCACCGTAAACGGCAAAGACTATAAGGAATATTTCCCTCTGGACTTCATCCAGCAAAAAGTAGAGGCTCCTCTCAAGACTGCTGATGCATGGGGCAAGTTTGACGTGACTGTCAATGTATTTGGCGGTGGCGTGAAAGGTCAGGCAGAGGCTATCGTACTGGGTATCGCACGCTCACTCGTGCATGACAACCCGGAGGTACGCCCGGCGCTGAAGAAAGAAAAATTCATGCGTCGTGACGCACGTGAGGTAGAGCGTAAGAAGACCGGCCTCCGCAAAGCACGCCGTCAGGAGCAATTCTCTAAGCGTTAATCGAACAGGGAAAGATTTAATAAAACTTATAATCGAAATAAAACAATGGCTAAAATATCTCATCAGGAACTGCTCGACGCAGGTGTACACTTCGGTCACCTCCGCAGGAAGTGGAATCCAAAGATGCTCCCATACATCTTTGCAGAGAAGAAGGGTATCCACATCATAGACCTGAATCGTACTATAGATAAGCTCGACGAGGCTGCTGCAGCTGTCAAGGCTATGGCAAAGGCCGGCAAGAAGATACTCTTCGTAGCTACCAAGAAGCAAGCTAAGGAAGTAGTAAAAGAAGCTGCTACACGCGTGAATATGCCCTATGTCACTGACAGGTGGCTGGGTGGTATGCTGACCAACTTCCCCACTATCCGCAAGAGCGTAAAGAAGATGCAAAGCATCGAGAAAATGCTCGCTGATGGTACTCTGGAGAGCGTAACCAAGAAAGAAAAGCTCGTACTGAGCCGTGAGAAAGAAAAGATGGAGCGCGTACTGGGTGGTATCGCCGCTATGAACAGGGCTCCTTCGGCTGTATTTCTCGTAGACATCACTCATGAGCACATCGCTCTGAAGGAGGCTCAGCGTCTGAACATCAATACCTTTGGTATAGTAGATACAAACTCTGACCCTACCAAAGTAGACTTTGCTATCCCGGGCAATGATGACGCATCTAAGTCTATCTACATCCTGACCAACTTCATAGCTGATGCTATCGCTGAGGGCCTCGCAGAGCGCGCTACAGATGGCAAGGACGCTGAAGAAGAAGAGGATACCAATGCTGACAACTTCGAGCGCGTAGCTGGCCTGGAAGACGGCGGCGACGGCAAGAAGGAAGGCGGTCGCGGTCGCGGCAGGTCTGGTAGCGGCGGCGGATCCGGCCGGAGCAGGATCGGCGGCGGCACTGGCAATAGGGGCGGCGCAGGTGCACCTAAAAGATAATATCGATTTAATCGTCTCCTGATATTACTTGCCAAGTTGCCCTGCATCTTGGCAAGTCTTTTTAAAGGAGCAGCCGGTGATCTGTAAATCCGGCAGACAGTAATCAGAAAGAAAGACTCTAATTTTAAAACCAACAATAAAAGGATAATCAAATGTCAACAATCACTATCACCGCAAGTCTCGTAAATGAGCTGCGCAACCTGACAGGAGCTGGCCTCATGGACTGCAAAAAAGCACTGACTGAATCAAACGGCGACGTACAAGCCGCTGTAGACTACCTGCGCAAGAAAGGCGCTAAGGTAGCTGAGAAGCGTGCCGGCCGTGACTCTCTGGAAGGCTGCATCGTAGCGCTCACTACAGCAGATGGCAAGCGCGGTGTCGTATCATACCTGTCTTGCGAGACTGACTTCGTGGCAAAGAATGAAGACTTCCGTGGCCTGGCCGAGGCGATAGCCAAGGCAGCCCTGGAGGCTGATGCCAAGACCCTCGATGAGGTACTGGCACTCCCTATGGATGGCACTACCATCAAGGGTAAAGTAGAAGAAAAAGTATCTGCTATCGGTGAGCTGATCGCAGTATCTGCCTATGAGACACTGGCGGGTGAAAACATCGTAGCATACAACCACGCCGGCAATAAGATCGGTGTACTGGTATCTCTGAGCAATGCCAAGAGCGATGCGAACGCAGTAGCCGGCAAGGACGTAGCGATGCAGGTAGCAGCTATGAACCCACTGGCAGTAGACGCTTCTGGCGTATCTCAGGAAGTGATAGACCGCGAAGTAGCTATCGCAAAGGAAAAGGCAGCTGCCTCTGGCAAGCCTGAGAACATCCTCCAGAAGATAGCTGAGAGCGCTGCTCAATCATACCTGAAGGAGAACACCCTCAATACACAACCATTCGTAAAGGATGGCAGCAAGACTGTAGCTCAGCACCTCGGCGAGGTAGAGAAAGGGCTCGCAGTGAAGGCTTTCAAGCGTGTAGCACTGGGTCTGAAGTAAATCTGGTGTCAGGTGCCGGTTGGCAGTTGACTGGAAAATACGAAGAGCGGTTCCTGAATGGGGCCGCTTTTTTATTGTCTGAATCACGGTTCAAACGCCTTTAGCGCGGCTTCGACATGATAGGGCATCACTGCTGCATAATGTGTTTTAGCTTTAAACTAAAATCATGGTTATGCTTATCACAATAGCTTTTTTGACTGGTGTCGTATTCTGGACTTTCACAGAGTATGTACTACATCGCTTCCTGGGCCATGTACACAAGGGCAAGAACTTCTTTAAGTCTGAGCACCTGATGCACCATGCCAAGGCAAATTACTTTGCTCCACCTCTCCAGAAGGTGTTGGCTGCGATTATAGTATCAGGAGTACTGACGGGACTGCTGAGTATCATGATGCCTGTGCCGTATGCACTGGCCTTTGTGCTGGGGTTCGCAGGGATGTATGGAGTTTATGAGCTTACGCACTACAGGTTTCACGCTAAAGATCCCATAGCGCGGCCTTTTATCATTTTGCGAAAGCACCACTTCTACCACCACTTTCATAGCCCGCAAAAAAATCATGGAGTGACTACACGTTTCTGGGATCGCGTATTTGGCACATTTATGCGGGTAGAGAAAGTGACCGTACCCTCCAGGATGCCACTACTATGGCTACTGGATGGCAGAGAGATAAAGTCAGCCTATGCTCCGCACTTTCAGCTATCGGGCAGGCAAAATGACCACATCTAGATGTTGTCCAGTAGAATGAATAAGTCCTTAAGCTGAGGTTATTACCACTTCAGCAGATAGGCAAAGATCAGCGGCGCTACGATCGTGGCGTCTGACTCTACTATAAACTTAGGCGTAGTGATGTCGAGCTTACCCCAGGTGATCTTCTCATTAGGCACGGCACCTGAGTAGGAGCCGTATGATGTAGTAGAGTCACTGATCTGGCAGAAGTATGACCAGAACGGCACATCATGCCACTCCAGATCCTGATACATCATAGGCACTACGCAGATAGGGAAATCTCCCGCTATACCACCACCTATCTGGAAGAAACCTACACCCTTGCCCGCAGAGTTATTGCGGTACCAGTCCGCGAGCCATACCATGTACTCGATACCGGACTTCATAGTAGTAGCTTTCATTTCATTTTTGATCACATAAGAGGCAAAGATATTGCCCATAGTAGAGTCTTCCCAGCCCGGCACTACGATAGGCAGGTTCTTCTCGGCAGCGGCCAGCATCCAGCTATTCTTTGGATCTATCTCATAGTACTGCTGTAGCTCACCTGAGAGCAGCATCTTGTACATATACTCGTGCGGGAAGTAGCGCTCACCCTTGTCATCTGCATCCTTCCATACTTTGTGTATATGCTTCTGCAGGCGGCGGAATGCCTCCTCTTCAGGTATGCAAGTATCAGTCACGCGGTTGTAGTGGTTCTCGAGCAGGTCCCACTCCTCTTGAGGAGAGAGATCACGATAGTTTGGTACGCGCTTGTAGTGAGAGTGGGCTACCAGATTCATGATATCCTCCTCCAGGTTGGCACCCGTGCAGGAGATGATCTGTACCTTGTCCTGGCGGATCATTTCTGCCAGAGAGAGGCCCAGCTCTGCGGTACTCATGGCACCAGCCAGCGTGATCATCATTTTGCCTCCTTCTGCCAGGTGCGTCTCATAGCCCTTGGCTGCGTCTACGAGGGCAGCGGCATTGAAGTGGAGGTAGTGCTTGGTGACAAAGTCACGGATAGGGGTAGTGCTCATGTCTTTAAATTTGAACCGCAAAAATACAATTTGCGGCTAGAGCGCAAAACATATTGCGTTCACCGAATTTTATAGATATAACAGGCTGGAATAGGTTATCTTTCTGTCAGAAACTACCTGTATGAGAAAACGGTTACTATCTCTCGCAATTTTAGTATTGCTAGTTGCTACTGCCTTTGCACAAACCGGCTATCGTAAGATGATAGTAGACAGTGCGGAATGGAAAACAGATGCTACCTACTGTTCAGATTGCAATGGCTTTCAAGGTCCTCCCTTGACCTATTTCTTTACCTACTATTACAAACTGGAAGGCGATACCCTGATAGACTCTGTAAAATACAGCCTCATGTATTCAAGTGTTTATGCCGCGTGTCCGGCATGCCCCCCACACTCCAGTGGACCTTTGGCATTTCCTTATTGCGAGGGATATGGTAGGCCGGGTTACTATCGCGAAGATACTCTTGCCCGAAAGGTTTACTACTATGATATGCAGAGACACAGGGATAATCTTACGATAGATTATTCTCTAAATGTAGGAGACTCCTTTTACGTCAGTTATGGTCAAGGTGATCATTACCCGAATCATGACTCCGGATACATCTACGTAGATAGCATAGCATGGAGCAACTTTCAAGGCGATACAGTCAAAACCTGGTACTTCACCAACCCGAAAGTGACAACATTATACGAACCTAGCATCATGCTTTACGAAGGGCGCGGATTTTCTTATGGATTTTTCCTTGACTATGTTTTTGCAGATGGTACCGGTATAGCGGGCCAGCTGTCAGGCTATTGCAAAAACAGCTCCTGCTGGTCTACATGCACGCCTACAGGCATCACCGACATACACGCCGGTGAATATATTTCTCTATTCCCTGACCCTGCCGTCAAAACAGTTTTTATCCAATCAGATCAGGCGCAATTTCTTTCAGCTACGCTCTACAATACTGAAGGCAAGGAGATAAAACAGTACTACACCCCTTCGCTTGACATTGGAGAGCTTTCACCGGGCTTATACATTGCGCGGATAAAAACATCTGGCGGATATACCTTTAAAAGGTTTGTGAAAACACAATAGACTGTCTACGGCAGCGGCTTCCTCTTGGTGATCTGCCACAGGTGGAAAACAAGCAGGCCGGTATAGGCAAAATAAAGGCCGAAGAATGGCAGGATGAAATATTTATTCTCTATAGGCCGGAAGAAAATGAAGTAAGAGACGAAAGCCAGCGAGGCGAAAGACTTGATAGCGAAGGCGGAGCCAAAGGCCATCATAAAGCTGCTATGATCTTTGATAGCCAGCGCGCGCAGGAAGATCAGGTATACCAGCGCAGTGACACCAAACATAAAGCCCAGACTGATCCATACGAAGCTCTGATAGTCTGCAAAAAATCCCTGCGACTCTATAGCAAATAGCACCAATCCCGATAAGAGCGTGAGTACGCCCAGCTTCAGAAAAAAACCTTTCATCATATACGGCAAAGGTAAGCCTATTTCGCAGGCTTTATGAAATCTTTGATCACAGTGAAGAGCGCGATACCTACGCCGACCACCGAGAGGCCTATAGTCCACCACTGGCGCTCTATGTGATAGTGCTTGTCTATTTCATATCCTGCAAAAGCAAAGATGCCGATGGTAGCCGCCATCTGAAATGCCATCGAGGAATACTTCAGGTAAACATTCATTGATTTCTTGTCTTCCATGTGCAGTGTAGATCAAGATCTGTTCCAAATAAAATCCGGCAAGAGGCGCATGACAAAGGAAGCAAAGGCCCACTTGCCGGGTATATAGGCTACTTTCTTTTTTGCCTCTATGGCATTCGCTATGAGGCGCGCAGCATAGGCAGAGTCTACCACCCAAAACATCCCTTTCTGTCCTTTGGTCATGGGCGTATCTATGAAACCGGGACGGATATCAGTGATCGTGATGTTTTTCTTTTCTGCTATGGCCTTGTGGCGCTGGCCCTCCATATAGTTCCACATAAAGGCCTTGGTCGCGCCATACCCTATGGCATAGCGCGAGCCGCGCGTACCGGCTACAGAAGAGACGCCGACTATCTGCCCCTCTCTGCCGCTGTCGCGGAAATATTTAAACGCATAGTTGGCGATAGCAGCAAAACCTACCGCGTTGATCTCGTGCATCTGGTGCTCCTTCTCCCACTTGCCGCTGCTCTCACCTATCCCGGCATTGTAGACTATGATATCGGCACCGCCCATTTCCTCTATCAGTTCGCCGAGTTTCGTGCGAGCCTCATCATGCCGGGCCATATCTATTGACTTGATATATGTTTTCCCGGTGCACTGGCCGGCCACCTGCTGCAGCATCTCCAGTCTGCGGGCCGCTATACCTACTTCATAGCCTCTTTTTGACATTTCTATAGCGAGGTCACTGCCTATGCCTGATGAGGCACCTATGATGATGACTTTCTTCATGCTTACCTGGAGTATTTAGTAGTTAGTATTAAGTAGTTAGGCAAATATCTTGGGCAGTACGGTACTTACATTCCGCCCTTGCATAAATGTAACAATGTTACATATAAAAACTGTACAGAATGTTAGCACGCATTTGCTATTTTTGCGTTATGTTCTCTTTAGCAGATATACTGACCATCACATTTACACTCTTTGCGGTGATAGATGTGATCGGCAGTCTGCCTGTCATTATCAGCCTTAAAAACCGGCAGGTAGAGTTTCATCCCGGCATCTCCACGCTGTTTGCGGGCTTTCTGATGATCCTCTTCCTCTTTGTAGGTGAGCAGCTGCTAAAGCTGATGGGTGTGGACGTACAGTCTTTTGCCGTGGCGGGCTCTATCGTGATCTTTATTCTCGGTCTGGAGCTGGTGCTGGGCATCAACCTCTTCCGCTCAGACCCTGACCTGGGCCGCTCAGGCAGTATCGTGCCGCTGGGCTTCCCCCTGCTGGCAGGATCAGGTACGCTCACTACTATCATGTCGCTGCACTCTGTCTACACCTGGCAGAATATAGTGGTGGGTATCTTGTTGAATCTGGTAGTGATCTACATCGTACTGCTATCTGTAGACTGGCTGGAGCGCAAAATAGGCAAGTCTACCCTCGGCGCTCTGAAGAAATTCTTTGGTGTGATCCTCATAGCGATAGCTGTCAAGATCTTTGCTGCGGCTATTTATCAATTCAAACCTCACCACTAGTCATGACCAATAAAAACATCCTCGTCGCGATCTGCATTCTTGGCTTTCTGGCTGTAGCGCTCGGAGCCTTTGGTGCGCATGGACTGAAGCCCTATATGAACGATTATCAGGCCCGCATCTGGGAGAAGGGCGTGGCATATCAATTTTATCATGTTCTCGCTGCGATGATCGCCTTTGTGCTATATGATGTGAAGGGTGTACGCTACCTGCTCACAGCTGCCTACTTCTTTCTGGTAGGTGTGGTACTCTTTTCGGGATCGCTATATGCGCTGGCTACCACAGATATCACCGGATTGCCCAAAGAGGTCTTTGGCCCGGTCACACCTTTTGGTGGCTTATTCTTTCTGATGGGCTGGGGCACGATGATCTTTGCAGTCATAAAATACTCCAAACTATCGGAGAAATAAAGCATCTTTGCGCGCTTTGATTCACGCATGGAGATCAGTCACGAGCTCATAATGAAGGGTGCTAAGTTTGCCGTAGTGGGGGCTACCTCATTCGGTGTAGACTTTGGTACGCTCTACGTGTGCAAGGAAAAGTTTAAGATCAACAAATACATCTCCAATACGATCTCTTTTATCCTGTCCGCTACTGTCAATTTCTGCCTGAACCGGGCTTGGTCTTTTGACAATCATGACCCGAATGTGGGTACACAGGCTATGAAGTTTGCTGTATCTATGACGATCGGCTTTCTGATCGCTATGGGAGCGCTTTATGTCTTCTCTGACAAAATGAAGCTCAACTTCTATTTCTCCAAGCTACTCTCTGTGAGTATCGCCATGATATGGAACTTCTCTATGGCCAATCTGGTCATCTTCAGTCATAACTAAAGAAATGGCCGGCAAAAATGCCTGTTGTTGTATCGTGATAGTACCCCGTCCTGAAATTAAGTTGACAGAAAAGTTAGATTATATAATGAATATAATCGAGTGGCCTCGCTAAAAAGCACTGAGATAATTTGATCGGTCAACCAATACAAGGACTAAGCAGCATTCTGATGTATGGTACATGGATTTATTTCATTTTGCCATATACATCCTGGTAAAAGTGCAATGTATTATTCTCGTCTGTTCCGGCCAGCAAGTACGTAACTATGACTGGTACTTTATTGGATAGTTCTATTTTAACTGGTACCTGATCTTTCAGACAGCTATTCAGTTTGTTTATGGTAATCTTCGAAATTTCATCATTAGTGATCGCCTGTGCCAGTGCTAGAGCACTCTCTACCCTGATGCAGCCGTGACTAAGGTAGCGGCTTTTATTATTGAAAAGATCTTTTGTATTAGTATCATGCAGGAAAATGCTATAAGGTGAATTGATATTGAACATCATTACACCTAACGAATTATCACAGCCGGTAGATTGCCTCAGAGTATAAGGGAAATAGCCGGATGACAATCTGTGCCAGGCTATTTTGCCTGATGGGACGATACGACCATAGCGATCTAGTACTTGTATATTATTTGCATCCAGTAAACCCGGATTGTATTTGACCTTGGGTAAAATCTCCTTCACAGCTATACGCTTAGGGACTATCCAGTAGGGGTAGGTCGTTATCCCATCTATATAGGAGGCGAACGTAGGTGTCTGCCAGCTCACCTTTCCCAATATAACCTTCATACCGATGACACTGTCCGAGGTTTTGCTTATTACACGGAGCTGTGCCGCAGGAATATTCACCCATACTACCTGACTCTCCGGTATCTGGTAGATCCATCGCAGGGTGTTTAAGCTTTTTTTGATAGCATAAATACGGGAACTAATCGGTACTGCCAGTTCTTTAATAGTGATAATATCAGCTACTCCGGTGGTATCGAGATCCACCAATTTTTGAAAATTTTTAATAGCTGATGCCGTATCACCTGTCCCTATGCCATAGGCCTGTAGTCTGGCTACAATGTCTTTGCGATTATGAGATTGTTCTTTGCGATCCAGCTCCGCATACTGTTGGAGTGAAATTTTGAGAGATTTATATATCGGGAGGTCCGGCTCCAGAAGCTGAGCCACATAGCGCCAGTCTTGATCTGATATGGTTTTTTGCGTGGCCTGAGATATTCTACTGGAATCTATCTTGGTCTTAATACCGTTATACTCAAATACAGGGCTTTCACCATAGGTAGCAGCTAATAGTATAGAGTAGGTGAGTTGATAGCATGCTTCATTGCTATCCATGCTTCCGTGCTGGAGTGCCTGTACATATTGGAGCAAATGTTGGTTTGCGTCCAGACCGATGCTTTCGGCATAAGCTATTGCGCGTGTAGTTTTTTCAGCAAAACAAAGTCCCCCCTGATCTGCCATTGCAATGTATCCTTGACACAAGAGAAATGTGGTAAGAAAGTATGCCTTTATTTTGATTGATCTCATTCTTATTCATTCATTCTTGTACTTACATATGTTGTCTTTGATGCTGTCATTGCTACAGGCAGAAGCGTTCGCGCCATGAGGAGACTATCATTTTTGCAAATATCCATAGGCAACACTCTTTTATAGATGAGATACCTCATAGTTGCATGTGATTTTATATAAAAGCATAAATAAAAACGCCCCGCAGGAGTGCGGGGGGTTATCGGCAGTTGGATTTGCTTGTTGCTATTTATTTATGCCAAGCAAGCCTCTTAGTGGTTGTACCCATATCAGTATATATCTGCACCAGATAGACACCGGATCCCCATGCACTTGCAAAAGTATATGGTGCAGCGCTCCACCTTTATGATCATTATTATATGCGTTAGTGATTTCGCTCAAATGCTTGGCCGCTACGAATCGCACCATGACCTTTTCTGAGTTTATCATTATAGTGACTTCCGTCATATATCCTGCATCCCGCCACTATTATGTTTGCATCATTCACGATGTTTTTGACATAAAAAGTTCTGCTATGTATATCATTCCATTTTCAAGTATTTCATTAAAGGATATATCTGAGGTAGGAGGCAAGAATGCATCTCTGGGGGAGATGTTCAATCAATTATCCTCACGTGGTATTCAAGTTCCTGACGGATTTGCAATATCTGCTTCAGCCTACAAATACTTCCTCCGCGCAAATAAGCTGGAGGAACCTTTAAGGAGAATACTTGATAGTCTTGATAAAAAGGCCCTTTCAAATCTGTCTGAAGTCGGCCGCGCCTGCCGCGACCTGATTGCAACGGCTGCTATGCCGCATGATTTGGCTGATGCTATTTCTGATGCATACAGACAGATGAGTAAAGATGAGAGCGGCCAATGTCCTGTAGCTGTACGTAGCAGTGCTACAGCTGAGGACCTGCCTAAAGCTAGTTTTGCAGGACAGCATGAGTCCTACCTCAATGTAACAAATGCCGAAGCCGTGATAAAGGCCTGCCAGCAGTGCTATGTGTCATTATTTTATGATCGTGCTATCAAATATCGCCTCGATCATGGATTTGATCAGATGCAGGTATTCTTATCTGCCGGTGTGCAGAAAATGGTGCGTGCTGACATAGGTGCCTCGGGTGTGGCATTTACACTGGAGCCGGAGAGTGGTTTTAGAAATACGATTTATATCACGGGTATATGGGGGCTGGGAGAGAATATCGTGCAGGGAGCAGTAGAGCCGGATGAATTTCTGGTCTTTAAGCCTACGTTGGCTCAGGGATTTGATGCTATCCTAAAGAAGAAGATAGGCAGCAAGGAAAAGACAATGCTGCTCAGTCCGACCCAGGTAGACGGCAGGTATACTATCAATACCGATACGGCTCCAGATAAACGAAGGCAACTGACCTTGAATGACGCCGAGGTGGTACAGCTGGCCCACTGGTGTGCGGTGATAGAGACACACTATGGCCAGCCGATGGATATAGAGTGGGCCAGGGATGGGCTTGATGGCAGGCTCTACATATTGCAGGCTCGCCCCGAGACTGTACATAGCCATAAGAAAGGGAGTGCCATCAGATCCTACCATTTGAAAAGTAAAGCAAAGGAGATCTGCAGAGGGATATCAGTAGGCCGCGGTATAGTGAGTGGCAGGGCGCGTATCATTCATTCATTAGAGGATGCCTCCAGGCTCAGGCCAGGTGATATTATTATAGCTGATGTTACCAATCCGGACTGGAACGCACTTCTAAAGAAGGCTGTTTGCATAGTGACCAATAAGGGGGGCAGAACCAGCCATGCTTCCATCATAGCCCGCGAACTCGGCATACCCGCCCTGGTAGGCACCATAGATGCCACAGATAAGATAAAGGATGATGACCTTATCACAGTCAGCTGTGTGGATGTCGAGGGCGGCAGTGTCTATCCCGGCAGGCTGGAGTGGGAAGAAAAGGAAGTAGACTTTACGGCTGTACCAGCCACGCGTACTCAGCCTATGCTCATACTAGCACACCCCGATCGTGCGTTCGAGCTTTCCTTTTATCCGAATAATGGGGTTGGTCTTTTGAGAATGGAATTTATAATCAGCAATTCCATCCTCGTACATCCCATGGCATTGGCGCGGTTTGAAGAATTGCCGGAAGGCCTCGATAAAAAGAAAATAGCAGACCTCACCAATGGATATAGTGACAAGGAGGAATATTTCATAGATAAACTGGCACGGTCGGTATCACAGGTGGCAGCTGCATTCTATCCTAAAGATGTAATCGTACGCATGAGCGACTTCAAGACCAATGAATATGCCGCGCTTTTGGGTGGCAAATATTTTGAACCAGCTGAGGAGAACCCTATGCTCGGATTTCGCGGTGCTTCACGCTATTACAGCCCTCGCTATCAGGATGGTTTCCGGCTAGAGTGTGAAGCTATGAAAAGAGTACGGGAGCAAATGGGATTGACAAATGTAAAGTTGATGATTCCGTTTTGCCGTACTGTAGAGGAGGGCAAAAAGGTGGTGCAACTGATGGATGTTTTTGGGCTGAAAAGAGGATATAAAGGGCTAGAGATATTTGTCATGTGCGAGGTGCCTAGCAACGTCATTTTAGCAGCCGAATTTGCCCGGATATTTGATGGCTTTTCGATAGGATCTAATGATCTGACACAACTGACGCTGGGGATAGATCGTGACTCCACTATCGTAAATGCACTCTTTGATGAGCGCAATGCGGCTGCCATGTGGATGATAGCTACTGCGATCAGCAAGGCAAAAAATGCAAAAGTCAAAATAGGGTTATGCGGCCAGGCACCTAGTGACTACCCAGAGTTCGCCCGTTTTCTGGTCGAGCAGGGTATAGATAGCATTTCATTTAATCCGGATGCCCTTATAAAGGGGATCGAAAATATCCATTTAGCAGAGCAAAATATTTTTCACCAGACAACCATATAAAATATGAAAAGAATGTTTGAATCTAAGGTGGCTATTATCACAGGTGGGGCATCAGGCATAGGTCAGGCCACGGCTATTGCATTTGCACGGCTGGGTGCTAAGGTCGTGCTGGCTGATGTGCAGGATGCGGGCGATACATTACATCACGTAAGGCAACCGGGTGGCGATGGGATTTATGTGAAATGCGATGTCTCAAAGGAGGCCGATGTAAAGGCCCTGGTCGGCAAAACAATAGAGGAATATGGTCGCCTTGATTTTGGGATCAATAATGCGGGGGTCGAAGGTGCAAATAAATCGCTGAGAGACCTGACGGAGGCAGAATGGGATAAAACCGTAGATATAAATCTGAAAGGAGTCTGGCTCTGTATGAAGCACGAGATACCATATATCCTGCAGCAGTCTAAGGGAGCTATCGTAAATACCGCTTCTATAGCAGCCATGGTAGGATTTCCCAATATGGCCGCCTATGTAGCTTCTAAACATGGCATAGCAGGCTTGACCAAAGTAGCAGCCCTGGAGCTTGCAAAGACAGACCTCAGAGTCAATGCGATCTGTCCGGGGGCCATCCGTACACCCATGGCCGAGCGGGGGATGGGCAGCGATCCGCAATCTGTAAATGCATATACAAGTCTGATCCCTATGGGCCGAATGGGGCTGCCGGAAGAAATAGCGGATACCATCGTATATCTCTGCTCGCCATCTGCATCTTATATTACAGGTATGGTGATGGTGGCAGATGGTGGATGGACTGTGCATTAATTTTTTATTATAAAAAAAAAGTCAGGATATGCTCGGTGAATTAACGACTAAAGAGATAGAACAACTTCTTTCGGACAATGTGATAGGACGTATCGGCTGCTATGCTGATGGCAGGGTATATGTGGTACCAGTCACCTATATCTATGATGACGGATGTGCTATAGGCCATACCTCCGAAGGATTGAAGATCCATATGCTCCGCGAAAATCCGAGTTGCTGCTTTGAGGTAGATCAATATGAAAACCTGGCTAACTGGAAGAGTGTGATAGCCTGGGGTATTTTTGAGGAATTGCATGGAGATGCTGCAGCTATAGGTATGCAAAAGCTGGTGCAAAGGCTGATGCCAATGATGACCAGTCAAACCAGTCAGCCTAGCCATGGATTAGAGCAGGTGCATAGACATGACACATCCGGCAAGAAAGCCATCATTTATAAGATCAGATTCATCAACAAGTCAGGACGATTTGAAAAACGACAATAAATGATACTATTATGAAGCATATTAATGTAAATAAGCAGATAGGAGTGTGGCTGGATCACAGGCAGGCACATTTTATAGACATTAGCAAAAGGCTAGCTATAGTCGAGACAGCATTTTCCGATCAGGAATCTCATACTCGATGCAAAGGTGAGCATGGTATGGGTACCTCGCTAGGAAATCATCGATCTACCAATAATGAGCACCATATGCATAACCGTGAGGAAAACAGTATGAATCAGTACTATGATATGATCATAGATCTCCTTAAACAGTATGATAGCATACTGATATTTGGTCCTTCCAATGCTAAGTATGAATTGCATAACAGATTGTTGGGAGATAAGCATTTTGATACTAAGGCGGTAGTCGTCAAACCTGCAGGACATCTGACAGAGCCGCAGATGGTAGCCGAAGTGAAGGCGCATTTTAGTTCGGATAATAATAGGGATCATGGTCGATAGTGATGGTCCTCATTAGTCCCTGACAGTAGCGGTAGTATGTTTGTGGTATATTATTAACTACTAAAAATTCTATTATGACACTCTTAAAGAAAGACCAAGGCACTTTGGCCCCATTCCGCTCCATGCTCTCAGATTTTTTCAAAACCAATGACTTCTTTGAAGATGGTTTTGGCAACCGCAGCTGGCTACCGGCAGTCAATGTTTCGGAAAATGAGAAACACTACGAAATTGATGTAGCTGTGCCGGGTATGAAGAAGGATGACTTCAAGGTTACTACCAAAAACGGTATGCTGGTAATATCTTCGGAAAAGAAAGAGGAAAAAGAAGAAAAAAAGAAGAACTATACTCGCCAGGAGTATAACTATCATTCTTTCAGCCGCTCTTTCTCTCTGCCGGAAGATGTGAAGGAAGATGATATCAAGGCTACTTATACCGACGGAGTTTTGAAACTTGTACTCGGTCGCGATGGCAAGGGTATCTCAAAAGGTAAGGAAATCGCTATAGGCTAATGTGGATTACTACTTGCGGAAATGGCTGCTACCCTGTAGCAGCCATTTTTATTTTAATTGTCCCGTCCTGAGAGGTAGTTCGGGATTAGCTACTGCTATAGTCATGTTTCCATGCCGCATTGGTACTTAGCACAGTCCTCGCAGTTTCATTGGATAAATATGGCATTGTAGTTGGGGTAGCATTTATTGGTCATCGTACCTCTACATATGCTACTACTCACCATTCCCTTATGGCTCAAGGCCACATTTTGGGGCCTGGTTTCAGGTTCTGCCTTGATCGTTGGCGCATTAATCTCTTTTTTCACTCAGGTTCCCACCAGGCTTATTGCATTCGTGATGGCCTTTGGCAGCGGGGTATTGATATCCGCTCTGGCATTTGATCTGATGGACGAGGCCTACCATCGTGGCGGTTTTGATTCTACATCTATAGGTTTTCTGAGTGGTGCTGTTATCTATTCCATTGTCAATTACTTTCTCAGCAAAAATGGAGCTAAGCATCGCAAAAGGTCAGGTGATCAGCAGAAAAAGGAATCTGCCAATAAAAATAGCGGCCTCTCTATTGCGTTAGGTTCCTTGCTGGATGGCATACCGGAGTCTATAGCCGTTGGAGTCAGTATGATAGAGGGTGGTATAGTCAGCATAGCCACCGTCATAGCTATCTTCCTCTCCAATGTACCCGAGGCTCTCTCCAGCACTGCAGGTATGAAGAAGTCCGGACGATCAGCAAAATATATTTTTGGTATCTGGATCGGTATCGCCTTGGTATCCGGCCTGGCTTCGTTTTGCGGGTATACGATTTTCAAAAACTTTTCCCCGGACGTCATAGCCGCTACCGTCGCCGTGGCTGCCGGGGCTATACTCTCCATGCTTAGTGATACTATGATGCCCGAAGCTTTTGAAGAGGGCCACGGCCTGATCGGACTTATTACAGTACTCGGATTTTTGTCAGCATTTGTTTTGTCTAAACTAAGCTGAAAAAAGGAAAAGACTTACCACTTGATTAGCTTAATAGATAGAAGTACTACCTCTCATACCAGACTGCAATTTCATATAAAAATAGCTTCAGGAGTTGTACTACGTAAGTGGCAATTACGCCCAATTGCTGTGCCGTATATATTCGGCAGGTTTACAGATACTCGGTTGAGTTCGCACTCACCTACCCTATCTCTGCCACCGGTGGTATCCGCTGCGAGGCCCAGCGCGTCAGCCCCACTATCACCAGCCCCTTCAGCGTATCTATGAAGAGATTGTCCGTGCGCTGGTAGCCCACATAGATCGCTATCCCTATAGCCATCCAGAAGTAGCCCAGCAGGTAGCACAGCATGATATAGTGCCGGTCGTGGTGCCACAGCTCATAGATGGCCAGACAGAGGATCAGTGAGAGAAAGCAGCACAGCCACCCCACTATATAGCTGAGAAAGTCCGTGTCGGGTGTGAGCACCACACCAAATTGCTTCGACACCAGGTCCTTGGCAAAGAAAATACCCAGGCTCAGGCCCACCTCTATGATCAGAGAGAGAAGGAGTACGGCTAGTAGAAGTTTGCGTGGCATAGCAGTCAGGTTTAGTTGATGTAATGTAATGATATTTTATCATTCACATTGAGTTTCAGTCACATCCATAGCGGTGGTCACACCACCCTTATGAAACGCCTTGAATTGCAATGGCATTTCGGTGTCAAGATCGAAAAATTAGCCGCACCACCTTCTGCGTTCTCTGTCTCCGAAACTCCCTGATAACCAATAGCCTCTCCAGTCGGAAAACTTGCCTTGTCAGATGGCTGGGGACCTGTGCTGCGGGCACTCTCCTGATCATCAGCCGGCCCCCGATAGGATGGCCTGTTCAGTCGGAAAACTTCAACCGAGCGCTACCTCTACGCGGTGCTCCCGGCCATCGTCCGTCAGGGTGATGACTTGCTCCGGCTGATCAGTACCATCCAGAGAGATTGCCTTCACAGTCTTACCCTTGTTGGTAAAGGCGATGGTGTACGTGGTCGCGCCATAGCGGTACTGCAGATGGAAGGACTGCCAGTCGTCCGGCACACATGGGCGGAAGCGCAGCTGGTCGCCTTCCTTGCGCAGGCCCACTACGTACTCTATGATCAGCCTGTAGAACCATCCCGCAGAGCCGCTGTACCAGGTCCAGCCGCCACGCCCCAGGTGCGCACCGGCATAGACATCGCCCGCTATCACGTAGGGCTCCACCTTGTATGTGGCTATATGGGTAGCATCCTTGCCATGGTTCAGTGGGGTGATCATGGCCAGCAGCTCTGCCACGCGGTCATTCCTGCCCAGCTCGGCAAAGGCTATGATCAGCCACAGTGCTGCATGGGTGTACTGGCCGCCATTCTCGCGTATGCCCGGCAGGTATCCTTTGATGTACCCCGGCTCCAGCCCTGACTGGTCAAAGGGTGGATCGAGCAGCTTGATCAGGCCCTCGTGCCGGCTCACCAGGTACTGATAGGCCGCGTCAAGGGCCCTCTCCCGGCGCTCTCCCTCAGCAGCGCCGGAGATCACTGACCAGCTCTGGGCTATAGAGTCTATCTTGCACTCTGGGTTAGTAGCAGAGCCCAGCGGCGACCCGTCATCAAAGTAGGCCCGCCTGTACCACTCTCCATCCCAGGCGTTCTTATCTATGTTCTCTCGCAGTAGCGCTGCTTCCTTGTCACATACTGCGGCAAACTCGTCATCTCCGCGCATGCGAGCCACGGCTGTGAATCTGCTCAATACATCAAAGAGGAAGAAGCTCAACCAGACGCTCTCACCTTTGCCCTCTTTGCCCACCTGATCCATACCATCGTTCCAGTCGCCGGTACCCATCAGTGTCAATCCATGCTGACCATAGCGCATGCCATGGTGTATAGCACGCAGGCAGTGCTCATAGAGTGAGGCAGACTCGCCAGATACCACCGGGAGGTCATAGTTAGACTCTTCACCTGTGTTCAGCGCGCGTCCCTCTATAAAGGCGACCGTCTCATCGAGTATGGATGTATCCCCTGTACAGCGTACATACCTCTCCGTCACAAAGGGCAGCCACAGGTAGTCATCAGAGCAGCGTGTGCGCACACCGCGCCCTACAGGCGGATGCCACCAGTGCAGCACATCCCCCTCTTTGAATTGCTTCGATGCATGGAGCAAGATCTGCTTTCTGGCCAGTGAGGGCTCTGTGTAGAGCAGGGCCATGATATCCTGCAGCTGATCGCGAAATCCAAACGCACCACCCGACTGATAGAAGCCACTGCGCGCCCACACGCGGCTGGAGAGTACCTGATACACCAGCCATCCATTGGCCATCGTGTTGATAGACTGATCAGGGGTCTGCAGCTGCACAGCAGAGATAGCGTGCGCCCAATAGTCGCGCACCTTCTCCAGTGCCTCGGCAGCCATATCTTTGCCTTTGAACTGTCTGATAGTATTGACTGCATCTGCATGGTGCTTGCCAGCGCCGAGGCGAAACGCCACATCTTTGCTCTGGTATTCGCTCAGGTCAAAGGTGACCTGGATAGCCGCACATGGATCAATGCCCACCCCTGTTTTGCCGGAGAGGCGCAGTCTGGACATGGCGTCAGGCTGCTGTATGGTAGAGTTTCTACCCAGAAACTCGGTGCGGCTACCGGTATAGCTTCTGTTGACTTCATCTGTATCAAAGAAGGCCACCCGGTCAGAAAACTCCATACTGTATGGGTTTCTCGCCAGGATGGCGCCGGTATCAGTATCGACCTCTGTAGAAATGTACATCGAGGTCTTGGGGCGCAGCTCCCCCAGTACCCACTCTGTATAGCCTGTCACTGATAGTTTTCTCATACGGCCTGAGATGTTTTTCACCTTGATCACGGTAAACTTGATCGTAGCAGCCAGATCTACATATACCCATACCTCAGACTGTATGCCTGCCTCAGTATGCTCAAACACGCTATAGCCAAAGCCATGTCTCACTCTGTACGGAGCTTTGATGTCTGACAGTATAGGCAGAGGCGACCAATAGTATCCGGTTTCTTCATCACGGATGTAAAATGCCTCTCCCCCCTGATCGCTCACGGCGTCATTGGCCCATGGAGTCAGGCGGTACTCATGGGCGTTTTCGCTCCATGTGTAGCATTGACCACTCTCAGATATCAGTGTGCCAAAGTCCGGATTGGCCAATACATTCACCCATGGTGCGGGAGTGATTTTGCCTGGTGCAATGTCTATGATATACTCCCTCGCATCAGATGAGAAGCCACCATAGCCATTGTCAAATATCAGTGGCTCTGCTGTCAGGCCCGGCTCATCTGCAGGCTGGTGTGCATAGGTAGGTATCAGGTAGGGGATAGTCGCCTTGCCCGGTACCTTGCGATTGATAAACTCCAGTAGCGAGTTGTCCGCACTGGAGATGCAGATCCGTGCTACTGTCTGCATCAGCACTGTATCCTCCGCGGGTACCTGATCTGCGCCGCGCACAAAGATGCCACCGGACTGCTCGGTAGTTTTGCCAGCTATCAGGCTGGTGATCTGGTTTTGCAGTGACTGGCGGTAGCCGCCGTGGCTTTCATTCCAGATCACAAGGTCTACAAGCAGTCCTTTCATCCGCCAGAAGGTATGCGCCTGTATCAGCTGCCGGATCAGGTCTATGTTGGCATTCTCACCTACACGCAGGAGCACTATGGGCAGATCGCCCGATATAGAGTACGGCCAGAGCCCTGACTGCCCCTTGCGGTTCTTGATCAGTGTAGCTGGCTCTGCACGCAGTGCGGGATTCATATACAGTACAGATCCAGCCAGGCGGCTGTATAGCTGCGCCTCTGCTTCTGAGGCATTGATCTGGCGCAGCACTACCTGATTATGTGTCCAGGCCAGCTCAAACACACGGTCTTTGTGATGCTTGTCCTGATATTTATCTATCAGGCCTTGACAGCCCTCACGTGTATCTGCTATACCGAGCAGCATATCTACAGTCACAGTCTCATCTTCCTCGAGTACTATCTGATATCGGATGGAAACTATAGGGTCCAGCACCGGCCCCTGACTACCCGACAGCGGATCTGCAGAGGTCATCGCTCTGGGATTGGCCACTGTATTGCCACGACCCAGAAACTGCATCCTGTCTGTCTCATAAGAAGTCTCAGCAGGCTTTGTGCCGTGCACCTTCATCATGTGAAACATCCACGGTTCTTTGTCATTCGCTCCGCGTGGACGGCGTGTACAGATGATCGCGTTTTGCCCTTTCAGGATCTCGGTCTGTACAAATAGATTGCTGAAGGCCGGGTGTGACGCATCAGCAGCCGGAGGTGCTATGACCACCTCAGCATAACTGGTGATGTCCAGTACTTTCCTGCGGCCAGATCTATTGATCAGATATAGCCGACGCATCTCGATATCATCCTCCGGAGAAACTACTATCTCAGTGTGCATCTCTATATCTTGCTGCCTGTCGCGCAGGTCTGCGCGGCCTTGAGAGAAGGCAGCCTCATAGTACTTGCTTTTGCGCAGTGTGGGCTGATGAGCCGTAGACCAGTAGGTACCTGTCTCGAGGTCACGTACGTAGCAGAAAGTGCCCCAGTTGTCAGACGTACTGTCTTCGCGCCACCTGGTCACAGCCAGATTCTTCCACTTGCTATAGCCGCCTCCGGCGTTGGTTACCATTACATGATAGTTGCCATTGGAGAGGAGCTGTACCTCCGGCACAGCGGTATTCGGATTGCGTATGATCCTCACCTCAGAGCCGCTCACTATAGAGTGGGCATCTGCGGTATCGGTAGTATGAGCGTAGTAGGAGGTAGCCTTTGGTATGCGCTCCTCCAGCAGCAGCATGGTGGCCTGAAACTGTGGCTCCGCCTCAAAGCGCCTCTGCATAGGCTGGCCTAGCAGCAGATAGGACAGGGAGAGCAGGCTCATACCCTGATGGTGGGCCATGTATGACTGCACCAGGGCAAACGACTGGCCGCGCGGCAATCGCGATGGGGTATAATCTACAGCTTCATACATGCCGTACTTACCCTCAAATCCCATGGTAGCCATCTGCTGTAGATTGGTGCATGCCCGCTCCGGGGAGACCATGAGGGCCATGACAGATGCATATGGCGCTATGACCAGATCTTCTCCGAGCCCGCGCTTCAGCCCGAGCCCGGGCACTCCAAATGCTTTATATTGATAATTCTGGGCAGCGTCTATCATATTGTAGCCGCTCTCTGATATGCCCCATGGCACTCCCCGCTCTTTGCCATACTGTATCTGGCGTTGCACGCTGGTTTTATCGGTCTGGTTGATGAGTGTTTTGTCAAAACTCGGCATGACCAGCATGGGCATCAGATACTCAAACATGGATCCACTCCATGAGAGCAATATAGGGTTGCCATTTACATTTACGATCAGCCGGCCCAGTGCAAACCAGCTCTCCTGAGGTATCTTGCCCTGTGCTATAGCCAGAAAAACAGTGAGGCGGGCCTCTGAGGCCAGGAGATCATAGAAGCTGCTGTCCATACGATGCTCATCAGCATTGTACCCTATAGTGAGCAGCCGCTTATTTTTATCATAGAGGAAGTCCCACTCCATATCAGCAAACTCAGAGCACTGGCCTGCCAGGTACTCCGTAGCAGCTATGAAGGCCTTGGCCTGATCGCTGCCAGTTGCGACAGCTGTATTGTAGGAGTCAAACCAGGGCTGCTCACTATGATGCGCAGTAGACAGGGATAGCCTGGCGATCTCTCTGAGTGTAGGTATGGCTGGTATAGGTATAGTAGCCATGACATCTGCCGGGAGTGAGAGAAATACCCACGGCGTGAGCTTTTTCATCTCTTCCAGCGGGGCTGTGATCTGAGTTTCGAGTGCCTTCTTCCAGTAGTGCGTTTTGCTGGCATCATCAGTCTGCAGATACCTGGATACGTTGGCGTATTTTGCCAGCAGGCGCTCCAGCGCTATGCGCGTATCATAGAGCGTAGCCGGCTGAGCACTGCATATGGTCTCCAGCTCTGTTTTAAATTCTTTCAGCACTGCAAAGTCTCTTTTGTGTACCGTATCTGCCAGTATACGTAGGGTATTGCGCAGGCCTTCAAACAGGTTTTCGCCTATGACCTGCTGGTCGGGTATAGCCAGCAGGCCCTGCCGGAGTGTGAGCAGGTGGCCTCCAAAGTTGCCGCTATCTACTGAGGATATATACCTTGGCCGGAGGGGGGTGAGCGTTTGCGTATCGTACCAGTTGTACAGATGCCCGTGAAAGCGTTCCATTTTCTGTAGTGAGCTGAAAGTACCACCTGTCCTATCCAGCATTTCACTCAGGGTGATATAGCTGAAATCAAACGCAGTGAGGGACGCCAGGAGCGACAGGCCGATATTGGTGGGCGACGTCCGGTGAGCTATGGCAGACACGGGTTGTTCCTGAAAGTTGTCAGGTGGTAGCCAATTATCATCAGCATTGACGAGTTCATCAAAGAAGGCCCAGGTCTTGCGGGTGAGCTTCTGGAGAAAGATGGTTTGCTCATACGTCAGCTCTGCCAGTTTGCGTGCTACGGGCTGGCTCACAAACCAGGTAATAAGAGGGGCTGTGAGCCATAGTGCGATGATCGGTCCTGCTATATAGAGTGCGTGTGAAGCTCTGATACTCAGGTATACCGTGACAGCTATCGCTGTCAGTGGCTCGAGCATCATGGAGAGGTAAGAACCGGCAAGGCTATTGGTAGCTGATAGCTCTGCGAAGCCTGAGGGATTCCACTCGAGCAGGTGGCGCCGCGATATGAGCATGCGCCAGCAGGAGCGCAGGATGGCATCGAGATTCATAAATGCCTCATAGGGCAGGCATATCGCGCCAAACATAGCGCTCACGGCGGCATTGCCGGCAGAGCGCCCGGACACGATGACATGGTGCAGTAGGATGACATCCTTTGGTTTGTGCAGCAGACTCCAGAAATTGCTGAGCAATCCGGGCAGGATGATGATGCCTGTCACAATGAGTGTCCACCAGCCGGCATCCGGCAGCAGCAGCCAGCTGAGTATGATGAGGGCCGTGACAGCAGGAGGGAAAAGGCTCCTGCGGAGATTGTCAAATATCTTCCAGCGAGACAATGCATCCAACGGATTTTTATGCCATTTGTGCCTGGCATCGGGTACCCAGGGCAGGCACCAGGCGGCTATCTGCCAGTCTCCGCGTATCCAGCGGTGGCGCCGTTTCATATCCGTGCTGTAGAGTGCGGGGTATTTCTCGTAGAGCTGCACATCAGTGAGCAGTCCGGACCTCGTATAGCAGCCCTCCAGCAGGTCATGGCTCAGGATGCGGTTTTCCGGAAACCGATTGTCCAGTGTCTTCTCAAATATATCTATATCATAAAGCCCCTTGCCTATAAACGAACCCTGGTGAAACAGATCCTGATACACGTCTGAGGTCAGGCGCGTATATGGGTCTATGCCGGGCTCATTACCATTCATATGCGCGTAGCGCGAGCTATCCTCGCGCGGCATACTGGTAGATACCCTGGGCTGGAGTATACCATACCCCTCGGTCACGCGCTTCTGATCAGGGTCATACACGGCTTTATTGAGCGGGTGGGCCATGGTAGCGATGATCTTCCAGGCGCTATCCCGTGGTAGCTGCGTGTCTGCATCCAGTGTGAGTACATAGGCTATTTGCTGCAGGGCCTCCATGTCTCCGGCGATAGTAGAAAACCTGTCACGACCCTGACCACGCAGCAGATGATTCAGGTCAGAGAGCTTACCTCTCTTCCGTTCATACCCCATCCACTTTTTCTCTACTGGATTCCACAGTCGGGGCCGATGGAGAAGAAAGAATATATCGTGCTTGGTGTGATGGTATTTCTTATTCAGCTTTTCTATACATTCTACTGCGTGGCTGATCAGTTCGTCATCTTCACTCAGGTGTTCCTTATCAGCATCCTTGAGGTCTGATAGCAATGCATAATAGAGATTGTGATCCTGATTGGCCAGGTATCTGACTTCGAGAGCCTCTGCCAGCCGCTCTATCTCTGCCATGCTGGTGATCATGCATGGCACAGCCACCAGTGTAGCGGCAGTATCAGGTATACGCTCCTCATAGTCCATACGGGGCAGTGCGTCGGGTCTTACGGTCAGTGTACAGATAAAATTGACCAGAGCTACGGCCAGCTGACTGGCGGAGATGAAAGCTACGATGCCAAATACGATGATCTGTGTGAGTTTCTCCGGCTGGAGTCTCCACACCTCATAAGTGATGGCAGCAGTGACCCCCGCAGTGATCAGAAAGATGGGAGTGAGATAAGCTGAGAGCGGATGCCGCGCCAGCAGGCGCCTTACCTGCTCTGCTATACTTATTTTCCGGGCGGCTAGTTTCTCAGTCCTATGCAGTCCTTTGTCTATCAGATAGTAGCCTACATGAGAGGTCCTGCCGCCGGTACCCTCATTGGCAGCCAGTGACAAGGCGATCTTAGCTACTTCTAGCTCAGACTTGTCAGATTGCTCGGCAATAGCTTCCACCACGTGGCGATATTTATCTCTCGTAAAGAAATCCATCTGTACATAGACTGGATCTGCACGCAGTGTCTGCTCTACGATACTATTGGACTCTACAAATTCCCGCCAGTCCATTGTACCGAGAGAGCGGAGGCTATTGATGGCATTGCTCACGGACAGCTGGTCTGCAGCTTGTTTCTGGTTTTCCTCTTGTACCAGCTCATCACTGGTATACCCGCTCTCCGAGAGGCGGTCCTCCAGCCATGTGAGGGCCTGCGCTACGCTCGGCCCCTTGCCTCTGAGCTGGCGCGTGATCTCAGCTACAAACGACCTCTGGAGTGGTGGATTGGAGCGTGCCATATCCGCTATCACCAGTATCAGGTCGCGAGGTTTGCTTTCTATAGTATCGAGCATGAGTTTAGACCAGTAGTCTGCCTCATTGCGATGTATGCGCTCGGCTGCTATAGAGGCAGAGACACGGCGCAGATTCTCCAGCAGCGCGAGGCGTAGCATGATCGGTACTCCCCACAGCTCTCCTATACGCAGGTGCGTGACGGTCTGATAAGCCCGCAGAAAGCTATATACAGTCTCCATATCGAGCCTGCCGTCGCTATGAGATACTATCTCCAGCGCTATATCATACACTCGCGGCAATCCGGCGGAGGGGCCTTTAGAAAGTTGTGGCAAGCCCTCGCTATAGAGCTTAGGCAGATGCTTTTTGGCTATTTGTATCTGCTCCTCTATGAGGTAGAAATTGTCCAGTAGCCATTCGCCTGCAGGCGTGATCTGATATTGCTTTTTGACGGTTTGGGTGAGGAGGGCGTGTACCTCCAGCAGCAGATGTTCATTATCTGCCAGCCGCCCCAGCAGGCGGTCTTCGCTGCCCTTTGGGCTGATCTGGTGCGAGGCTGCCAGTGATTTGGCGTGCTGCTCCATCTGCTCCGAGCTATAAAGCTCTCTGCGCAGCGGTTCCTCGGTGACAGTCTGCTGCTCGAAAATATTTCCTGCAAAAGTAAGTTTCATCAGACGTGGGTAGAACAAAATTAATGAGAAGGTGAATCATTATTATTTTTAAAAAGTCATGCCAATCTAATGAGAATGATATCAAAGCCGGAAGATGTGTTAAAGTGCTGCGCTTGGAATGGGATTTGATGAAAAGGAATAACTCCACTATCTTTTCAGAGCGCTAAACGTCCTGCCATGAATGAAACCCCACTAGACAATAAGAGCATTAATACCATCAGATGCCTCGCTATAGATGCTGTGCAAAAGGCAAACTCGGGGCATCCCGGTACTCCTATGGCTCTGGCTCCCGCCGCATATGCGCTCTGGATGCATCATATGCGCTTCAATCCTACAGATCCTCACTGGGCCAATAGGGACCGCTTCATACTATCTAACGGTCACGCCTCCATGCTACAGTATGCTATGCTACACCTGACAGGCTATGCTGTCACTCTGGAGGACATCAAGAACTTCCGGCAATGGGGAAGTATCACCCCAGGGCACCCCGAGTATCGCCTCACTCCCGGTATCGAGACCACTACAGGCCCGCTGGGCCAGGGTATCATGACTGCTGTGGGCATGGCTATGGCCGAGGCTCATCTCGCAGCTATATTCAATAGAGATGGCTACAATATCATCGATCACTATACCTATGTCTTTTGTAGCGATGGAGATCTGATGGAGGGGGCATCTCACGAGGCCGGATCTCTGGCCGGCCACCTCAGATTGGGCAAGCTGATCTGCCTCTATGACGATAATCATATCTCAATAGAGGGTGATACAGCCCTCACCTATTCTGATGACGTAGCAAAACGCTTCGTAGCCTATCACTGGCACGTGATAGACCTGGGAGATAAAGGAAATGATATAGCAGCGATATCAGCTGCCTATGACGAGGCCAAGAAAACTACTGACAGGCCCACCATGATCATCCTGCGCACACATATAGGATATGGGTCTCCGCATAAGCAAGATAAGGCATCTGCACACGGCTCACCGCTGGGTGAAGAAGAAGTAAGGCTGACCAAGCAATTTTACGGATGGCCCGAAGATGCGAAATTTCTGGTGCCGGATGATGTAGCCGCTCATATGCGGCAGGCGGTAGATAAGGGCAAAGCCGATCAGGCGCAATGGGAAAAAATGCTGGCTGACTATCAGGAGAAATATCCGGCTGAGGCAAAACTATACCGTCAGTATATGGATCAGACACTACCCGATGACTGGAGTGCTGCCATGCCCACCTACCAGCCGGGAGATGGTCCCAAGGCTACACGCTCGGTGACAGCAGATGTGATCAAGGCTATAGCCGGCAAGCTACCATGGGTGATAGGAGGCAGTGGGGATCTGGAGCCATCTACGGATACTATGATCAAGACCTCCGGCTATTTTGCCGCCGGACAGTACGAGAATAGAAATATAGCCTGGGGGGTGAGGGAGCATGTGATGTGCGCCGCCAGCTCCGGCCTGGCACTGCATGGAGGAGTGCGGTCCTATGCCTCTACCTTCTTCATCTTCACAGACTATGCACGCCCTGCTATCCGACTGGCCTGTATCATGGAGCTACCGGTAGTCTACGTCATGACGCATGACTCCATAGGCCTCGGTGAGGATGGCACCACACACCAGCCTATAGAGCACCTGGCATCCTTTCGCGCTATGCCGCATATGTGCCTGATACGCCCGGCAGATGCCAATGAGGCGATGTATGCCTGGCAGGCGGCTATAGAGCGCAAAGCGGGTCCCACTATGCTGGTGCTATCGCGTCAAAAGCTACCGATTTTTGACCGTAGCAAAACCGGTGCAGCCAGCGGTCTGCTGCTGGGAGCTTATGTCATATCACCTGAGCAGACGATGATGCTATACCGAGCCGGTGAAAAGGAAGAGCCCTCACCACCGGATGTGATACTCATAGCCACAGGGTCTGAGGTGCAGATCGCGATGGAGGCACAGCAGCAGCTGCTGAAGAGTGAGATCAATGCCCGTGTGGTCAGTATGCCCAGTTGGGAGATATTCCGGCAGCAGCCGGAGGAGTACCGCCATTCGGTCCTGCCGCCATCTGTCACGGCGCGTATAGCCATAGAGGCCGGTTCGCCACAGGGCTGGGAAGAGTGGGTGGGAGAGAGAGGACGTGTAGTAGGTATTTCAAAATTTGGAGCCAGTGCGCCGGCGGAAGAGCTCTTCCGGCACTATGGACTGACGCCAGAGCATATCGTAAGCATTGCGAAAAAAATGATGGTGAAATGAAAGTTGCTATCGCATCTGATCATGCGGGCTTTGACTACAAGAAGCTTCTGATCCCCGTCCTCCTAAAGGCCGGCCATGAGGTCAATGACCTAGGGGCCTATGATACACAGCCATCAGATTATCCTGACCATGCGGCACATATGGCCGAGGCCATAATGGCGGGGCAGTGTGAGCGGGGTATACTGATATGTGGTAGCGGAGTAGGCGTGAGTATAGCTGCTAATAAATTTAAAGGTATACGCGCCGGCGTTTGCCATGACACTTACTCTGCTCATCAGTGCGTAGAGCATGATGATGCCAATGTGCTGTGCCTGGGACAGAGGGTGATAGGAGTGGAGCTGATGTTTGAGGTGACAGAGGCTTTCCTGGGGGCAAAATTTAGTGGTGCAGAGCGGCACATGCGGCGTGTAGGCAAGATAACACGCATAGAGAATGAGAATATGAAATGATAATGTATAGTAAACAGGAATAAAATGCCAGTCACTAAAAAAGTTTTTTCAGTCATACCAGATAGTCCGCAGGATCTCGTAGCCGGATTTAAAAATGAACTAACCACAGCGCTCGCGCAGCTGGATACACAACATATCCGTGAGCGCATCTATGAGAAGGATGCTTCTCTCTGGAAGTCAGATAAAGCATCTCAGGCCAAAATAGCTGACCGCCTGGGCTGGCTGGATCTGCCACAGCAGGCCGATACCAGGATAGAAAACATTACGGCCTTTGCCACAGAGGTGCAAAAAGAGGGTTTCCGATATGCGGTGCTACTGGGCATGGGCGGGAGCAGCCTGTGCTCTGAGGTAGCACGTGAGACATTTGTGACGCGGCGCGGCTACCTCAGATTATTTGTGCTGGATGATACGGATCCTGCATCGATCCAGGCGCTGGAGAAAAAGATAAAACTGGAGAAAACTCTTTTTATCGTAGCGAGTAAATCAGGTACTACCAAAGAGTCTCTGAGCTTCTTTCATTATTTCTATGATCGAGTCAGGCCCCATGCAGGGCGCAATGCAGGCGGGCATTTCATAGCCATCACTGACAATGGGACACCACTGGCAGAGCTCGGTGAGCGGTATAAATTCCGGAGAGTATTTATCAATCCTTCCGATATAGGCGGCAGGTATTCTGTCTTATCAGATTTTGGCCTCATACCTATGGCCCTGATGGGCGTAGATATCGCTGCCATGATGCATAGTGCGGCGGAGATGGAGACACTCTGCCGTGATAGCAGCGCAGAAACCAACCCGGGCCTGGACCTCGGTGCTGAGATCGGCATATCTCAGACTATGGGCAGAGATAAACTTACTTTTGTACTCTCTCCGTCTATCGCTGCATTTGGCTACTGGGTAGAGCAGCTCATAGCAGAGAGCACAGGAAAGGAGGGCAAAGGGATCATACCGGTGAATGGAGAAACGCTTGGCTCGCCTTCTGTCTACGGCAATGACAGGATATTCATACATATCAGCGTGGCAGGTGATAAGGACGCTGTACAAATGAGAAAACTGAATGCACTGGAAAGTGCCGGCCACCCGGTCATAAGAGTAAAGATACCGGACCCTATAGCGCTGGGCGGGGAGTACTACTGCTGGGAGGTGGCTACAGCCGTGGCTGGCCTGATCATCGGGATCAATCCATTCGATGAGCCAAATGTGGCAGAGAGCAAGAAGAATACAGAAAACCTGCTGGAAGAATGGAAAAGCGCAAAGAAGTTTAAAGAAACTACCTCCCCGGTGACCAAGGCAGAGGATATCAGTATCTATACAGGTGGCGCAGCTACAGCGCTCAATGGTGCGGCAACCTCCGTAGCAGATTTTATAAAGTCATTCCTCGGGGAGATCAAGCCCGGGGATTATGTAGCGATGCTTCCCTACTTTCACCATACCGAGACGCGGGCAGACATGCTGCAATCATGGCGAATGGCTATCAGGGATGAGTATCAGGTAGCGACTACGCTGCTACACGGTCCACGCTATCTGCACTCCACTGGCCAGCTGCACAAGGGTGGACCTGACTGCGGTTTGTACATCATTCTCACAGCAGATGAAAAGACAAGTCTGCCGATACCGGGAGAGGCATATGGGTTTGAGGTACTCCACCATGCCCAGGCTATGGGAGATTTTCGCTCACTCAGTGATAAAGGCCGCAGAGTGATACGCATCCATCTCGGTGCAGATGTAGACTATGGCCTCTCTGAGCTAATGAAACAGATCAGGCAAAAGCGCAGGACAAATGGGGCAAGATAAGATACGGACTATCTTCCTGGATGTAGGGGGGGTGCTATTGACCAATGGCTGGGATACTGCTGCGCGTAGCAGGGCTATACAGAGTTTTCATCTGGACGAAAATGACACGGAAAAGCGGCATGCTATGGCATTTGACATCTATGAGCGCGGGCGCATTACATTAGATGAATATCTGGATTACCTGGTTTTTTTTGAGGTGCGGTCTTTTTCCAAACAGCAGTTTAAGGAATTTATGTTTGGCCAGTCGCAGGCACTGGCCGGTGCGCTTGAATTTTTTCATGATCTCAAGGCCAGGAACAATATCCCGATCGTAGCGCTCAATAATGAACCCCGCGAGCTAAATACGTACAGGATAGAAAAATTTGCACTGGATTCATTGTTTGATAGCTTTATTTCGTCTTGCTATATAGACATGCGCAAGCCGGAAGAAAAGATGTACCGCATGGCCTGTGATATAGCAGGCACTGAGCCTGCATGTGCCCTGTATATAGACGACAGAGCATACTATATGCCCACTGCAGGCAGGGTAGGTCTGCGCTGCCTGCATCACACTAGCCTGGACGCTACTCGGGGAGAATTAATTAAATATGGTTTTAAGATATAGATATGTCAGAAGCTAAATACGACTATGGGATGATAGGCCTGGGCACCATGGGGCGAAATTTGTTATTGAATATGAGCGACCATTCGTATGCTGTTGCCGGTTTTGATCTCGACGCTGAAAAGGTGTCTTCTCTCAAAAAGGAAGGAAAAGGACGCAAGATATTTGGAGCTGAGAGCCTGCAGGAGTTTGTAGATGCGCTCAAGGTGCCACGTACTATCCTGCTCCTGGTGCCCGCGGGAGATGCTGTGGACAAAGTCATATTGGGTCTCAAACCTCTCCTGTCTGCAGAGGACCTGATCATGGATTGTGGCAACTCCCACTATACGGATACGGACAGGCGTGTCACCGCGCTGGCTAAAGACAATATTCACTTTATGGGGGTCGGTGTTTCCGGAGGAGAAATGGGTGCGCGGTATGGTCCGAGCATCATGCCTGGCGGATCTCAGGATGCCTATGAGCGCATAGGTGCGATGCTGGAGGCTGTCTCTGCCACGGTGGATGACGAACCCTGCGTGACCTACCTCGGACCCGGTGCTTGCGGCCACTATGTCAAGATGGTGCACAACGGTATAGAGTATGCTATCATGCAGATCATAGCTGAGGCCTATCACATTCTAAAGGAGATGGGCGGTATGAGCAATCAAGAGCTGCATACCACATTCACTACATGGAATGAGGGCAAGCTCAGGTCATTTCTGATAGAGATCACAGGAGAGATATTTGCTCGGCGGGATGATAAGACTAATGGAATGCTGATAGATATGATCCTGGATAGTGCGCAGCAGAAGGGTACCGGCAAATGGACCTCACAGGATGCCATGGATCTGGTAGTACCTATACCTACCATAGATGCCGCGCTCAGTGCCAGGTACCTATCGGCTGATAAGCAGCAGCGCACCGAGGGGGAGAAGATGCTCAAAGGACCTCAGACGCAGGCAAAGATAGACAGGCCGGAACTGGTCACAGCCCTGGAAGATGCCATCTATTTTAGCATGATCATCTCCTATGCCCAGGGCATGACTCTGCTCAACCAGGCCTCAAAACACTATGGCTATGATCTGAAACTCGAAGAAGTAGCCAAAATATGGAGGGGTGGCTGTATTATCCGCTCAGGGCTGCTGGAGCATATCAGGGCGGCATATGCGCAGGACAAAGACCTGGTGAGCATACTGCTGGATGAGAAGCTGGCGCATGAGGTCTACACGCACCAGAAGGGTATGCGCCGGGTGCTGTCTGTGGCGGTAGAGGCAGGCATACCGATGCCGGCTATGATGTCATGTCTGGCATACTATGACAGCTATCGCCGGGGATGGATGCCTTCTAACCTCATACAGGCACAGAGAGACTTCTTTGGAGCGCACACCTACCACCGTACAGATCGCGAGGGTATATTTCATACTGAGTGGGAGCAAAAACAATAACTATGGACGAAAAAGAAAAAGTCAATCCGTGTATCATCGTGATCTTTGGCGCTACAGGTGATCTGACCTGGCGCAAACTGATACCGGCACTATATAACCTGTATCTGGACAACTGGATGCCGGAGAAGTTTACCATACTCGGCCTGGGCAGAAGAGATATCAGTGAACTGCAATTTCGCAAAACACTCCTGGATGGAGTCAATCAATTTTCGCGAAGCGGCGCGGCGGATAAAAAGCAGTGGGCTAGTTTTGCCAAAAATATCACATACCAGAAGGGCGAGGTACATGAGAAAGGGACGTATGATGCTGTGAGTAAAAAAATAGCCCAGATAGAAAAGGCCTGGAAGGTAGAGGCGGATCATGTTTTCTATATGGCCGTGACCCCGGATTTCTTTGAGATCATAGCTCGCAAACTCCACCAGGCCGGACTGGGGCGAGATAAACAACGCGACAAGATAGTGATCGAAAAGCCCTTTGGCCGTGACCTGGATACCGCACGCAAACTCAATAAACTACTGCACTCCATGTATGATGAGTGCCAGATATACCGTATAGATCACTACCTGGGCAAGGAGACTGTGCAAAATATCCTGGCCTTCCGCTTTGGTAATCTGCTATTCGAGCCGCTATGGAACCGCAATTTCATAGACCATGTGCAGATCACGGTCTCTGAGCGGCTGGGTATAGAGAATCGTGGCAACTACTATGAGACAGCAGGTGCGCTGCGGGATATGATACAAAATCACATCCTGCAGCTCATGTGTCTGATAGCTATGGAGCCACCCGTATCGTTTGAGGCAAACGAAGTGCGCAACAGGAAGGTAGATGTGATAAATGCGATGCGCAAGATAGCAGAAGGTGAGGTGCATAATGTAGCAGTAAGAGGTCAATATAAAGAAGGCTGGATAGAAGGCAAAAAAGTAAAGGGTTATAGACAGGAAGCCGACGTAAAGCCTAACTCCAGAGTAGAAACTTTTGCAGCGGTGAAACTTTTTATCGAAAACTGGCGCTGGCATGATGTACCGTTTTATCTCCGTACAGGCAAGCGTATGAAGGAGACTACGTCTGTCATCACTATCCAGTTTAAAGATGTGCCTCACAGACTATTCCCATCCAAAGCGTCCGGCAGCTGGCCGCCAAACAGGCTGATAATGAGTATACAGCCTCACATGGGTATCACGCTGAGTTTTCAGGCCAAGAGGCCGGGACTGGAGATGGTACTGGATCCGGTAGATATGGAGTTTGACTACAAGGAAACCTATACATCAGGTACGCCCGAGGCCTATGAGACATTGCTGCTCGATACGATGCAGGGGGATTCTACTTTGTTTATGCGTGCGGATCAGGTAGAGGCGGCATGGGCAGTCATGATGCCGATCATCAAAGTCTGGGAAAATAATCCCCCGGTCAATTTTCCAAACTATACGGCCGGTACACAGGGGCCGGAAGATGCAGAAGCGCTCATAGCACGCGATGGTCACAATTGGTTATAATATTTAGCGTATGCCTACAAAGGGTTCGATAAAAGTCTTTGAGTCAGATAATGCGCTTGCTACAGGAGTGGCAGACTTTATCATCAGTGATGCCCAGGCTGCGATAGCCGGGCATGGGCAGTATAGCCTGGTACTATCAGGTGGCAATACTCCTGAGAGTCTCTTCAGAATGCTGGCAGCCCCCCCCTATGCTACAGCATTGGACTGGAGCAGGGTGCATATATTCTGGGGAGATGAGCGTGCCGTACCGCTGGATGATGAGCGTAATAATGCCCATGTAGCTATTTCACTGTGGCTAAGGCAGATCTCGATCCCTCCCGGTAATATACATCGCATACCATCAGATATGCCAGCACAAGAGGCAGCGCGGGAATATGAGCAAACTATCAAACGATATTTTGCCGGAGGTGAAATTGCATTTGATCTGGTATTGCTAGGTCTGGGACCCGACGGGCATACGGCCTCTCTCTTTCCTCATAGTCCCCTGTTGGAAGAGAAAGATGCTATAGTGACAGCAGGCTTTATTCCTGCGCAAAATATGGAACGAATCACTATGACCATAACGCTCATCAATGAGGCTCACAAAGTTTTGTTTCTGGTGGCGGGCAAAGCTAAAGCCACTATACTGCAGCACGTGATACAGGATGCTCCGGCCCATGATACCTATCCTGCCAAAATGATAAACCCCCGTAGCGGGGGTTTATATTGGTTTATAGATAGGGCTGCCGCAGCTCGGCTATTATGATTTTTTATTTGTCTTCTTCGTTATCTGCAAAGGGCCTGTTGACAGCCTTGATGCCTACATATTCCAGTTCTTTTTTAGTGATCTTGCCCATCAGGTCCGCGTTTATATCTTTTGAGATCTCACGTTTGCGGCCTTTTAGCGCTTTCCAGCTCACATTCACTACTGTCCATTGTTCTTTCGTATAGTTGTCCCGATTGCTATCTACCACCGCTACGAAATGATCATAGGCAGGCAGAATATTGGCCGCAGTCAGATCTGTAAAGTCTGACCTCATACCGTCCATGGCCAGTTGGTTTCGGATGGCATCCATGCCCGCGAGAGCCTTCTTTTCTTCCGCCTTGCGCTCAAAGTTTGCCTTGTAGGCATCCCAGTCGCTCACGGTCTGATAGTACTGCGCGCGCATTTCGGCATCCATTTTGGCAGTGTCCTGCTCCAGTTGAGCCTTCTTAGCTTCATAGGATGCCTGCAGTTCATCCCAGTTTCGATCTGCGTATTGATCTATGGAGTCTTTTTGATTTTGGATATATGCCTTCAGGTCATCCATATCTTTTTGCCGTTTGGCTTTTGCGCCGTTATCGCAGGAGGCAAAAGATAATACAAGGGCCATGAGGCAAAGGAGTGAAACTCCGGATAGGTTTTGGGTCATGTGCTTTGGATTCATGATGTTGATTTTTGTGATATGAATTATTTGCCCTTTCCTTTCTTCAAATGTTATACCCATTATATATGATGAGGCTAGCGGTACTTTTGCAGAATATTTTCCTCAATCATATGATTGGCGGCAAACTTTAAGGGGTTTCTCTGGCATTGAGGAAGGCAAACCTCATTCGTTTTCCTGCTGCGACTTTTCTATTTCCTTTTATGACCGCATTTGACCCCATTTATGCCTCCCTTGACGTGGAATAGATATTGATTCTAATCCCATGGACCAGAAATTCTATCCGTTTCCCACGTAGCGACAAGAAAGTGAGATGGATGAAGGGAGAGGTAGCAATACCTCTCCGCATTGCGGGATTGATTCGTCAGTCCCGCAATTATGGAATCAAATTCTGCCTCCGGCAGGTCACTATAAAATGCAATATCATGTTACGTTCAATTCTCTATGTCATAGCTGTGATCCTGGTGATAGGCTGGGCCTTGGGACTTTTTGTGTACAATGTCGGAAGCATTATACATATCCTATTGGTGCTGGCGATCATTTCTATTATCATCAGTTTCATCGGCGGTAGCAAAAGTACAGTTTGATCCGGTCCAGCCGGCTAATATATGTCAGGAGCACACTAGCTCCTGACATAATTTATTGAAATCAATCTATCATTCATAAAAATCATCTTGCATGAAAAAGATCATCCTCCCTACAATATGTACAGCTATGATGCTTTGCATGTTTTTGCTGTCTTCCTGCGTGACCAAAAAGAAATATAACGCCTCTCAGGATTGGCTGGGGAAACTGCAAAAGGATAGCTCAATGACCCACAAGCAGCTGGAAGGCTGCAATGAGCAGGTGCGCAGCCTCACAGATCAAAAAAACACCCTTCAGAAGCAGATATCAGATGTAGAGGGCAATTTGAAAGATGTATCGTCCAAATCGAGCCAGGCTATAGCACAGTCCAGGATGACTATAGCAGAGCAGGCAAAGCGACTGAAGGATCTGCAAGACCTGATCCAGTCACAAAAAGATGTGATGAATAAGCTGCGTAAATCCATAGCTGATGCCCTGGTAAACTTTAAACCAGATGAGCTGAGTGTGAATATCAAAGATGGAAACGTATATGTCTCGCTGCAGGAGAAGTTACTGTTCAAATCCGGTAGTGCTACTGTAGATCCGAAAGGCAAGGAGGCGCTGGGTAAACTGGCACAGGTACTAAATAATACTCCGGATATCAATGTAGATATAGAGGGCCACACAGATACTGTGCCTATCCGCAAGGAGCTTTTTCCGGATAACTGGGCACTGAGTACTGCACGTGCTGTATCCATAGTGCGCATCCTGACCAAAGACTATGGTGTGGATACACACAGGATCACAGCATCGGGTCGCGGTGAGTTTCACCCGGTGGCAAACAATGATACACCGGAGGGCAGGGCCGCTAACCGCCGCACAGAGATCATCCTATCGCCTAACCTCACCGAGTTGTATAAACTGCTGCAATAAATTTGTGCGGATGAAAAAATCAGGCAGATATAATAGAAAATGGCTCAGGATAGTAGTATTGCTTTATCCGATAGCCAGCCTGATCTGTTTCTTTTTCCCGTTTTTACCGGGTTATATTCTGCGTCGCAGTCTGCGCCATGTCAAGCGTATGTCAGTATCAGCCGGCAAGATCCGGCTGATACCATTTAGCTTTAAAATACGAGTCGAAGATTTGCTTCTAACAGAGCAGAGCGGTCTCAGCGACCCCAAAATCTATCTGTCTATCCGCCACCTGCAGATAGACATAATGGCCACTAAGCTCTGGTCTGGAGAGATAAGTGCTGATATATTCTGCGCCGGTCCATCCGTAGCTGTGATCAAAGAGATCTTTTCTGATCTTAATGTGCAGCCCGGCAACCCCCTGCTGAGGCTAAACATCGGAATGGATATCACCATCAATGCGCTCGACATCAGAGATGGGAAGGTGCATTACAGTGATGCTACGAGCATACCACCGTTGTCTATAGTGGTAGACCATATAGATATTCGTGCCCGAGATATCTCTACTGTACCTGAGCGCCAGTCCAATGCTGCGCTGAATGTCCGGGCCCGTGTATATGATGGTATCTTTCAGGCTGCCATGACAGTGGATCTTTTGTCTCATACGCCGGACTTTATACTCGATACAGATCTGAGTGGTATCAACATGGTTTTATTGAATGATTTTTTCCAGCGTTATGGCCGCTTTGATGTCAGCAGCGGCAGCATGGCCATGCATAGTGAGATCAAGGCCGTAGCCGGAAAATTTGGCGGGTATGTGGAGTCGGTCATCGAAGACCTGCATGTACTTGGTCCGGAGGATAAAAATGATAATATCCTCAGGTATTTATGGGAGGGATTGGTCGGACTGGTTTTGGATATCATGAAGGATCACCGCACAGACGAGCTAAAGACCCGGATCGAGTTTGAAAGGCCATTTAAAGATCCGGAGGTACAGGTGGGCAAGGCAGTGGGAGAGGCGCTGGCAAATGCATTTCTCCATGGGCTCACGCCATACTTGCGCAATGAGGTCAAAATTAATCTTTAGCAGCACTCATTTCGCATGAACTGAAGTATGACCTTCTCCTCAGCACTGAGGAGTTCATCATCCTTATCGCCTGCGGCCTGCAGTTTTTCCAGGTAGTTTCCCAGTTTTCCCTCCTCATAGTGCAGCAGCAGACGAGGATGTACATAGTATTTTTTGCACACTGCTCTTGTATTACCCAGCTTGTCCGCTACCGCGTCCAGCGTGGCCACGACGTTTTTATGTATATCTGATTTGAGTGAACATGGAGGCAGTGTAGCCAGATAGGCGGCGGCTGTCACCGTGCCCCACCATGTACGAAAATCTTTTGCAGTGAAATCTTTGCCCGTACACATCTCTATGTACTCATTTATGGCACCTGAGTCCAATGTTTTTTTGCTCCCGTCCGTATCATAAAACTGAAATAACTCCTGACCCGGGATATCTTTTAGCTTTTTGAGCATATTCACCAGCCTTCTTTGGGTCAGTATTACCTCCTGCTGTACACCTTTCTTTCCTCTGAAGGATATTATCATTTTACTGCCTGCGAGTTTCAGGTGCTTATTGCGCAGGCTGGTCAGGCCAAAGGATCCATATAGCCTGGCATATATAGCATTGCCTACGCGTATATGCGTTTTGTCCATTACGCTTACGGCCAGGGCTACTACTTTATTTTTAGAAAACTCTTTTGCCTGCAGATCTTTCTCCACCTGCCTGCGGATCAAAGGCAAGACCTCTGCAAACTCGGCCATGCGGCTATGCTTTCGTTCATTGCGAAAGCTGGACCACTGCGGGTGATATTTATATTGTTTTCGTCCGGCAGCATCTAAGCCTGTAGCCTGCAGATGGCCATTAGCTTTGGCACATATCCATACATTCTCCCATGCCGGAGGTATGACTAAGGATCTGATACGCGTCAGCTCTCCTTCATCTGTGATCTCATTACCATTCGGGTCATGATAGGTGAAACCACCCTTTGCTCTGCAGCGCGTATGTCCCGCTGCAGCGTCAGTGGTATAGCTCAGCCTCAGAGCCCGCGCTTCTTTCTTTAGCTCTGATATATCTTCAGTTTTCATGTTTTCTGAAAAAATCGGCGCCTCACATTGAGGCGCCGCAGGAGGTTAGAGGCTATTGATCCATTTTATCAGTTCTTCTCGCTTTTTACCGGTCTTTTGCTGCAGTTTTCCTATCAGCATTTCATCCTGTCCTTCTTCATATTTCAGGTCATCTTCGCTGAGGTCAGCATATGCTTGCTTTATTTTCCCCTTCACTTCGTTCCATTTTCCTTTGATTTCCAGCTTATCCATTTTTATGAGTTTTTAAATTTTAAATGCCGAGAGTGTCAAAAAAATTATACCATCATTTTTTGAACGACTATCCGGTACATACTGGGGCATGAAGCATTCTTTTGGGCATACAGTGGGGAAGCGATTCCGCTATACCGTTGTTGATTTAGACAAAAATCGGAATGGACATTGAGTAAAAAGATACCAAAAAGAGGCAGCAACCAACAAATCCTTATTGGCATAATTGCTGCAAACGATGTGTAGGGATAATCTTGTCCTTACTAATTATTTAGCAATACAATCATGAATAGCTTTGTACTCTTTACAAAAAGGATAGTGTTGTCAGCCTTGCTGACAGTTCTATCAGCGAGTGCGGTATTTGCCACCGCATTTACGGCTACTACCTCAGGTAATTTCAGTAGCTCTAGCACGTGGGCTGGCGGGGTAGCACCTGCGGCCACCAATACCAGCGATCAGATCACCATAGCATCTGGTGTGACGGTCAATCTCGATAACGATTATAGCATGAGTGGGGTACTGGCTACTCTGGATGTGCAGGGTACGCTCACCTCCTCTAGCCACTCCCTCACTGTGGGTACTCTCAGTACAGTGAGTGGCAGTGGTGACATCAATCTGAATACAGTGACATTCAATGCGGGAGCAGTAGTATCTTTCACAGGGTCTCTCACTGCGCAGACATTTAGCAACTCAGCTCTCGCACTCACGCTAGGATCACAGACGACCGTAGGTCAAAATCTAAATCTGGGAGCAGGCATGCTCACTATAGGCTCCGGAGGCAGCCTGTCGGTGAGCAATGGCGGCACTATAAACGTCAGTGGCGGAGGTCTCTCCCTGAGTGGCAGTGGTACAGCCTCTCTATCTAATAGCTATAATGTAGTATATAGTGGTAGTGGCACCACAGCTGCAGGTATCGAGCTGAGCGGCTCAGGTCTCAACAATGTAACAATAAGCAGCGGTAACTCGGGTAGTGTGACGCTCTCATCTAACCTGCATACTACCGGTACGCTCAACCTTACCTCAGGTACACTCATTTTGAATGGCAATAACCTCACCATCAGCGGCGGCGTCACATCCGGCTCAGGTAGCGTGTCGTCTACCTCGGCATCCAGCATAGTGATCAATACAAGCGGTGGTACGTCAGGTGCTCTTAATTTTTCTACCGGTAGCTCGGCGCAGAATCTGACCATAAATGTAGGGTCTTCCAGCCAGGCTATGATCTCCGGTAGCCTTAATGTGACAGGTACGCTCACGCTGACTTCCGGTACGCTCAACTTTAACAATTCTGATCTTACGATAAATGGTTCACTCGCCGGTACCGGTAGTCTGAGCGGTAATAGCAGCTCTAACCTGACCGTAAGTGCCAGCGGTGGTTTGTCTACTGCGTTGCAGTTCGCTGCAGGCGGCCAAACCGTCAATAATCTGACCATCAATGTGGGATCAGGAAACTCTGTGGCCCTCGGATCAGCACTGACTGTAAACGGTACACTCGCGCTGACCGGTGGCAGCATGCTGGATATCAGCGGTCAGTCGCTGACACTCAGCTCCGGTAGCTCTACGTCAGGCACCGGCTCACTGATGGCGAACGCCTCAAGTACCCTGAACTATAACTCTACAGGCAACTCCAATGCGGCGCTCTCTATATCTGGCGGTGTGATAGGCAATCTGAATGTCAACTCCGGCAACGGCAGCTCTGCCAGCCTCGGAGGCAATCTGATAGTGAGTGGTATGCTGACCATGCAAAGCGGTAACCTGAATCTAAGTGGTCATAATCTCACTGTAAGCGGTACAGTGGCCGCTACAGGTACCGGCTCGGTGACATCCGGCTCAGGTTCGAGCATTACGCTGAGTGGCACTGCAGGAACCAACGGTACATTGTCTTTCAGCTCAGGCAGTACTGCTAATTCACTCACGGTGAATGTAGGAGGTAGCAGTCAGGCGCATATCAGCGGTGACCTGACAGTGACAGGATCACTGGATCTGACAAGCGGTACTCTGTCATTTGGTAACGGCAGCCTGACGATAGGCGGGGCTGTGACAGGCACAGGCTCTCTGAGCGGCAACTCCTCTTCCAACCTGACTATCAATGGTAGCGGATCACTGGCAGGCGGACTGACGTTTGCCGGCGGCGGACAAAATGTAAATAACCTGACTATAAATATCGGTTCAGGTAATAATGTAAACTTCAATTCTGATCTGACCGTGAATGGCACCCTGACCCTCACTGGTGGCAGCCAATACGGTGTCGGTGCACATACATTGACTATAGCAGGCAATGTAGCTGGATCCGGCTCTCTGACTACCGGCAGCAGCTCTAATATCATGATCACATCTATGGCTGGTCTGACTTCGGATCTTCACTTCTCCGGCAGCAATACTACAATAGGCAACCTGACTATCAATACCGGCAGCAACGGCAGTGTGACGATAGCATCCGGCTCTAATCTGACTGTAGCCGGTACTCTGTCACTACAGAATGGGACACTCGTACTCAATGGCAATAATCTCTCTGTGACAGGCTCAATAGCAGCCTCAGGTAGCGGTACCATATCCTCTACAGGTAGCTCGGATGTCAGTGTGACCACTACTGGTTCTACTAATGGTACACTGAGCTTTTCTTCTGCGGGAAATACCGTAAATAACCTCTCAGTAAATGTAGCATCCGGATCATCTGCGGCGCTCAATATCGGATCTGACCTCATGGTCAATGGTACACTGAGCTTCACACAGGGCAGCATAAACATAGGTAGCCACACACTCACCATGGGTGCATCGGCCTCTGTGACCGGAGCGGGTACTAATTCTTATATCATCACCAGTGATACTGGTCATGTGAATATGCAGGTCACCGCCGGCGCGGCTACGGCCACTACATTTCATGTAGGTACATCTGCAGGATATGCACCGGTAGGTATCCAGCTGAATAGCGGCTCTGCCAGCGGTGGTATAAATGTAGGTGTCGCATCAGGTGTATGGAGCCAGGGGACTACAGGGTCGGATATGGCCGCCTCTCACTCTCTGGTAGGAAATACATATCACATAGAGCCTGATAATACTGCTAATACCAACATCAATCTGGGCCTGGGCTGGACAGCTGCAGCACAGGTAAATGGCTTTGACAATACACAGGCATATATCTCACACTATACCAATGGTACATGGGACCACAGTGCAATGTCAGCGGCCACTCTCAATGGTAGCGTATACACTATGACCAGGGCCAATATCAGCAGCTTCAGCCCGTTTGCCGTATTTGACAAGAATACAACTACAGGGATAGAATCTGTAAATGCAGATAACGCAATACAGCTTTATCCTAATCCAACGACCAGCAAGATCACCATCACCTCTGACAAAGAAACACAAGTAGAGATCACTGACATAAGTGGTCAGGTGGTAGGCAGGTATGCTATAGCAGCTGGCAATAATACCATAGGTGTAGGCCATCTGGTATCCGGCAATTATATTATAAAAATGATGACCGATCACGGTACAGCTGTGAAGAAATTCACCAAAATATAAGTTTATAACTACGCCGCTCAAAGGGTCGTGGGTCCCGGCGAGTAGCTGGTCAGAGCCTCCGGTTATCCGGGGGCTTTTTTTATATATCAATTAATGTGTTTCGTGTGGGGAATGGAATAATTATTGGCATGCGTCATATTAAATGCATCTCCACATGAGAAAAATATCGCCAAAACTGCGCAAGATTCTTTTGGGTATCGTGATCGGTATAGTAACCTTTGTAGCGCTGGTCATCATTTTTATTTCACCTATCACTAAATACCTGATAGAAAAGTATGACGTAAAGTTTCTCGGCAGAGAGGTGACGCTGGGCTGGGTTTATGTAAACCCTTTCACTGGCTATGCTCATCTGCATAATCTGAAACTCTACGAGGCTGGTGGTATGGATACCGTATTCTTTTCTGCAAAGGGAGTAAGTATCAACTTTGCCATCTTCAAGGCACTGACCAAAACATATGAAATAGAAAATCTGACCATATCAAAGCCCTATGCGCGCATCGTACAAAACAGGCAATGGTTTAACTTCAATGACATCGTTGCCAAATTTGCTCCTAAGGACACCACAAAAAAGGAGGATAAACCTCCCGTACACTTCAACCTCCTGGATGCTTCTATAGAGGATGGGGAGTTTCATTATGAAGAGCGATCTATACCTGTGAATTATTTTATCAAAAATGTAAATGTCTCTACCCCCGGCATGCGGTGGGATGTAGACACCGTAACTGCCAAATATGCTATGGAGGCCGGGCCTGCACCCGGCAAGATCAGCGGCGACTTTGGTATCAACCTGAAAAGTATGGAGTATAGGGTGGCGGCCAGGATCGATAAGTATGATCTGAAATTTATCCAGGACTACATAAGGGATTTCAGTAATTATGGTACATTTCGCGCTAGCCTGGATGGTGATATCAAAGCTCATGGCAATCTGAACATCAAACTGGCAGTAGAAGCCACCGGCTGGATAGCTGTCAATGACTTTCACTTCGGAAAGCATCCGACAGATGATTATGTCTCCTTTCAAAAGCTTCAGATCGCGATGGTAGATGTCAATCCGAGACAGTTTAGCTACTATATAGATACCATTATGGTAGATAAGCCTTACTTCAAGTATGAGCGCTATGATAACGCGGATAATGTATCAGCGCTCTTTGGCAAAAATCTCCAGAATATAAAAGATGCAAAGGCAGACTCTTCAAAGTTTAACCTGGTCATAGAAATAGGGAAGTATGTGAATGACATCATCAAGAATTTTTTGCAGAGCTATTATAAGATCAACAGAGTCGCTATATATAGGGGTGACATCAAGTTTAACGATTTTGCGCTCAGGGAAAAATTTGCTGTGGCTGCAGATCCGCTTACATTCATAGCTGACTCGATAGATAAAAATCATAAACGTATGAATATGCATCTAAATACGGCTGTAAAGCCATATGGTGATGTAGATGTAGGTATCAGCATTGATCCTAATAACTATGGGACCTTTAATGTTCATTATAATATCGAAAAGATCCCACTACCTATGTTTAATCCCTACGTGTTGACCTATACCTCTTTCCCATTAGACAGGGGTACCCTGCAGTTTACCGGTGCACTGAATGTAGTGGATAGCAATATCAACAGTGTAAACCACCTTCTGATACTGGATCCGCGCACCTCCAAGCGGCTGAAAAAGCATAAAGATGCAACATGGATCCCTGTGCCGCTGATCTTATCTTTTGTAAAGGACAGGAGCGGGGTGATAGATTTCACCATTCCTATAGAGGGCAATCTGAACGACCCTAAGTTTAAGCTGAAATATGTAATACTGGATATAGTACGAAATATATTTGTCAAGCCGGTCACCTCTCCGTATATCTTTCACGTCAAAGACGTCGAGAAGAAAGTGGAGAAGTATCTGGTGATAAAATGGCGTACACGCTATACCGAGCTGGAGTATGGACAGGAGCGCTTTCTGGATAAAATAAACGACTTTATGAAAGACAATAAGGAAGCAATATTAAACGTCTCGCCGCAGGTGTATACTGATAAAGAAAAAGAATATATCCTCTTTTTTGAAGCAAAGAAGAAGTATGCCCTGCGGAATGACCCCAGGCGTACCCTGTCTGAAGAGGATTCACTGGCTATAGACAGGATGTCTATCAAGGATTCCACCTTTGTGCATTATCTGGATGGTATCGTGCATGATCCCCTTGTCTTTACTATTCAGGAAAAATGCAGGCGATATGTAGGTGATGCTGTAGTGGAGGCTCGTTTTGTAGAGTTGATGAAGGCGCGCAAAGAGACCTTCCTTAGCGCCTTTGACGAGGATGTGCGCAAAAGGCTGGATATAGGTACGCCCCAGACCATCATTCCTCAAAATGGATTTTCCTACTATCGCATCGAATACAAGGGAGACATACCTGACAAACTGCAAGACGCCTATGATGAGATAGAGCAGCTCAATAGTGAGAATCCCCGCAGGCCATATCAGCGTGCCCGTAGGGAAAATGGAGGAGTACTAAAAGAAATTAAGAATTTCTTTCAGGGCAAGAGAAAGAAAGATGGGGACGATCAGAAATGATCACTTCCTCCTGGTACTGTGACTGATCATATAAATCACAATCCCGCCTATAGCTAGCTGCGCAGAGAGGGTTTCCATAGTCGGATAGAGGCCCAGAAGCTCTATGTGCGGCAAAAAGGTAATGCCATGTATAGGTATGATTCCCGTTTCTTGCAGAGAGTGCAGGCCTTTGCCCATCAGGATCACGGCTAGTATGCCCATGACTATAGATGAGACTTTGAATAATTTGGGAATAGGTAACCTGGCAGAAAATCTCAATACCATATAGGCCAGTGCTATGACCAGCGCAAAGGCCAGAAGCACACCTAATACTATGGCATGTTCCTGTCTGCCGGATGACTCCACGTTGATAGCTGATAAAAAAAGTACAGACTCAAAAACTTCTCGGAATACGACAATAAAAGAAAAAGCGAACAGACTGAAAAGGCTACCTCCACCGGCGAAACGCTTGATCTGAGTAGTGACGTATTCTTTCCATTTGCTGGCTTCAGATTTGCCATGCAGCCAAAAACCGATATAGAGCAGCATGGCCACGGCTATGAGCGCTATGCTACCTTCCATCAGTTCTACCTGGCTCATATGCGCCTGTATCAGTTGCCCCCCTATGAGCCATAGTATCACACCACATACCGCGGCCAGCATCCAGCCGGCATGTACATATATCTTTGAGGACCGCATACCAGATGCATTGATGATGCCCAGTATCACCATGATCACCAGAAATGCCTCCAACCCTTCGCGGAGCAGGATGGATATAGACATCAATAGGGCAATCCAGAAAGACATTTCGCCCTTGCTGAGCACTTTGCCTGCCTGAGATATCAGTTCTTTGCTGGCTTTTAGAGAGTCGCTGATCTCTATCAGGCTACCGTGCTCTGTGATGATGCGGTGGGTATTATTCATCTGGTCTTCGAGGCGCTCCATCAGCCCCGGGTCCGTAGAGCGTAGTTGCTTTTCTATCGGTTCTATGCCCTCCATATAGGCCATATTAGCTAGCTTTTCAGCTTCTTCATATTTACCCTCGCGCGATGCAGCCATAGACTCGTCTATATATTTCAGTGCCGCATCTATAAATCTGTCCTTGCTTTCATTGGGCTGATAGTTCCTTAGTCTGCCGAGGTCCTTGCGGCTGGCTCGAAAAGTCTGTGCCAGCTCGTGATCGCTCAGTACGGCTATCTGCGCCAGGCCGAGGGTGGCAAAGCGATCTTTTACAAATGCATCATCAGCTATTTTATCCTCCTGAGTCTTTGGGTAGCGCAGGGTCATGATAAAGAAGGCTGCATCCCACACCTCCTCGTCACCCAGTTCGGGGTGTGCTTTCATACCTGTGCCCTGTACACCACAGCGCACCGTATTATAGATAGAAAAAGGTGACATGAGTGCCATTTTGCCTTCATCATGGAAATTTCTGGGACGAGGATCCAGTTTTTCACCCTCCTTGCCATCACCATATCCGGTAGCGCCATGGCATTTGGCGCAGTTGGCCATGTACACAGCTTTTCCATTCAGTATGCTCGGGTACTGTGTAGGAGCTATGGTCAGGCCACTGGCCTTTATGACTTCAGCCTTTGCCGTATTAGCACTTGCTGCTACTTGTTCAAAAGGGGCCTTGGCCCGTATCAGGCTATCTGTCTGCCTGACCATCGCTCCTATTTTAGCGGAATCATTGGGCCAGTTTGGGGCAAATTGCTTATAGTACTTCTCCGCAGATGCACAGAAGCCCAGCATTTCTTCATATTCATCCTCGTTTATCACTTTGCCATTAGACACCCCATTAGGGTAGTCTCGGCTCATGTAGTTTAGGGTATGGACCAGGATACGCGATGCTTCACTGTTTTCGCTTGCAAATGAATATGTTATACTAAAAATGCTCGTCCCAAGGAGTAGGAGAAATCTCAAATGTAGGCGAGGCCAATTCATTTACCTTATTTAGACTGAGTATAAACAAGGCAAATATAATGGGTATATGGAGGAATCAAAATGATTTAACTCATTTCCAGAATTGCCACCATTTCTTTTCCTCTGCAGGTGTCTCTGACTCTCCCCCGCCAAAGGCTACGGGAGTCACTTTTAGTTTTGCCCGCTCGTCCTGATACCAGTCTTCGGTCAGCTTTACTGCATTGATCAGCATTTGCACGATCTCTTTGGGTGGGCCTACGGAGTCTTCGCCATAGGTTACTTTAAAACCAGCCTCCTCGCCGTGCGGACCGCTGAATACAACCAGCAGTTTGCACAGACGTCCTATATATGGAGTCTGCTCAAAAGCACCTGAAAACATAAACCAGTTTTCATCTACGGTCATCATAAAAGCCTCGTAATGCCCCAGATCGCTATATCCTTTGAGTAGCTCCAGCTGCGCCTCAGGATTGCCATTGCCACCTCGGCAGATAGTACCGTCCCTGGCCATTACTATGAAAAGTGCATTTTGCTCCCCCATATCCAGAGAGATGAGGCATTTGTCCAGTTTATCTTTGTAGCTCATAAGCGGCTTTGGAGAGTTTTGTCAAGGTCATATCAAATATTCACGCAGCCTATTCTTGCCTACCGGTGACTATAGTGGAGTTTACGCGGCGCCAGATGAAATAAACCGGGATACCGGCCAAAATAATGATAAGACCGGGTATTGAATTTTCGGGTTTGGTGCACAACAGGTTGATACAAAACAAAGCAGCAAAAAGGATATAAGCTATAGGTATCACGGGATACCCAAAGGCCTTATATGGTCGCTCTGCATCCGGCTGTGTGCGTCGCAGTACAAAAAGACCGGCAATAGTAAGGATATAAAATAGCATCACGCCAAACATAACATAGTCTAGGAGTGGCCCATATTTGCCTGAGAGGGTCAGTAGCGCGGCCCAGATAAACTGTATCCAGAGGGCAAAGCCTGGCACACCATTCTTATTGTCCTCCTTCATATTGCGAAAGAAGAGCCCGTCCCGGGCCATGGCCTGATAAACACGCACGCTGGAGAGCACGATGCCGTTATTGCAGCTAAAGGTAGAGATCATGATCAGCACGGCCATGATGATCGTGGCCGTACTGCCAAATATCATAGTGGCGGCGGCAGTGCCTACCCGGTCATTGGCTGCAAACTGTATACCCTGCGCCGTCACTGTAGTGCCATCTGGATCACCGGCTACGGGCAGCACGCTCAGATAGGCCATATTGGTCAGTACGTAGAGTATGGTCACGATCAGCGTACCAAAGAGAAGGCTCAGTGGGATATTGCGTTTTGGATTCTCTATGTCTCCGGAGATAAAGGTCACATTATTCCAGGCATCTGATGAAAAGAGCGAACCCACCAGGGCCGCTCCCAAAGCTGTCACAATACCCATGGACGATAGCTCCTTCCAGCTCCATTGTCCACTCCCATCTTTGCTCCAGGCTATGGTGCTCCACATGTCTGACCAGTTATTTCGCCACACCTCAGCATTGCGAGAGCAGATAAGACCCAATAAGATCAGCCCAAGCAGGGCGATGAGTTTAGTAGATGAAAAAATCCGAGCGACTAACTTGCCATAGTGTATACCGCGTATATTAATGAGAGTGAGGAGTAATATAGATATCACTCCCACTACCTGAGCGGCAGATAGCTGATACCAGCCCAGATCGAGCAGGATGTTTTTTTCACCGAATGGCTCATACAGTACTCCTGCAAATTTTGCGAAAGCTACTGCCACGGCAGCTATAGTACCAGACTGTACTACCAGAAAAAGTGTCCAGCCATATACAAACCCGACCAGGGGATTAAAAGCTTCCTTCAGGTAAACGTATTGCCCGCCCGCGTGTGGAAACATACCCGCCAGCTCACCATAGCTCAGCGCCGCAAAAACCGTGATCACTCCTGATATCACCCACAGCAGCAGCAGCCAGCCCGGCCCGCTGATAGTGCGGGTCATCTCAGCACTTACTATGAATATACCCGAGCCTATCATAGACCCTGATACGATTAGCACAGCATCTGACAGTGTGAGCTTTCTTTTTACTTCCATCTTTTAAATATAAAATAATGAAAGAGAGTAGGTGGCCTTTTTTCCTCAAAGTATGTAAACAATCACGCCCTTTGGATAAAGCAATGCCGAAAGAGAGGAAAAATGTAGTGGCATAACCTTTGAAAAATTTATAGAAAACTAACTAACATGAAAAAGATAGCAATCATCCTCGGTATCATAGCCACAGTTTCACTAGGCTCCTGCAAAAAGGATTGGACATGCTCTTGCACTGACCAATCCGGTAATAATACTTACCACACAGTACCTAATGCCACTATCAGCGATGCCAAGAAGACATGTAACGGATACGAATCACACGTGAGCAGCAGCATTTACAATAACTGCTCTATAGAATAAAAATATAGGTAGTATCTGCCGGTCGAGTCTCCTGCAGGAAGTCAAAAAATGCAGATACAATAATGTGATAGGATTCTTTACTTAGGATCATCCTCGCCGCAGGGTGATCTCAGTGATCTCAGGCAGTATACCTACGCGACCAGGATATCCGAGAAATCCGAATCCGCGGTTGACGTAGATATACTGCTTGCCTTCCTGGTAGAGACCTGCCCATTGTTTGTATACAAACTGAGACGGCGAAAATTTGATATACCGGTTCTCTATACCAAACTGGAATCCATGAGTATGGCCACTCAGCGTGAGATCTATATCAGGATACTCAGGCCTGACCTGAGCGTCCCAGTGAGATGGATCATGGCTCATCAGTATTTTGAATGGAATGCCTTCTGTACCCTTATGGGCCAGATCCAACCTCCCGTATTTAGGAAAGTGCAAGGCATTTCCCCAGTTTTCTATACCTATGATGGCTATTTTTTGTCCATTACGCTCTAGAATGTGATTTTCATTCATCAGAAGTTTCCAGCCCATATCGGCATGCGTCTGCATGAAGCGCTTGAAATTTTCTTTTTTAGCCGCGAGCGAATCCCACTGTACATAGTCACCGTAGTCATGATTGCCTGTGGTGGAGAGCACGCCCTCTCTGGCACGAAGCTCTGAGAAGATAGATTTGTAAGGCAATGCTTCATCAGTAATATTATTCACCAGGTCACCGGTAAATAATATCATATCGGCATTCATACTATTGATATGCTCCACCGCTTTTATTAGGGGCTCGGTGCGATTGAAGCTGCCGGTGTGAATGTCTGACAATTGAATAAAACGAAATCCATCAAAAGCTTCGGGAAGATTTGGAAAGGTCAGCGTCAGCTTGCGGTATTGATAGTTGTAGGCATTTACTACTACTCCATATATCAGGCTAAATACAGGAATAGCAGCGGTGGCAAGCGCTACGCGCGCCAGAAACTTGGAACGAGGTATGCCCGGATCTCCCGAAGTGACGGTAGGTGAGTCAAAGACTGCATAGTACAGATAACCGATCATACGGACCAGGTCACCTATCAGCATAAAAATGAGCACCACCAGCTTGGCTACCAGCAGCACTGCCATGACCGCTATAGTACCCTCGGCGAATAGCTTAGGAGCATTCTTGCGGCCCATAAAGAGCACTATAAAAAAGCATACATATGCCAGGATATTGAGAGTCAGGTATCCGATAGCTATAGGGCTGAGTCTGGCTTCCCCTTTGGCCGGGAAGGCCACTCTCACGCCTTGCAGCATGTAATATTCGCCGGTGGCCAGCAGCGCAATAAAAAATATAGGGAGTAGATTTTTCATTTATGTGTACCTGTTAGACAGCTGAGTTAGTTACCAGACGTATGTCCGGACAATATATTTATTTTAGCAACAAAATTACCGGATGTATCTGAATAAATGGCGGCGGTTTGGCGGCTCATTGATATCCTTGACTTTATTTAACCTCCCCGTTAGGCTTTTATTTCTCACAATGCTGATGGCTGCTGTCATGCCCGTCTTTTCGCAGCTGCTGGACCAGAAAAAGACTTTTTCACGGGCCGATACGCTGAGAGGTAGCCTGCGCCCGGAGCGTACCTGCTACGATGTACAGTTCTACGAGCTGAGAGTCAAGGTAGATACCGTGCATCAGTCTATCAGTGGCAGCAGTGAGATATTTTTCAAAGCCGTCACAGACATCACTACTATGCAGATAGATCTCCGCGATAGTATGGAGATAGACGATATCACCTACAAAGGAAAACGCGTCTACTACAGCCGTGAGTATGATGCAGTCTTCCTGGCTTTCCCCAAGGCTATACCTGCGGGAAGCGAGACGAGCGTCCTGGTCAGGTATCATGGCACACCGGTCAAAGCCAAACGTGCCCCTTGGGACGGGGGCTTCGTATGGCGACATGACCAGAAGGGGAAGTTCTGGCTCGGCGTAGCCTGCGAAGGTCTGGGTGCCTCCAGTTGGTGGCCTTGCAAAGACCACCTGAGCGACGAGCCTGACAAGGGTATTCGCATTATTGTCACTTTCCCCCGTGGCCTGCAGTGTGTGACCAATGGTCAGGATATGGGGGATATAGATGAGGGCAACTGGACCACGCACACTTCGCTGGTCACCTATCCGATCAATACCTATAACGTCACACTCAATATAGGCGACTATGTGCACTGGGAGGATGAATATGTAGCGACCGATGGCCAGAAGCTAAAGCTCAACTATGATGTGATGTCGTATAACCTGGAGAAATCAAAGAAGCAGTTTGAAGTGGTGAAGCCAATGCTGAAGACGTATGAGAAATATCTGGGCAAGTATCCTTTCTGGAGAGATGGCTACCGCCTGGTGGAGACATACTACCTCGGTATGGAGCACCAGAGCTGTATAGCCTATGGCAATCACTATAAGATGGGCTATGATGGTACAGACTTCTCACGTATGGGGCTGTGGTTTGACTATATCATCGTGCATGAGTCCGGTCACGAGTGGTGGGGCAATAGTGTCAGTGCCAATGATATAGCCGACATGTGGATACATGAGGGTTTTTGCACCTATACAGAGTCTATGTTTATAGAGGATAGATATGGGAAAGACACAGCTATATTGTATATCAATGCAAAAAAGAGCCATGTGGAGAATAAGGCCCCCATTCAGGGCCAATACCTGGGCGTAAATGAAGAAGGTAGCGGGGACATGTACAATAAGGGCTCGCTTATGCTTAACACGCTGCGAACGGTAGTAAATAACGACGCCCTGTGGTGGCAGATCATCAAGGGCGTCAGCGATACTGCATTTAAATACAAAACAACAGATGCAAATGAGATCATATCTTATTTCAATAAGAAGAGCGGCATGAATCTCACACCCATTTTTGATCAGTACCTGAAGTATCCAGCTATACCTAGATTTGCCTATACACTGCGCAAGATAAAAGGCAAGAAGTATGAATTGATATATTTCTGGCTCACAGATGTGAAAGACTTTACCATGCCGGTACGCATCACTACAGCCGGCGGTGCGCAGGAGTGGCTTCCTGCCAGCAATATGATCGGAACGAAGGTCATAAACCTGAACTCCGAAAATGACTTTAAAGTGGATCAGAATCTCGGGTACTTTAATATCGAGAGGCGATAAAAAACCGGTATGCCTTCGCAAAAGATATATACCTACGATAGCTCTGATACTTTCGCACAGAAGTTTATGCCGGGCATCTCAGCCACACGTATGCTGCGACCAGCTGCTGACTGGTTTTTTATAGTGAAGGTGGAAGAAATGTACCGTCTGGTGCAAAGGCAAGTACCGGCCTCGCGCGCCATCCATCACACCTGTATTTATCTGACCAGCGGCACTGCTACCATGAAGATAGGTAGTCAGCAATATACTATTAGGAAGGGGCAACTCTTATTCGTACCGGCAGGTCAGGTTTTCGCTTTTGGTCCGGGAGATGTCAATACAGGATTTCTGATGGGCTTTCATCCGGATATGCTGTATACATCGGGGCAAAAGAGTAATAGCCATCAATATGATTTTCTAAAGGTATGGGGCGTGCCAAAGGTAGAGCTGCCAGATCAGGTTTATCCTTTTGTCCTGTCTGCGTGCAAGCGCATGCTGATGGAGTATCGTACCCACGCACTGGTGCGGCCTGCCATTTTGCAGTCTTACCTCACAGCGCTACTCAGCGAGGCTGCTGCCTGCTATGCATCTAGGCAGCAGCAGGCAAGCGGTACCGCGTACAGTATTTCCAATAAGTTTCGGGAATTGGTGACTGCCCACATCACCACGGAGCAGCGGGTCACAGACTACGCACGCAGGCTGCACATTACTCCCAATCATCTCAATAAAGTAGTAAAATCTGCTACAGGCAAGTCTCCCACCAGGTGGATAGATGAGGCGATAGTGGCAGAGGCTAAGATCATGCTATATCAAAGTGAGCAGAGTATCGGAGAGATAGCTGCCACTGTAGGTATCGCTGATGCTGCTTATTTCAGCCGGCTCTTCAAAAAGTATGAAGGAATTACACCAAACACTTATCGCCGTAGGATTGAAAAGTCCTAAAACAAGCTGAGAACATCCTATCCCTTGGCCTCTGCCTCCGCCAACTTTGCATCATAAAACAGCAAATATGGTAGTTCTCATTGTCCCTGATTTCCCCCTGACAGAAAAGGTAGGCGCTGTGGTCATAGCGCTGATATGGATCACAGCCACATCCCTGGTACCGGAGCCACACCGCCACCGCATCAGTGCCCTGACCATAGCCGGCGCTGGTGCGGCCTACCTCAGCGGTGGGCTGGGTGGCTGGGAGTTTGCGTTTTGTATACTCATGAGCGCTGTGGCTTTCCGCGCCTTGGATAGTTATACTTTCGTGGGCATCGGCTGGGTGCTACATACCGGCTGGGATGTGATGCATCACCTCTACGGCCACCCTATAGTGCCATTTGATCCGGCCTCATCTGCAGGCTGCGCCTTGTGTGATACCATACTCGCCATCTACTTTTTCTGCGGCGCACCGGGATTCTTCACTACTTTTCGGCGCTTCAAGGCAGCGTAGTTTCCTTTCTCCAATCATCAATCAGAAATCACAGATCATAAATAGAAATGTACTCTTATATCCTCTTCTTCCACTCCATCTGGCGCTGGTTTGTTCTGGTCGCCCTGATGGCAGCCATCTTCCGCGGCTTCAAAGGCTGGCTGCGACATGAGCCATTTACCAAAGCTGACGATACCCTTCGCCACATGACAGCGACCGCAGTGCATATTCAGCTGATATTAGGCCTGGTGGTCTACAGCTTCAGCCCACTGATACGATACTTCTGGAGCAACTATCACGAAGCCGTGCATGAACGTGATATACGCTTCTTTGGAATGGAGCACAGCCTCATGATGCTGATAGCAGTGATCATCGTCACTATCGGCTCCATGCTGGCAAAGAGGAGAACAATTGATCGAAATAAGTTTAAAGTAATGGCTATCTTCTACAGCATCGGCCTGCTTGTCATCCTGGCAAATATCCCCTGGCCTTTTTCGCCACTGGTGTCACGGCCTTGGTTCAGGATGCTTTGATCAGTAGCCTACGGCTTATCAGAAGCATCAGGAGCGCCACACCGGAACTCACCGCCATGATCAGCGACACCAGCAGCGTGCTCTGCATCTGTATCGCACCAACACCCGCTGAGATAATACCACCTATACCTATCTGTATAAAGCCGAGCAGGGCAGAGGCGCTGCCCGCATTGCGTGTGAAGGATGATAGGGCAGTGGCCGAAGCATTAGGCGAAGTAAGTCCTGCACATGATAGCACTACAAACAAGAAGCCTAATACGATAGGCATCGTAGCCGCACCGCTTAGTACCGTAATAAAGAAAAGGATGCTCGCCACCACCTGTACCATCAGCGTAGTGCGAAAAATGGTTTCGGTACTATAGCGCTTTGCCAGCAAGTAATTGGCTTGGCTACTGCTTATGAAGCCAATAGACAGCCCCGCGAATATCAGACTATATGTATGCGGACTCACATGATATTCTCCCAGAAAAATACCCGGCGATCCAGCCACATAGACAAACAAACCCGAGAATGAAAACGTACCCGCCAGCGCATAGATGCTAAAGCGGGACTCTGAGAGGATATCGCGAAAGCCCGACAGGATATGTTTTGGCAATAACGATACACTACTATCCGGCTCATGTCCTTCGGGCAAAAAGAAGATAACGATCAAAAGCATCAGTGCCGTGATGGCCGCCAGTACGTAAAACACATACCGCCATCCCGCTATGTCCACTATCACTCCACCCACAGATGGCGCCAGCATGGGTGATGCGCCCAATATCAATATTAGTGATGAAAAGATACGCGAGCTCCGCTCCGGCGGAAAGAAATCAAGTACCATGGCCATAGCGGCTACTGAGGCGACACAGCCACTCAGCGCCTGTACAAAACGCATAGCCAGCAGAATCTCTATACTGGGAGCAGCCGCGCAACCAATAGATGCCAATATGTACAGCACCATACCGATATACAGCGGCCGCTTCCGGCCAAAACGGTCCAGCAGCGGCCCGTACAGTATCTGCCCAAAACCAAAACCCAAAAAATAAATACTAACCGTCAGCATGACCTGCGCCATATCCGTATGCAAGTCTGCTGCTATCCGCTTAAATGCCGGCAGGTACATATCGATAGAGAAAGGCGTAATGGTATTCAGCGCGCCGATCATCAGAATCAAGAAAAACTCCTGAGCTGTGCTGCGCTTAGGATAGGTTCGGTGAGAGCTATCCTGCTGTGACGGTGTTACATCCAAAAGACTTTACTAAGCTGTGGTGAGTTATTAAAACTTTAAATCAATAATTTTGTCTGCTATCTGATTGCAGCGTTTGCGATTGCCCAGTACTCCTATTGTATAAGCTTCTATCTTATATAGTTCGTCTGAGATGGTTTTTCGATCTGATCCGCGGATTTTAAGGCTGAAAATCGCATCTGTGTAACTCTGATATTCGTTCCTTACTTCTTCTATATCGTTTACGCCTATCGGATCCCAATCATTCCATAGAATCTCATCAATAGACTTATAGAGCGCCTTATGTGCAACAGTCATCTTCTTACTCATGAATATGATTCATTTTCAAATTTCAAATCAGCACATCTTCAAATCATTTCACGAGCTTCTTATACTTAAACTTCTTCACCTGCTCACCTAGACGCTGCTTGCGGTTCTCCTCATATTCAGAGAAGCCTCCCTCAAAGTAGTACGCCGTACCCTCACCCTCAAAGGCCAGGATGTGCGTACACACGCGGTCCAGGAACCAGCGATCGTGAGAGATGATCACAGCGCAGCCTGCAAAGTTCTCTAGTGCTTCCTCCAGCGCGCGGATGGTATTGATGTCGAGGTCATTCGTCGGCTCATCGAGCAGCAGTACGTTGGCCTCGCGGCGCAGGGTCAGTGCGAGGTGGAGGCGGTTGCGCTCACCACCAGAGAGGGCTTTCACCTTCTTCTGCTGGTCCGCTCCCTGAAAGTTGAAGCGCGACACATAGCCACGGCTATTCAGTTTCAGCTTGCCGGTCTCTATCCATTCATCACCATTGGTGATCGCTTCAAACACTGTTTTCTCAGGATCGATATTCTCATGCGCCTGATCCACGTAGCTGATCTTCACCGTATCGCCCACCTCAAAGGTGCCCGCATCCGGCTGCATCTGCTCCATGATCATGCGGAAGAGCGTCGTCTTACCCGCACCGTTTGGCCCGATGATCCCTACTATACCACCTTGAGGCAGCTTGAAGTTCACGTGCTCATACAGCAGCCTGTCACCGAAGCCCTTGGCTATATCATGTGCCTCTATCACCTTAGAGCCGAGGCGTGGGCCTGGCGGGATATAGAGCTCCAGTTTCTCATCGTATGCCTTCTGGTCTTCGCCGAGCATCTTCTCGTAGTTGGCTATACGGGCCTTACCCTTGGCCTGGCGGCCCTTAGATCCGGCGCGCACCCACTCGAGCTCACGCTGCATCACCTTCTGGCGCTTGCTTTCTTCACGCTCTTCTTGCGCCATGCGCTTCTCCTTCTGCTCCAGCCAGCTGGTATAGTTGCCCTTGTACGGTATGCCCTTGCCATTGTCCAGCTCGAGTATCCAGCCGGCCACGTTATCGAGGAAGTAGCGGTCGTGCGTGATGCAGATCACCGTACCTTTATACTGCTCCAGGTGGTGCTCCAGCCAGAGTATCGACTCCGCGTCGAGGTGATTGGTAGGCTCATCGAGCAGCAGTACATCAGGCTCCTGTAGCAGTAGGCGGCAGAGTGCCACACGGCGGCGTTCACCACCGGAGAGGTTCTTGATCTCCGCATCACCATCCGGTACTTGCAGCGCATCCATGGCGCGCTCCAGCACAGTGTCTATCTCCCAGGCACCGGCAGCATCTATTTTATCCTGCAGCGTCCCTTGCCGCTCCAGCAGCTTGTCCATCTTGTCGGCGTTCTCATATACTTCAGGCTCACCCATCTGCTCGCTGATCTTATTAAACTCCTCCAGCAGGTCAAAGACCTCTTTCTTGCCCTCGCGGATCACCTCGATCACCGTCTTGCTGTCGTCCAGTTTTGGCTCCTGCTCCAGATAGCCTACAGAGAAGTCCTTTGTGCTTTCGATCTTGCCCTGATAGTTTTGGTCCAGCCCGGCTATGATCTTCATGAGCGTAGACTTACCCGAGCCGTTCAGGCCTATGATGCCTATCTTGGCACCATAGAAAAAGCTTAGGTATATGTTGCGCAGTATCTGCCTGTTGGGGGGTATTGTCTTGCTGACATCCACCATTGAGAAAATGATCCTGTTGGAAACCGGTTCTGCCATATGATAAAGAGTTTAGTCGGTGATAAAACGCCAGAGGTCTGCGGCGGGACTGCGAATGTAAGAAAAAGGGAGAAATGCCTGATATGGGCAAAACCGCCTCACTCCATTCCCCAGACGGGTCGTCGTCAGATAAGCTACGCGCATCACTTTCCTCAAAACAGTGCCGCTCAGACTATAAAAACGCGGTTTCACAGAAGGCGCGTCTTTTGCCTTAGCTGTCATAACTAAAACACAGATTATGATACGCCTTACACTCCTGCTGCGCCAGACTCAGCTGAAAGTGGCCGAACTGATCAATGACAACTCTGCCCGCCAGCAGCGCACAGAGCAAATAGTAACCTTACATATCAGGCAACGTGTAGCTCGTGAACAGCATATGACCAAACAGATATTTTTTATTTCTTAAATCCCCCCTCGATATGGATAAGGTACTTATGTTGATCGTTTTTGCCCTGATAGGTGTTTTAGTAGTGCTCCTGCTTAGTAGCCATAAAGTCTTAAAGGTGCTTTTTTCTGTTGTGTCAGGTTTATTGCTTGTCGTTTTTGCTGCCTTTGCAGGGGTTATATTTTCTGTAGGCAGTAAGAAGGTAAAGTACGCCTGATTTCATTAGCCAGTATAAATCATAAGCCCCACCCTAAGGTGGGGCTTATGTTATCTTTTAGATGTACCAGGATCTCGTTCTCTTTTATTGGGGTCATGTTCCAGACCTTCTCTGGTCTTTTGAGGATTCTTGGGGGCGTCCCGATCTTCCGGTTGGTGTTTGCTCTGTCTGTCGCCCACCTTTGCGGAATGCCTGGTTAAGTTCTCATAGGTAGCTGGCTTGTCTTTTGGCAGGAGTGGGGTCTTTTCGTCGGGATGCTTTATCTTTCTCATATTTTTGATTTATATCTTATGCATTCCCATAAATATGCCAAGCCGGTCCATTCTCAGAATCATTTAAAACTTAAATTAGTGCAATTAATTCCCCAAATTGGGCATATGATTTAAGTTTCTTAGTCATAAAACTTCATCACTTACCTGTTTTGGATGTGACCCTATCGCTGCACTCGTACTGGCATTATGGGGTATTTCTGACCAGACGTGACCGCAATTTGGGACTTTGGCATAATCCTGTAATAAAGAATGGCATGAGTAAAATACTAATAATAGACGACGACCAGGACATACTTGCCCTTCTTAAAAGGTTTCTGACCAAAAACGGCTATGAAGTAGAAACGACGCATAATGGGGCTAACGGGGAAAAACTCCTTGATTCCTTTGAGCCAGATCTGGTCATGTGTGATTACAGGCTGGATGATATGGATGGTGCCACGCTGCTATCTAAGATCAAGGAGCGCAAACCCGATCTTCCAGTTATTATTATCACCGGCTACTCTGATCTGCGTACAGCGGTCAAGGTAGTACGTCTGGGTGCATTTGATTATGTGACCAAGCCACTCATTCCTGATGAAATACTATTGGTGGTAATGCAGGCTCTGACCATAGAGGGAGCACCAGCAACTCCGGTAGCCTCAGGATCCGCTGCCCGGTCCGGCAAGTCTAAGACAGGAAATACTTCTTATCTTTTCAGTAACTCAATGCAGTCTCGCCACTTAGAGCAGCAGATCAATCTGGTAGCTCCGACAGACTACTCCGTGATCATATACGGAGAGAGTGGTGCGGGCAAGGAGGGCGTCGCAAAAGCTATCCATGACCGCAGCAATCGTGCGCACAAACCATTTGTAGCAATGGACTGCGGTGCTATATCAAAGGAACTGGCCGGCAGTGAACTATTCGGCCATGAGAAGGGTTCGTTCACCGGAGCACTCAATCAGAAGACCGGTCACTTTGAAATGGCTGAAGGTGGTACATTATTCCTAGATGAGATAGGCAACCTGCCGTATGAAGTACAATTGCTGCTTCTACGCGTATTGCAGGAAAAAGTAATGCGCAGAATAGGTGGCACTAAAGAGATGAAGGTAGATGTGCGTATCATAGTGGCCAGCAATGAAAAGTTGCTCGATGGCTCAAGAAATGGAAGATTCCGCGAGGATCTCTATCACCGTCTGAACGAATTCCACATAGATGTGCTGCCACTGCGCCAGCGCCGGGATGATATTATGTTCTTTGCTGAGCACTTTCTCAGGGATACAGCTTCTGAGCTGGGCAGGACCATCACTGGTTTTGATCCGGATGTAGTAGATGTATTTGTAAACTATCCCTGGCCGGGAAATGTGCGCGAGCTGAAGAACGTCATCAAACGTGCTGCGCTACTCAGTACGCGTGGTACAGTGGATATAAAGGCCATCCCATTCGAGATACTCAATCACGCACGCATGGACTTCGGTCAGGAGGAGAGAGAGCCTGTGGTGCACTACCAGCCTGTGCAATCATATACCCCGGATCCCGCTCCGGCCTACCAGGAGCCCATGCAGGCAGAGGCTCCAAAGGATCTCTCTAAGTCGGCCATGAAAAAGGCAGCCCTGGAGGCGGAATACGAAATGATCATGAATGCTTTGACCAAGTCAAACTTCAACCGGTCAAAGGCGGCAGTGCTCCTCGGTATAGATAGGAAAACACTGTACAATAAGATGAAGCAGATGAAAATGGCCGGCGAGTAAATATGAATAGAACTAAGCTTAAGGTACTGCTCATAGACGATAGTGAGGATGATATATTTATCACCTCACATCATTTGCGCCGTATAGAGACATTTGACCTCAGCATAGACAGTGAGATAAATTACAGCAAGGCCCGTGACAAAATACTGGCCAATGAGCACGATCTCTACATCATAGACTACCTGCTGGGGCCGGAGACTGGCCTTGAGCTGGTACGGGAGTGCTCCAGGGAGGGAGTGACCAAGCCATTTATATTGCTCACCGGCAAGGGAGACAGAGATATAGATCTGGAGGCCGCTAAGACGGGAGTATATGACTACCTCACCAAGGCGGAACTGAATGCCGAGATGCTGGAGCGCAGTATACGGTACTCCATGGAACGCTATTTCTCCTACATAGCCGTAGCGGAGAGCGAGTATCGCTTTAGGGAGATCTTCAATAAATCCACTGATATAATTTTTGTAGTAGGGGAGGATTTCCGTCTGGTAAACTTTAACCCGATGATGAGCAAGTTGCTCGGCTATGAAGAGGCTGAAATGACAGGACAGCCCCTCAGTACATTTTTTGATACGGAGGCTGCTGCACAGGAATTTATACGCCACACAGTGGATGTAGGTACTAATAGTGATATAGAGATCACGCTGCTCACACGTGACAAAGCGCGAAAGACATTTCTGGCGTCTACCTCGCAGATCACCTCTCTGGATGGCCGCCTACAGTATCAGGGCATACTATATGACTATACCAATCTAAAGAAATCCCTGGAGCAGCGATCACTGGATGAGCGTATAGAGGCTATAGGCAAAATGGTGCGGAGTATGGCCCATGAGATACGCAATCCTCTCACCAATATCCATTTGTCACTCCATCAGCTGGAGGAGGAGGTAAAGGAGGAGGGCCAGACATACATAGAGATCATCAGAAGAAACAGTAAGCGGATCAACGATCTGATAGGCGAGCTGATGAAGCTATCTAACCCCATGGATCAGGAGTACAAACCAGTCAATCTGCGGGCTGTCATATCGTCGGCACTGGACGATGCCATGGACCGTATCACGCTCAAGGGCATACGCGTACAGGAAACCCATGCTGATCAGGAAAAACTGATACTGGGAGATAAGGGAAAGCTTCACATGGCACTACTCAATATCATCATAAATGCTGTGGAGGCAATGGATAAAAAGGAGGGTCTGCTGCAGATCACTACTCTCACGGACGACGATAGTGCCACCATTCATATCACGGACAATGGCGATGGCATACCAGCCGAGAGTTTGCCTCACCTGTTTCAGCCTTATTTTACCGGCAAAAAGAATGGCATGGGCCTCGGCCTGGCTACCACACACTCAGTGATCAAGGCGCACAGAGGAAACATAGAGGTACTCTCTACATATGGGGAGGGCACTACATTTGTGGTGAAACTGCCGATACTTTCTGAGAAATAAAATGATGTATCAGGCTTTAGAGTTCTGATTGGCGGCCAGCTTATTTAGTGTTTCGTAGATATTGGCGCTGGTCAGTGGTTTTTCTATGAATATATCTGCACCAAAACCCAAGGCCGTATCCTGGGCATGCCCCATGGCCGTGATCATGACCAGTGCAGTCTGCGGGGCTATGGATTTGATCTCAGTTATAAAATTAATTCCCTGACCATCGGGCAGATTATTATCCAAAAAAATAATGTCCG
>JAFDYQ010000029.1 GCA_018267365.1 Bacteroidota bacterium | reverse complement strand
CTTTGAATTCATTATATAAGTCAACTTTTGTGTCAACTTATTTCAGGACGGGACACCCCAAATAAAAAAGCCGCGTCTTCATGCGCGGCCTTTAAATAGGGGTTGGCTGTATCTTGGTGGCTATTAAGCCTTCTTTACACCTTCGCGGAGCAGGAGGAGGTTCAGGTCGTTAGTACCTACAAAGTTGGCCGAGATGTGCGGGCCAGTGCCTGCAGTAGCGTCTTGAGCCGGGGTAGCCTCAGTAGCGGGTGTGGTAGCCGCAGGAGTTTCTGCTGCTGTGTTTGCTACGTTTACGATAGTAGCCTTGGTAGTTTCCTTGGCGGCTGGAGTTTGAGCTTTGGCTGCGAAAGTGAACAGTGTCAGTGCTATTATCAGGAGGCTTTTCATCTTTTTTTTGGTTTTAGTAGTTCGTTATGAAATCAAGATAAATTTAGGTTACACTTTTGTCAAGGTTTTTTTTCAAAAAAGTTTCCAGAAAAACGTAACCTTTTTGAATCCCTATGACTATCAGGGACTTATTTTACGCTTTCCCGCCATTTTTATTGCCCCGCGGCCGGTTTTCCTTTTTGTGCATAACTATAAGTGGCTCCCGATTGGCTAATTATTTTAGCTAATGCTAATTTTGTGCTACAAAAACGCACAGATTATGGAGTTTGAAAGAGGACAATGGATCATAGACCAGAAGAATAAGAAGCCGATATGGGTCACGGCGGTAGGGCTGGAGGGTACCTTTGTGATGGGCTGGGGGCTCAGGCGCCACACCCCGTACTGGTGCACCGCCTCTGCGCCCAGAGATGCGCCGCGGGTCATGAGCGATGGCGAGGTGGCTGCATATATAGAGTCTGAGTGCGATGTAGAGGGCATGACCTACTTCAAGACGATCATGAAGAACCCCGACGACTATATGTTTAAAAGCATCAGCCGCTACGGCACGGACGATAAGGACCACATACGCCGCTGCATAGAGGATGAGCACAATACCCGCAAGGGAAACGAGATAGAGGCGCGCCGCAAGGAGCGCATGAGAGACCGGTGGTGAGGTCTATGACCTCTCATATATAGTCAGCTGGTGCCGCTCACTCAAACTCTACCAGCACCTGGTTTTTCTCCACGGCGGTGCCCTTTACGGCTTTGATGTGTTTGATCTTTGCATCGCGGGGAGACTTGAGCGCATTTTCCATCTTCATGGCCTCCAGTATCAGGAGGATGTCGCCCTTCTTTACCTCGGCACCTTCTGTCACAGATATATCTTTGATCAGGCCCGGCATCGGCGCTTTAAATGAATTGACCTTGGCGCCTGCGCCTGTGCTGATGCCCATCTGCTGGAGCAGCAGGTCATATTTATCTTTGATGCTGATGTCGTATTCATTGCCATTGACGGCTATGGTCATGGTCTTCTCCTCGTGGTTGATACCTGTCACCGTCACGCGGTAGCTCTGGCTGTCCTTCAGGATATGATAGCTGCCATTGGCCAGGGCTAGTATATCCCACTCGTACTCCGCGCCATTGATCTTATTGCCATCTATGGTGTATTCCTCTTTGCCGTTGACTTTTGCCTGTATCATTACGTGTCTTTACTGATGGGTAAATATAATGGAGATAATGAATAGGGAATAATGAATAATGGGTGGCGAAACGGGTCGCGCTTTTGTTTCCATATGCCATCCATACGTCATCAGAATCCTCCGGGCCCACCACCCGGATGCTGTCCTCCCGGCCCGCCACCCGGAGGAGGCCCGCCCGGGAAGTTTCTGCCGCGGCCACCGTGATCATCGCCCATGCCGCTCTCTGCGGGTGGCATCTGTGCGCCTTTTTTGAAGTAGCGCATCGTCCACGTCACTGTGACCAGCATATAGCGGCGCAGCACCTGTGTGCGGTCGTCCTCTATATAGGTCTGCGTGATATTGCGGCTCACACCGCTGTTCTGATTGAGAATGTCATTGACACTGGCCCGTACCTCCAGAGACTGATCCTTCAGGAATTTGTATCCCAGTGCTGCACTCCAGAGAAAGATGTTCTGGTTGTAGCCCGATGATACACCCTGATAGAGCGTATTTTGCAGCGCGGTATTAAACACAAAGCCCTTCCAGAAGAGCCAGTTGAACCTGGCAGTAGCGCTGTGTGTATAGTAGTTATTGTTGGCAGCTTTTTGCAGGCTGTTTTGTATTACGCTATAGGTACCTGAGTAGCCTATGGAGAAGTCGATCTTCTCGCTGATATTGCTGGTCAGGTTGGCTCCGAGAGATGGGGCATAGGTGCGGGAGAGGTTCAGCGCATTATTGATCAGGCCGGGAGTCTGGTTATAGTTTAGCCCGCCGTTGACGTTGATATTGCACTTGATGCGGGGTAGTGGTACACCGTAGGTCAGGAGGGTACTCGCGCTCCACTGGCCGTTGATATTGACAGGGCGCGATAGCTGTGATCCCTTGTGCAGGTATACCGACGTGTTATTTACCGTCAGGTTTGTATCACTGCCGGCTATGATGGCAGCGCTGGCCACCGTATTCATGGTGTTGGTCACATTGGCAAATACAAACAGGGAGTGCCCTTTGGCTGTCTTGGCCAGGCTATAGCGCAGCAGTATTGTATTGGCGTAGGACTGGTTCAGGCCGGGATTGCCGGTAGAGAGCAGGAGCGGATTGCTATTGTCTATCACGTTTTGCAGCTGCGATATGGATGGCGCGCTGGTAGAGGTGCGGTACTGTATGCGCAGCGAGGCCGAGTTTTTAAACTTGATATTGGCCGAGAGATGTGGCAGCACACTGTAGAAAGTACGGTCAGTACCATATGCAAAGGGAAAGGTAGCCTGGCCCTGCAGGAGGGCATACTGGCCATTCACACCGATATTGAGGTTTATGCCCTTATTCTTGTAGCGGTAGGATATGCCGGCCCGCTGCGTCATGTAGGTATTGTCATATCTATTGGAGAGGGCAGTATCCAGCAGGCTGTGCTGCAGGGTCAGGGGATCGAGAGAGTCTACCCGTTTGTCAGCCTTATTGTAGGTATAGGATGGCTGATAGTTGAGCTGTATCATACCATTTTTGCCCGCCGGCTCGGTATAGGACACGTTGGCATTGAGTGCATAGCTCTTATTATTAGTATAGGTCTGCTGGTCTATGATGGCAGTATCTGCTACAGAGGCAGTATCATAGTACATATTGTGCGACTGCTGGTCTCCGTGGCCGCCTTTGTTATTGATATTCACACCGAGGTCTACAGAGAGCGTCCGGTATGGCTTTTTGAACTTGTGCTGATAGAGTATATCGCCTGCTGCATTGTATCCATTGTTATAGGTATGCTGCCGGCTATTGGTAGTGCTGCTGAGTACGCCCTCGCCGGTCATGGTCTGCCCGCCTATGCCATAGTATTGGCTATTGGCCTGGTAGCTCAGCTTTGGGGTGAAGATAAACTGATTGAAAGAGTCGATAGCATACTCTATGCGCAGGTTGATGCGGTGGTTTTGATTGGTGCTGCGGCTGGTGTCATTTTCCGTATACTTTGAGCCGCTGTAGTAGTTTCTGTTTAGAGAGGTGAGCGTAGTATTGTCAGTATAGTTGAAAAAGTAACTGCCCGATACTTTTACCTTTTTCTTTTTGCCCCAGGTATCGCTATAGTTCAGTCCTATGGCCTGTGTGGTAGAGATGCCGCCCTGAGATCCGATCATAAAGTTAGTGCCACTGCTGCTGCCTCGTCCGCGTCCGCCGCCTGTGCCTGACACACCGAGCAGGTCCTGAGACGAGAAGTTCTGCTGGTTGATATTATTGCTCATACCGATCAGAGAGATGCGGTGATCTCCGTTAAACCAGTTGACATTGCCACCGGCGCTATACCGCGAGGCATCTATATAGCCATAGCCGGCATATAGCCTGCCGAATACGCCATTATTGCGCCCCTTTTTAGTCTTGACATTGATCGTCTTTTGCGTATTGCCATCATCAAATCCTGTAAAGGCTGACTGATCGCTCAGGCGGTCATATACCTGTACCTTGTCTATCACATCTGCGGGCAGGCTCTTGAGAGCGGTAGTAGCATCATCACCAAAGAACTCCTTGCCGTCTACGAGTACTTTCTGCACCGTCTCGCCATGAGCAGTCACGGTGCCATTGGTGCTGGATATACCGGGCATCTTGCTCACCAGATCCTCTGCAGTCGCATCGGGGTTTACCTTATACTGGGCGGCATTGTACTCTGTGGTGTCGGCTTTCTGCTGTACGCTCACCGCCTGTGCGGTCACGGTCACAGTGTGCAGTACCTCGCCCTCAGCGTGCAGCATCACATCGCCTATATCTACGTCAGTCGTGTCCATGGTCACGTAGAGGGTCAGGCCCTTGTAGCTGATATAGCTCACCTGCAGCCGGTAGCGGCCGGGGCTCAGGCCATCTATCTCAAAGTGGCCGTCATCCTCCGTCAGTACCCCGTCCAGCGCCATAGTATCTGTCACCGGCGCTATAGATACCGATGCGCTGGCCAGCTCTGAGCTGTCTGTGGCATCCAGTATAGTGCCGGATATACTCAGATCCCGGCCCCGAGGGTCAGATCCCGCAGCGGCCATACGGTGCGTGGGCTGTGGTGTCCGGACTGTAGCGCCCGGCTGTGCAGGCCCGGTGGCAGGCGGTGCCTGTGGTGTATCTATAGGCTGTCTGATACCTGTAGTGGCAGGCGTGGCGATACTAGCTGGCTGTGGTCGCTGCTGTGGGGTCCCGGCGGCAGGTGGGCTATGCGCCGGTCTGGGTGCACGCCCGGTGATCACCCGTAGTATAGAGTCGGCCTCGGCATGCAGCCGGGCTATGCGCACAGAGTCAGCAGACTGAGCATAGCTGCATACTGCCACGAGCTGCGACAGGATCAGGAGGATAAGCGATCTTTTCATTTCCGCATGGGATGTGTGAGGGGATGGAGGTGTATGCCTGTACCTGATCCGCCTTTGGCTAAATAACAAAAATAGAGGAGTTTATCTTTTCAAAATATAAATACGGCAAACGACTTTATTGTGTCGGGATGGTAGCAGGCGGCTGTTAAAGTCCTGTTAAACCCTTAGCTTTGCGATACATAAAACGACTACATGCGCGCCTTTGGCCTCCTGGATAAAATGACCGTATCCGGCACCGATCCCGTGTCCTACTCCCTGCAGCTCGGGGCTGATACCGTACAGATGAATGACCTCATAGGCCGTAGCGTGTCCCTGCGCCACACCGGCAATATTTTTTGCACTGTGTGCAGCAAGAAGACCTATAAATCTTTTGGCGAAGGGATGTGCTATACCTGCTTCTCCACTGCGCCGGATAATGCAGAGTGCATCCTGCGCCCTGAGCTGTGCATGGCGCATGAGCATCAGGGCCGCGATGTAGAGTGGGAGGTCAGGCACCATATGCAGCCACACTATGTCTACCTCGCGCTGGTCAATGAGACCAAGGTAGGTGTGACACGCCATACGCAGATACCTACCCGCTGGATAGACCAGGGTGCCAATAAGGCCATCATACTCGCGGAGACACCCTACCGCCAGCTGGCAGGCCGTATAGAGGTGGCGCTGAAACAATATCTGACAGACAAGACACACTGGAGCAAAATGCTTCGCAATGATTTCAATGCTGAGATAGATCTCCTCTCGGAGAAAGCGCGCATACGCAGCCTGCTGTCGGAGGACCTGCAGCAATATATCTGTGCTGATGATACAGTCGTCACCATCACCTATCCTGTCACAGAATACACCAAAAAGGTGACCAGTGTAGGGTTTGACAAGATGCCGGAAATAAAAAGCCCCCTGATAGGTATCAGAGGGCAGTATCTCATATTTGAAGGAGGCTCCGTACTCAATATCCGCAAGCATAGCGGCTATGAGGTAGAGCTCGTGACAGAGTGAGCTACATTTTCCTGGCTTTGCTGCTGGTACCACTGCTCAGGCCGTTCTGGCCCAGTACGCTGCCCAGCACTTTGCTCAGTATGGAGGAGCCGGCAGCCGCAGGGTTTTGCCTGATCTTAGCTTCTTCTTTGCCCACCATGATGAAAAGTCCATCGAGTGCTTTGCGGGTCACATAGTCGGGCAGGTCAGCACTGACCTTGCTCACAAACGGGATCTTGTTGTAAAGATTGATCACCTCGCTGTAGGCGGCAGACGTCTTGGTCTGGTCCAGCACCTGCTGCACCTTTGGCTTGAAGGCTACAACCAGCTGCTCCGTAGTAGTACGCTTCAGAAATTGTGTCGCTGCATCCTGCTGAGATCCGGAGATGATATTCACCGCGTCATTTGGCGTGATCTGCGTCAGCGAGTTGATAAAGATAGGTGTAGCCAGTGTAGCAGATTGCTCTGCCGAGCGGTTGAGTTGCAGTACCAGTTTGTCTACCACAGCGCCTGCTCCATAGCTGGTCAGCATACTGCCGGCCTGCTGCAGGGCCGGTGGCAGCGGTATCTTGATCTCCGGATTGCCGTAGAAGCCATCCTGCACGGCCACCTTGGTCACGGCTGCGGTCACGCCGGTTTTGAGCAGCTGCAGTACGGCTGTGAGTGCATCTGACTGCGTCACTACGCCGCCAGAGCCCGAGGTGCTGCCCGTAGTGGTAGAAGATGATCCTCCGTCACCCATTTTGCCGCCCTTTCCTGAGGAGGTAGAGGTGCTGCTGCCCGTGCCCGTGGCAGTGCCCGTAGGTGTAGAGGTGCCTGGCTTTGACGGCACGCCGTTGGTAGTTTTGGTAGGTAGGCTGCTCCTGGTCTTGAGGCCGGAGGTATTGATCTTGATGCCTGTAGAGTGCGCTGCTGCATTCTGTGCTTCTGCCGCCAGCACGAGGGCTGTGACAGATAGTGCAGTGAGAAGTACTTTTTTCATGTGGGTATGAGTTTAATGGTTTGAGTATGGCCGGTCAGCAGGCGGAGTCACTCCAGCCATGCATTGATATACTAAAGATTTGAATTTTCCCTGTTCTTTCCAATTACCTTGCCAAAGTACGGTACTGTCAGCGCATTTAGAAATATTTCAGGGTACATAAAAAGCCCCGCAGAGTATGCAGGGCTCCTATATATCTTATAGAGGGATGTGCTTATTGCTCTACGCCGAGAGACTTAAGTGTTTCCATATTCAGGTTCCCTACAGGCAGGCCCTTGTCCTGCTGGTATTTGATCAGCGCCTCCTTGGTCTTGCCGCCAAACACATTGTCTATCGGCCCCGGATCATAGCCGTTTGCCTTCAGCGCCTGCTGTATGGCAGTGATCTTGGCAGTGGTCAGCTTGTCTGCGCAGAGTATCTCTCTCCACTCAGAGTAGCCGCCTTTACTCACCAGTTCCTTGCGGGTCACATCCTTGTAGGTAGCAGGGACTTCTATTTTTTCCTGGCGCGCAGGCTGATCTACTACTTTCTTGGTCACTACCTTGTACTGGGCTGGTACTTGTACTTCCTCTTTTGTCGCAGGCGTCTTGACGGTCTTGCGTGTCACCTTCTTGTACACCGCAGGTATTTCCTTCAGGCACATCACCTGGCAGTCAGCAGGATTGGCAGAGAGGCAGCCGGCATCGGCGGTGCCCTTTACCCACTGCTGTGAGGCTGGTGTCACGAGTACATCCTCGGTAGTGGTCTCGTAGGTAGCCGGTATTGTCTTATAGGTCACGGTAGCAGCCTTGAGTATGATCGTGTCTGTGATCGTCTTGTAGGTGGCGGGTATGGTCTGAGTCTTGTAGGATAGAGGCTTGTCTATTACCGTCTCTTCATGGGTTTCATATTTGTCAGGTACGTAGCAGCGCGCGTAGCACTTGCCTACTTCGGCATTGGCCGGCATGTCAGATGGCGGCGTAGCCGGGCGTGTAGAGGCTGCAGGGGCAGCCATGGTATTTGTTACAGGCTTGATAGCCACTTTAGGCGCTACCGCTGGCTTAGGTGTGGTAGCTACCGGCGTCTTGATCTTTACCTCAGGTGTTTTCACCTCGGTCTGCACTTTGGCGCTGTCAGTAGGAGAGGTGATGGTCAGGTTGCCTGATGGGCTCACCACGGTGGCATTAGGGTTATCCTGTTTATACTTATCCAGGTTTGGATTGCCTGTATTGATAAAGATCTGTGCCTGTGCGCCGGTGAAGGCCGCTGCAAACAATACCGTCAGTGTGAGTGCTGCTCTCATATTTGTTTTTGAATGAAACAATGTGACGAAATTACTCCTATTTTTAGTTTTGGCAAATCGCACCGGTGTGGATTAACCTATTTATACTACACTTGCAGCGCGATTTTCTGAATACCAAACCATAGAGATATGTCAGTGATCAATGAAGTGATAGAGCGCGCCTGGGAGGACCGCGAGCTGCTGAAAGAGAAAGCTACACAAGACGCGATACGCGAAGTGATAGAGCACCTGGACAAGGGCAAGCTGCGCGTAGCCAAACCCAGTGGCGACAAGTGGCTGGTGAATGACTGGATCAAGAAAGCCGTGATACTGTATTTCCCTATACAGCAGATGGAGACCATCGAGGCAAAGCCATTTGAATATCACGATAAGATGAAGCTCAAGACGGGCTATGCGGCCCTCGGTGTGCGCGTAGTGCCCAATGCTGTGGCGCGCTATGGCGCTTTCTTAGCCAAAGGCGTGATCATGATGCCCAGCTATGTCAATATCGGTGCCTACGTAGACGAGGGCACGATGGTAGATACCTGGGCTACCGTAGGCAGCTGCGCACAGATAGGCAAGCACGTACACCTGAGTGGCGGCGTGGGTATAGGCGGTGTGCTGGAGCCTGTGCAGGCCGCGCCGGTGATCATAGAGGATGGTGCTTTCATCGGCTCTCGCTGCATCGTGGTAGAGGGCGTGCGAGTGGGCAAAGAAGCCGTACTCGGTGCGAATGTAGTGCTCACGATGTCTACTAAGATTATCGACGTGACAGGCCCCGAGCCGGTGGAGTATAAGGGCTACGTGCCGGAGCGCTCAGTAGTGATACCGGGCAGCTATCCTAAGAAATTTGCCGCAGGCGAATACAATGTGCCGTGTGCCCTGATCATAGGCCAGCGTAAGGAGAGTACTGACCTCAAGACCTCGTTGAATAATGCGCTGCGGGAGCATGATGTGGCGGTGTAAGAAGAAAATGCAATGTTAAAGATCTGCGCAATATTTGAAAATTGGTATTTGGGAGATGGTATCTATCCGTATCTGGGTGAAGGACACGAGGTAAATCTTTCCTTTTATATCCAGTCAGAGGAGTTTACTTTTTGTGAAGTGGGAACTCCATTCTTCAAACAAACCAATGCAGCAGAATCTGATTTTTGTGGGAAGATAATTGCAGTATATCGTGAAAAGTCTTTGACAACTGTCGTAGTGGATACGGATGGTTTCAAATTCTATGTAGAGTGTCCTAATGATAAATATGTATGGATCCCGGGACATTTTATATCTGGGTCAGGTAGCCTTTTGGTTGATTATTCTAAATGGGTCGAAAATTTGAATTCGTATGCTGATGCGCCTGATATTTTTTTCAACTTTGAGGTGGTTAAAATAGAGATGGTCAAAATACCAGAACGATTTATTACAAGGTTTGATAATGGCTATGGTTTTACATCTCCATTAAGTCCTGCGGATTATTCTGACAGTGATGTTTACGAGATACGACACATGATTGACAATACAGAACATGACTGTTTTTTTCTTCTTTATCTCACGGAGATTGACAAAAAGATTCCAGTCACCTTCGTTTATTAAGAAATGATGAATCTCGCAGATAAACTCACCAGTCCCGTTTTTCAAACTATGTCCGATGTGGCTGACCGCCTCGGGCTGGAGACCTATGTGGTGGGTGGCTATGTGCGTGACCTGCTGCTGCGCAGGCCGTGCAAGGATATAGACTTCGTGTGTGTGGGTAGTGGCATCAATCTCGCGGAGGCTGCGGCGAAAGCTTTGAACCCTAAGATCAATGTCAATGTGTTCAAGAACTTTGGGACGGCACAGTTTAGGTATGAAGACCTCGACCTCGAGTTCGTAGGGGCAAGAAAAGAATCCTACCAGCGCGACTCACGCAAGCCTATCGTAGAAGAAGGCACACTGCAAGACGACCAGAACCGCCGCGACTTTACCATCAATGCGCTGGCCATCTCGCTGAATAAAAAGACCTTTGGCGAACTCATAGATCCTTTCAATGGAATAGCCGATATGGACACCGGTGTGATACGCACGCCGCTCGATCCTGATATTACTTTCAGCGATGATCCGCTGCGGATGATGCGTGCCATACGCTTTGCCACGCAGCTCAACTTCTACATAGAGCCCGAGACGCTGGCATCCATAGCGCGCAATAAGGACCGCATCTCTATCATCTCTCAGGAGCGTATCACCACAGAGCTGAATAAGATCATATTGGCTAAGAAGCCGTCTATCGGTTTCCGCCTGCTGGAGGAGACGGGCCTGCTGGCTATAATCCTGCCGGAGATGCAGAAGCTGAAAGGCGTGCAGACGGTAGATGACAAGAGCCACAAGGATAACTTCTACCACACACTGCAAGTACTGGACAATATCACCTTCTCGACCAATGACCTCTGGCTGCGCTGGGCTGCCATCCTGCATGATATAGCCAAGCCACCTACCAAGCGCTTTGAGCCGGGTATCGGGTGGACTTTTCACGGGCATGAGGTGCTGGGGTCTAAGTGGGTGCCGCGTATCTTCCGCAACCTGAAGCTACCAACGGGTGGCGAGATGAAGTTTGTACAGAAGATGGTCTACCTGCACCTGCGTCCCATAGCCCTCACTAAGGAGGAGATCACTGACTCGGCGCTGCGCCGTTTGCTGTTTGAAGCGGGTGATGATATAGACTCTCTGATGAAGCTCTGCGAAGCGGATATCACATCTAAGAACAAGGCGAAAGTGAACCGCTACCTCCAGCGCTTTGAGATGGTGCGGCAGAAGCTGAAAGATGTAGAGGAGCGCGACAGCATCCGCAATTTCCAGCCGCCTGTGAGTGGTGAGCTGATCATGCAGGTATTCAATATCACACCATCCCGCGAGGTGGGTATCATCAAAGACAAGATCAAAGAGGCGATACTGGAAGGGGACATAAAGAACGACTACCAGCAGGCCTATGATATGATGCTACGACTGGGCGCCGAGCTAGGGCTGAAACCCGTATCCTGATACAGATGCATAACATAACAACGTTATAAGTTAAACCGCCAAGGTCGCTAAGAACGCGAAGATTTATTATTAAATACCTTTGCGTTCTCCGCGTTCTTTGCGGTTGATAATTTGATATGACACAACCTCCGCAACAGGCAAATCAACCATCAAAAATCATAAATCGCAAGATACTACTGGTCATCTGCGGCCCTACTGCTATAGGCAAAACCGCATTGGCGATAGATGTGGCGAAGCGCCTCCAGACGGAGATCATCTCTGCGGACTCGCGCCAGTTCTACAGAGAGATGAGTATCGGTACTGCCAAACCTACAGCGGCAGAGCTGGCCGAGGTGCCGCATCACTTTATCAATAACCTCTCGATACACGATCACTATACCGCCGGCATTTATGAGAAAGAGGTGCTGGCGCTGCTCGATCAGCTCTTTGAGAAGCATCACATAGTGGTGATGGTGGGTGGCTCGGGGCTTTTCATAAAGGCGGTGTGTGAGGGCTTTGATGATTTCCGCGATAGCGGTATCACTCATGAGGTGAAAGAACGCGTGCGCGCACTGACACTGGAGCAGATGCAGGCCGAGGTAGAGAAGCTCGATCCTGCTTTCTACGCAATAGTAGACAAGCAAAATCCACGTAGGCTACAGCGCGCGCTGGAGGTGATCTACGGCACCGGACAGAAATATAGTGAGCAGCGTAGTGGAGAAAAAACCGAAAGACCTTTCTCTATCGTCAAGATAGGGCTTGAGCTTGACCGCGAAAAACTCAATGAGCGCATCAACCGGCGCGTAGACCAGATGATCTCAGACGGACTGTGGGAAGAAGCCTCTCGACTTTATGCTTACAAACACTTACAACCGCTACAGACCGTAGGCTATCAGGAGATTTTTGACTGTATGGATGGCAAGGTTACTCGTGATGAAGCGATCTCCCTCATCAAACAGAATACGCGACAGTATGCCAAAAGGCAGATGACCTGGTTTAAGAAGGATGCGGAGGTGCAGTGGTTTGATGCAGCCACGGATTTTTCTATAGCGCAATGGCTGGAGCGGTCCTTTGAGAAGAACCCTTATGGTATCTACCGGCTGCTGCCTAGTGCACTGCATGGCCGGCCTGTGCCACGCATATGGGCAGACATAGCAGACATATATATCGGTCTCTTGGCACAAGGCTGGCAGCGGCAAGCAATGCTGGAATTGGTCAATCATATAGCGTGCAGCCCAACGGTTCAAGAATTTATCGGCTACACTTCACACGATGCATTGGCTATTCAGTACGTGAATAGCACTGATATTCTGTGGATATGCATCGGAGACTTTGGTGTGGCTGATAGCAATGAGGATACTTGTAATTTTACTTTTCGCTCTGAGGCAGGCGAACTAATTATGCAGTACGAATGTCCGGTCCGTGAGATCATTCCCACGTTTGACGCATTTGTTTCGAAGGTAGGCTGGTAACATCAGCGCTCTAAAATAAAAGAAGCCCCACCGTGAGGTAGGGCTCTTTGTTGTAAGTTGGTGATGCGTTATTTTGATACGAGCACCTTCCTGCTCATGCGGCCACTCTGCGTAGTCACGGTCAGGATGTAGTAGCCCGTAGAGAGAGAGGCAGTATTGACCATAGCCTTATTGATACCTTCTGATATATACGAGGCCGCCACGCGTGTACCGATCACGTCGGTGAGCTCTACTGCTTCTATTTCTTCCATATTGGTCAGCTCTATGTGCAGCCTGTCAGCAGCAGGGGTAGGGTAGACACGCACGATGTGATCTGCCGCTATCTCTGAGATGCCGGTGGTGCAGAGCGTCACCGATACGTCGTCTACCTTGTAGTAGGCTACAGAGTCAGTGCTGGAGGAGTTGGCCACAGCCTTGGTGGTGTTGGCGTCATTGCGGAAGTTGCCAATGAGCAGGTACTTCTCGCCACCGGAGGCGGTAAAGCTGCCGGATACCTCGGTCCAGCTGGTAGAGGAGGAGAGCTGAGTGCCTACCGGACTCTCTACATCAGGTGCAAAGGTCAGATAGCTGGTGGTCTGCTGGCGCACTGAGTCCATAGAGAAATACGCGCCAATAGTAGAAACTGAATAACGGAAGTTGGTTCTTTTGACATAAAAGCTCACACAGTAGTTCTGACCGGCAGCGAGGGCCTGGGTTAGAGGTACTTGGAGGTACTCCCTATTGTCAGGAAAGACGGAATAGCAGTACACACCCGAGCTGCCGATGCCGGTACGGCCGGCGCTGTTTTGCGTAGAGCAGGTAGAGTTGAATAGATCCGGCGTACCTTGTGTGGGACTATTCCACGGAGTGGCTTTCGTGATCTCACTCACGGCAGGGCAGGAGGTCTGCGTCTCAAAACCCGCATTGGGAACGAGGTTCTGCGCGGTAGAGGTGAGCGATACGAGAGAGAGGACGGGGAAAAGTGCGGCTACCGCACCATGGCGTAAAGTTGTTTTCATCTGGTAGTTTTTGATTTGGATAAATAATGCGGCTAAGATAGAAAAGCATTTTAAAGACAATAAGTTATGAACCTCATATTATTCTGGATTACTTACCTGCGGCTCAGTATAGATATCTTTTTACTTATATTTTCGGCATTATATGTCTGGCTTTGGGTGGTCATAAAATTTGGCATGGTGCATGCGTAAATTCAGCGGGCAGCTCGATATATGACAAAAAAAAGATTAACTTTATCACGCTCGAATCAGCCTTGCCATGAGTATGGCCGTTGCCACGGAGGTGAAATTTTTGTTACGCTTTAACATTCAAAATGGATAACCAGATAGCTATAGCGGAAACGGGAATAAGAGTCAAGAAATCCATACGGCTATTGCCTGATTTTCTCCATTATCTGATCGAGCAGCGCCTGGAGGAGTTTGTTGTGATGCAATGGAAACTTTCCGAAGAAGCAGAGGCGCCTGTCATGAAGTTTTTTGAAGCTGTGCCCGAGGCTGACAGGATCAGCATCTCTCTGGAGCCTACCCGCCAGTTTTGGGGCGGCATACAGGCGGACAATCTGCATGCGCATATAGCCAAATGGGTAGAGGTATGGCGTACCAACCAGCTTCCCCTCATCACCACAGATCAGGTGGTCGTAGAGGATATCGTGATAGGCAGCTATGTCAGAAAGGCGGCACTTATGCACTTTCTGCCCGACTATACTACAGACCTGCGGGTGTATGCAGAGATCAGTGGCGAGATAGACTTTTGCCTGCAGCTCCTGACGTCTGCCAGTATGAAGGCCTACGTAGCTGTACAGAATGAGCGTATGTCGGTGATCAGTCGCAATGCACTCGTGAGTGAGGCTCTCACGCATATAGGCAACTGGTCATGGGATATCGCTACAGGCAGGGTGTACTGGAGCGATGAGCTGTACCGTATATTTGGGCTCGCGCCGCAGAGTTGCGAGGTGTCCTTTGAGCTGTTTCTCTCCATGATGCACCCTGATGAGAGAGAGCTGCACATAGCCCGCACCAGAGAGGCGCATGCACAGGGCACCAACGGCGAATATGACATACGCATCATAGCAGCTACAGGAGAGGAGAAGATACTGCACTGCCTCAATACAGTGGAGCTGGGCTCTGATGGTGTGGCTGTGACCATGTCAGGCACCTGTCAGGATGTATCTGAGGCGCACCGGCTAAAGAAAAGCCTGGAGGAAGCAAATAAAGTGCTGCAGGCCAAAAATAAAGAGCTTAAGGCCTTTAACCATATAGCTAGTCATGATCTCCAGGAGCCCCTGCGCAAGATCAGGATATTCTCCGATCTGATATTGGAATCATATCCTGATATGACTGAGGACCGCAGAAAGGAACTGGTGCGCCGGATCTGCCGGACCAGCGGGGAGATGCAGACCTTTATAGAGGATCTGTCTGCCTTCTCTCGTACCAGCGCCCCTGTCAGGCCCCGGGAAAATGTAGATCTGGATGCCCTCCTGCGCGAGGTGGCCTCAGAGCTGCTCGATGAGACCAAAATACTGGAGATAGAGGCTGATGTTTTGCCGTGCATCACAGGAGTGCGGTTTCAGCTGAAGCAACTGCTGCATAACCTGCTGGGCAATGCTGTGAAATACGCCCACCGTGACAGGGTGCCCCGCCTCCGTATCACCGCACGCCATGTGCGCGGCACTCAGCTGAAGAAGGCGGATAAAGCAAAGGACTATGTGCTTTTGAGTTTTTCGGATAATGGTATCGGCTTCAATCCTATATATGCCGCACGGATATTTGAGCCCTTTCAGCGGCTGCACTCCAAGAGCGAGTACCCCGGCTCCGGTGTAGGGCTGGCCATCTGCAAGAGTGTGATGAAAAGCCACGGTGGCCTCATCTATGCAGAGGGCCGGACCGATGGAGCCGTTTTTCATGTAGCCTTTCCCGCAGACCTGATACAGCAGTGATGCTTGCGGCTTTATCTCATTTGCTTTTTACATGTGTTAAAACTTTCCTAACTGCGCTCGGGTTGTTGATCCGAAGCTTCTCAATGACGTAGATCACAAACCGCCTTTTCGCAATTTCGCTATTTGCTTTTTCCCTACATCTTTGCTTGGTCATGAAGTTTCTCTACCAGCCATACCTGCGCATACCGCGTGTGATACTCTACCTGATAGTGGTAGATGTTTGCCTGCAGCTGATCAATGCGGAGTTTACCCTGCAGCTCAATTTTCAGATGCTGGAGCATGGCTACAAGGATTATGAGATCAGCTCTATGATAGGCAATCGCTACCTTTCGGTGCTGCTCTGTGCGCTGCCGCTGGCTATCTGGGTGAAGGGGCGGCGGCTAAAGCCCTTTATCCTGGCGGGCAGCATCCTCTCGCCGCTGGTGGCGCTACTGCTGATACTGGCTATCCATATCCACAACTCTGAGCTGATCCGCATCCTGATGACAGCCTGGGGTGTCAGCTTCTCTCTCGTGCAAGTGCTGGTCATGCCTTACACCCTGCTGAATGGCCGCAGAGACACAGAGACGGAGTCCATCGCGCTCTTTTTTGCCGCAGGCAACTTCACCATGATCCTATGCGGCGCTCTCAACTGGCTGCTGCCACACCTGAGCAGTTTCTTTACGGTAGAGTGCCTGCTGGTGGTGTTTTCGGTGGTGGCCTTTGCGGGGGTCTACTTTGCGCGGAGGCTGCCGGAGCAGGAGGTACCGGGTACGCGCATCCCCCTGGCCAATGTACACACGGATTATGACTGGCCGCTGATCGTGCGCGCGCTGCTGCCTACCTTTATGATCGCCTTTGGCGCGGGCTTCACCATACCGATCATCAATCTCTTTTTCTACCACGTACACGGTATGAATGCAGAGAACTTTAGCCTGATGAATGTCTTTGCCTTTGTGCTGGTGACCACGGGGGCCTTTCTCGTGCCGCATATCAAGGCCCGGCTGGGATACAAGTTCTCGATCACGTTCTTTCAGGCGGCGTCTATCATCGTGCTCTTTGTGCTGGGCACTACGGAGTGGTACCGGCAGTGGCAGGGCGCTATCATAGTGGCTATCGTGGCCTTTACTATCCGGCAGCCGCTCATGAATATAGCAGCGCCGATGACCTCAGAGCTGACCATGAAGTATGTGGGCGAGCGAAACCGCGAGATCATATCTGCCCTCACGGCAGCTATCTGGAGCGGTAGCTGGTTTGCGAGCGCGCAGATCTTTGCCATACTGAGGGAGGGGCAGCTGAGCTACAGCAATATTATCTTTATCACCGTAGGGTTTTATATCATCGGGGTAGCGTGGTACTATTGGCTGATACTGGACTATGAGCGGCGTAGCGGGCAGCAGGCCTAGTCCTGAGTAGTGCAGGTGGCGGTGTAGTCCTTGAAGTTTTCTTTGTAGCGGTCCTCAAAGCGCTTCCTGTTCAGGCTGCCCTCGGCTTCAGTTGTTGTCTCATTGATCACCACACCGCGATCGTCTACGGCCTGGCAGTGAACCTTTTTTTTGCAAGAGCTGGCAGACAGTATAAATGCCAGAGCGGCAGCGGTATAAATGAATCTCTTCATTGGGTTTGGTTATGTTGTGGCGAATATAGTTATTTTGCCATAATGACGAAAATAGGCCTGATCTCAGACACCCACTCGTGGATGGAGCCCAAAGCGCTGGAGGTGCTGCGCGATGTAGATGAGATATGGCATGCGGGAGACTTTGGCAGCATGGCAGTAGCCGATCGGTTGGCTGACTTAAAGCCGCTGCGTGCCGTGTATGGCAATATAGATGATAAGGACATCCGCTACCGGTTTCCTCAGGACGATAGATTCTATGTAGAGGGGCTACATATCCTCATGACCCATATAGGCGGATATCCGGGTGCATACGCCCCGAGGGCAAAGAAGCTTCTGGCAGAGAAGGTGCCGGATATCTTGGTCTGCGGGCACTCGCACATACTCAAAGTGATGCGCGACCCGGCCTACAATAACATGCTGGTGCTCAACCCCGGAGCGGCAGGTATCTCAGGTTTTCATCAGGTCAAAACGCTGCTGCGCTTCACGCTGGATAGTGGTAAAGTGACGAATATGGAGGCGGTGGAGATGGGCAAGCGCGGGGCAATCAAATAACTATAGGTTTGGTAAGATTATTAACCGCGGAGGACGCTAAGAACGCTGAGGTATTTCAATGATTCTCCGCGTTCTTAGCGTTCTTGGCGGTTAGATTTACTTCCGTGGCGAGGCTACTTCCTTTGCTCACAGCACTGGCCGCTTTGTCTATCAAATAATCACTAATATTGCGGCCTATGCTGGCTAAGGATATACACGGCGACCTGCTGCGCAGGGCCCACTCGGTCAAAAAGCGTTTCCTCGGGATGTACAAGGCGGTCAATGCCGGCCACGTGGGCTGCTCGCTCTCGTGTGCCGAGATACTGACCTATGTGCGCTTCGGCTGGTGGCAGGAGGGAGATGAGATCATCCTCAGCAAAGGCCACGCTGCGGCATCCCTCTATAGTGTACTGGCAGAGGCCGGCGTGATAGACGAGGCAGAGATCGGCACTTTCTACCGCAATAATACCTACCTGGCGGCGCACCCGCCTACCAATAAGATCAAAGGCATTCCTTTTGCTACCGGTAGCCTCGGCCACGGACTCTCACTGGCAGCCGGGCTGGGCCTCGCCAAGAAACTCAAAAATGAAGACAAGAAGATATTTTGCATCACCTCTGATGGAGAGATCAATGAGGGTAGCACCTGGGAGGCGGCGATGTTCATAGCACATCATGGCCTGAAGAATGTAGTGTGGCTGATAGACCGTAATAAGCTGCAAGGCTTCGGCAAGACGGAGGATGTGATGCAGCTGGAGCCGCTGGACCGCAAGCTCGAAGCATTCGGCTTTGAGGTGATGGTGATCAACGGGCATGCCTTTGCGGCCTTTCATGAGGCAAAGGAAAAGGCAGGCAAGAGTGAGAAGCCGGTGGCTATCATTTGCAATACGGTGAAAGGCAACAACTGGATCACCTACGAGGGGATGGTAGACTCGCACTACCTGCCTATGAAGGACGACCAGTATGATATCGTGACGCGGGAGATAGAGCGGTATTATAGCGATCAGGTGGCTAGTCTGTCTCTGTAAGATATTTACGGAATTACGGATTTACAGAGGTACAGATTGGACTGGCGCACGACTTCGATTTTTTATTAAGGAAAAATATTATTGAACTATGACAAAGGAGGAAATGCAGAAGAGGACCAAGTCCTTTTCGGTACGTATTGTGAAAATGGTGAGGACTTTGGACTATGATTTTGCTGGTAAAATATTACTAGCGCAAATACTGAGGTCTGGAACATCTGTCGGAAGCAACTACCGGGCTGCCTGTCTGGCTAAATCAACAAAGGACTTTATAAATAAACTAAAGATAGTAGAAGAAGAACTGGATGAAACTGTGTTTTGGCTGGAAGTATTGGTAGAAGCGGAGATCGTAAAAGAGAGTAAAGTAAAATCTCTGATGCAAGAAGGAAATGAATTATTCAAAATTGTGACGCGCTCATTAAAAACGCTACGAGCCAAACAAGCCAAATCAAATCCGTAATTCGGTAAATCTGTAATTCTGTAAATCCGTAAATCTTTAAATCAAAATGAGGGTCGAATTTGCCCAGGCAGTAATAACACTAAAGGACAAACATCCTAACCTGGTTTTTATGACCGGAGACCTCGGCTACATGGCCTTGGAAAAAGTGCAGGAGCGCTACGGCGAGCACTTTATCAATGCCGGTGTGGCAGAGCAGAATATGGTCACTGTGGCAGCATCATTGGCGCATGAGGGCTTTGTGCCATTTGCGTATAGCATCTCGCCATTCGTCACGCTGCGGCCTTATGAGCAGATACGTACCGATGTCTGCCTGCACGACCTGCCTGTCAAGATAGTGGGTAACGGCGGCGGCTACGGCTACGGCATCATGGGTGCTACCCATCACAATATAGAGGATATAGCTATCATGCGTGTGCTGCCTAATATGCGTGTCTATGTGCCGCTCACAGGCAGCGATGTAGCCGAGGCGCTGGATATGATGGTAGCTGACCCGCACCCTAACTACCTCCGCCTCAATATCGGCGCAAAGATCGATGAGGTGCCTGCTTTCGCGCAGTGGCGCAAGATCAAATCGGGTGACAAAGCCGTAGTGATAGGCACCGGTCCGATACTCGAGAATATCACGAGTCTGCCTGCTGAGATAGTAGACGGGCTGGAGATCTGGGCGCTTAGTATCTTCCCGTTTGCTGAGATACCGGCAGAGTTGGTGGCCAGGATCAATGCCATTGGCAAACTCCTAACGATAGAGGAGCACCAGGGTCAATGCGGCATGCACGAGGCACTGGCATCGAAGCTGCTCGGACAGGTCGCGCATCCGATCTCTTTCAAGCCGCTCTATGCCTCCGGCTATCCGAGCGGCCGCTATGGCGACCAGAAGTGGCACCAGGCCGAGAATGGACTGGGAGGAGAGGGGCTGCTCAGCAGTGTTCAGTCGCTACTGGGGTAAATCAGTATGGGCACTTCAGTCTATCTGTCACATTTATCTATATTTGGACCTCACCAATCTCCCCGTTATCCATTGTCACTCGAAGATAAGATACAGGAACAAGTCAACCAGCTACAGGGACCCATTCTCATATTCGGAGCCGGAGGCTTCATAGGCGCCAATCTGTTCCGCACCATCGCTCAGTACCGCACGGATGTCTATGCGGTCACCTCCAAACCGTTCATACCCTGGCGGCTGGACGACTGTGATCCTGCCCGGGTACTGCACTGCAATATTACCCGCAAGGACGACATAGAGCGTCTCTTTGAGGAGCACCAGGTGCGCACCATCTTTGACCTGGCAGCCTACGGGGCATACTCCAAGCAGTCTGATGTAGACCTGATCTATGAGACCAACCTCATAGGCCTGCTCAACCTGCTGGAGATGGCCAGCAAGTTTTCTATCAAGGCATTCATACACGCAGGTAGCTCATCGGAGTATGGACTGAATGCGGCTGCGCCGAAAGAGGACGACCCGCTACAGCCCAACTCTCATTACGCCGTGACCAAGGCCTCTGCCGCGCAGATGATCAAGTTTTACGGCACGATCAAGGAGATGCCGGTGCTCAACCTGCGCTATTACTCGATTTACGGCCCCTATGAGGAGCCCGACCGCCTCATACCACAGCTGATAGAGAAGGGGATGAAAGGCTCCTACCCGCCGCTGGTGCAGCCGGATATCTCGCGCGACTTTGTGTATGTAGATGATGCGGTGTACGCCACGCTGCTCTCTGCCAATAGCGACTTTCTTAAAACTCGCGGCAAGTCATTTAATATAGCCAGTGGCAAGAAGACAACCATCCGCGATATAGCAGGCACGATCCGAGGTATATTTAATATCTCACAGGAGCCCGAGTGGGGTGACTTTCCAAACCGGAAATGGGACCTGAAAGAATGGTATGGCGATGCCACACTGGCGGGAGAGCTGCTGCACTGGCAGAATGAGACCAGCCTGCGGGATGGCCTTACTAAAACCTACGAGTGGCAAAAGGACTACTCCAAGCCGCTCTACGAAAAGAAAATAGTACAAGACAAGATCCGCCACAAGCTGAGCGCCGTGATAGCTTGCTACCGCGATGCGCAGGCAGTGCCATATATGTACCGCCGCCTCACAGATGCCTTTGTGAAAATAGGCGTGGACTACGAGATCATTTTTGTGAATGATGCCTCGCCGGACAATGCTGCAGAGGTACTACAGGAACTGGTCAATAGGGACCACCATGTGATAGCCATCGAGCACTCTCGAAACTTTGGCTCGCAGGCGGCTTTTCTCAGTGGCATGGAGATCTCTACCGGCGATGGTGTGATACTGCTGGATGGTGATCTGCAGGACCCACCTGAGTTGATAGAGCAGTTTTATCAGAAGTTTCTGGAGGGCTATGATGTGATATATGGACGGCGCGTGCAGCGCGAGGGCAATCAGTCATTGGCTTTCTTCTACAAAGTATTCTACCGCATTTTCCGCAGTGTATCCTACGTGCCTATGCCGCTGGATGCGGGAGACTTCTCCCTCATGAGCCGCAAGGTGGTAGATGAGCTGGTCAGGATGCCCGAGACGGATCAATTCATGCGCGGGCTGCGTGCGTGGGTGGGCTTCCGGCAGACAGGCGTAGACTATATCCGCCCCGAGCGGATGTTTGGCGTCACGACCAATAATTGGCGCAAGAACCTGGCCTGGGCCCGCAAGGCCATCTTCTCTTTCAGTTTCGTACCACTGGAGCTGCTTACCTATATAGGGGGGCTTCTCACCGGTATTTCATTTTTGGCTATCATCTGGGTCACTATCAATGCCATCTTTATAGATCATAGTATACCTCACGGTATACCTACCATCATCGTGCTGGTGTTGTTCTTTGGTGGTATTAATATGCTCTCAATTGCCGTGCTGGGCGAGTATCAGGCCAAGATACTGGAAGAGACTAAGCGCAGACCTAAATTTATACGCCGCAATATCTTTCGCAATCAGTAGTAAGAATTGCTGCAACATGCATGAAAGGCGCTGCTGTCAGCAGCGCCTTTCATGCATGTTGATTGTTCTGTTTATTCTTTTACAAACTTCACTGCAGGTCCTGTCTCATCTATGCGGATCACATAGAGGGCTGGTGCCAGCTGGCCTACAGCTATCTGTGTAGTTTCGCCTGTCAGTTCTCCAGTCTGTACCACACGGTCTGTGATATCATAGATAGTATAGCTGCCGCGCGCAGCCTCAGACTCCGTACGTATGGTCAGTACGTTATTGGCCGGATTAGGATAGGCGTAGAGCTTTTCTACAGGAGCTACATCATGCATACCTGTAGTGGTCGCGCAGCAGGCATTGTATACGTCTGCCACCTCACTGGCGGTGAGGGAGCGGTCCCAGATACCTATATCATCCAGCAGGCCCCAGAATGTTTCATTGCCATACTCTGATATATTGCCTATCAGTACCTGACACAGGTAGCTGGCTGATATGCCATGACCGGTGAAGGTACTATCCAGCACGCCATTGATATACATCTGATAGCTACTGCCGGTCCTGACCATAGCTACATGCGTCCATGTATGTGTAGGGATCACGGTGTGCGAAACAGCGGCATTGTTGCTGAATACATCCCATTGTCCAAAATCCCCCGGATTGTTGTCATAAAAATAATCCACCCTGCTGGATGAGCCGCCCCAGCTCATACTGATCTCCGTACCGTAGTGCGGGTATGTGTTGAACATGGTCTGGCTGTAGTTGCCGTTGTATGGATTCCTGTTGGTATCTGTATTGAACCATAGCGTGATAGTAGAGTTGAGCCAGCCATTGTCGTAGAACGTATCGAGGGAGCTGAGGTAGGTCGTATCTCCGTTGAAATAGTACGCACTATTTGCATGGCCGCAGCGGTCTGTGGTGAGGGTAGCACCGTGATTGACCAGGTCATGGCCGTGGTAGGCCTCGTCTATCGTATTGCCATTGAAGGGATACCAGGCTACCATGCCAGTAGGCATCGTGCAGGTATTGCAGCCATTCTGGTATAGCTGCAGCACCTCACTGGCGCTGAGGTCACGGTTCCAGATGCCGTAGTCATCGAGAGAGCCCATAAAGGTCTCTGGCTGAAAGCCGCCGGATATATTGCCGATATAGATGCTGCACAGATAGCTGGCACCTACGGCGCTATTGCTAAAAGTCGCGTCGAGTACACCATTGAGATACATCTTATATGTAGAGGCAGACTTGACCATCACGAGGTGGTTCCACACATGTGTGGTCACTGTACTGGTAGAGAGTGCCGCATTATTGCTGAATACATTCCACGGCTGTGAGTTGCTTGGATTGGTGCTATAGAAGTAGCCCACCCGGCTGGAGCTACCGCCCCAGCTCATGCTCAGCTCCGATCCATAGTGAGGATTGGTATTGAACATGGTCTGGCTGTGATTGTAGTTGTTGGGGTTGCTGGAGGTATCTGTTTTAAACCAAAGGCTGATGCTGTAGCTGGTCCAGCTATTGTCAAAGAATTGATCTGCAGACGACAGGTAGGAGCTGATACCATTAAAGTAGTAAGCACTGTTAGGATTGCCGCAGCGGTCGGTGGTCAGCACGGCACCGTTATTGGTCAGGTGGTGTTGATTGGCGGTGGCGTCATATGTATTGCCGGTGAAGGAGTACCATGCCTGCAGGCCACTGGCGGGTACATAGCCAGGCACGCTCTGTGCCATGGATATGCCGGATGCGATGAGCGCTATGAGGATAGCGTAGAGGTTTTTCATAGTGCGATTTTCTTGGTTTATGTATCTGTCAAATGTAAGGGCAAAATCTGTTAAGTCAAATTCGTATTTGTATTAGAAATAAATTCACCTTATTTGTAGGCTATACTAATATTCCCGATCAACCCCCATACCCGGCAGATAGATGAATAAAGAAGGATTTCAGCCGATCTCCAATGTAGGCCCCGACACCCCGGCAGGCGCCATCAAGTTTTATGGCAGGCTGCTGGTTGATTTTCAGACGCTGTCTGCACTACCGCATCTCAGGTCAGTGGTGTCGCATTTTCGCGGGCGTGTGCTGGACGTGGGCTGCGGCCAGTCACCGTACCGGTTTCTGCTGGACAAAGGAGCAACGCAGTATCAGGGCATAGATATACCTGAGGCTATGCGCTTCAAGTACAATAACCCCGATATCGTAGAGTTTAACGGGCAGGACATACCCTTTGCCGATGCGACTTTTGACGGTCTGATCTGCACCGAGGTGCTCGAGCACGTGCAAAATTACCAGCACCTGATAGACGAGATGTACCGGGTGCTCAAGCCGGGTGCTACAGGTATCATCACCGTACCGTGGAGTGCTCGCTACCATTATATCCCGTGGGACTACTTCCGCTACACGCCTAGCAGCCTTCAGACCATGTTCGGCAAATTTTCTGAAGCCAGGATACAGAACCGCGGCACCGATATGACCGTAGTGGCCAATAAGGTGATCGTCATGTTTGTGCGCAACCTGCTGCCGGCAGAGAAGTGGCGGCTCATCTTTGCGCCTATCTGGCTGCTATTCAGCCCGCTCGCGGCCTTTACCACACTCATGGGCCATCTGTCACTGCTCTTGGGCTGGGGCACAGATGAGGACCCGCTGGGCTACACGATCATCGTGCGCAGGTAGTACCACCTATTTTTTTATTTTTAGAGCCTGAGAAACCCATAGAGATAATGGCAGAAAATAAGAGCGGCATACACAGCATCATCAGTGCCCCCTGGATCTATAACCTCGTACAGTTTGTGGCCGGTGCGCGGATGTACCGCGAGAAGATGGTCAGCGACTATATCAAACCCTTTGACGGATGCAAGATACTGGACATAGGCTGCGGCACGGGAGAGTATGTACACTACTTTCGCGAGCACTGCACGGGGTTTGAGTATTACGGCTTTGACGGAGAGGGAGTGTATATAGACTATGCCAATGACCTTTTCAAAGACGATCCTAATGTACATTTCTACAAGAAGATACTGACAGCGGACGAGGTCAAGGAGTTCAACAACTTTGACATCGTGATAGCTACCGGCGTGATGCACCACCTGGACGATGATGTGGTAGAGTCTATGCTCACTACTGCCAAACTTGCCCTCAAACCCGGTGGCAGGCTGATCACCTATGATCCGGGCAACTATGACGACAGTAACTGGATCGAGCGCTTCTTTGTGAAGTATGACCGTGGGCGCAGTATACGCTATGAGCGCGACTATGCGCGCCTGATAGGCAAGGTCTTCACCACCTACCGCTCCTGGACACCGTACCTGACCTGGTTTACCGTCAGGAATGTGATCTTTGAATGCACTAATAATTGATCCTCACATGGCCAAGGAAAAGAAAGTAATCCCACCCGCACGGGCTGCAGCTAAGAAAGCAATGGCACAGAGCAAACCGCTCCTGACATTTGAGGCGCTGGCAGAAAATCAGGAGAAGCTATTCAAGTATGCTTTTATCATAGTGGCTGCGCTGATCTTTGTGATCAGACCATTCTTTAGCAGTGACTTTGGTCCCAGTGGAGATGAACTGACACACAAGGCGCTCGGCGACCTGTCATACAACTATATCACGACCTTTGGCCATGATGATTCCCTCTTCCGCTATGATCCTACCGGCGGGCGCGAGGATATGACCCTACTGCAAAACTATGGCCCGATGCTGGAGGTGCTCTCTGCAGCAGTCTACAAAAATGCCCACCTCAACCCCTATACAACACGTCACTTTATACTCACTGTATTTACTTTCCTGCTCTTCTTTTACTGCGGTATGGCCGCATATAAGGTAGGGGGCTGGCGGGCCGGCCTGATAGCCATGCTGTTTATGCTGGTCAGTCCCCGGCTGCTCGGAGAGTCGTTTAATAACCCCAAAGATCCGCCCTTTGCTGCCGGCTATATGATGGCCGTATACGGGTTGCTATGCCTGGTCAGTGAGTTGCCACGCCCGTCCTGGCGCACCATCATACTGGCTATGGTAGGTATCGGATTGGCATTCAGCATCCGTGTGGGTGGCTTGTTGCTTTTCCCGTATACCATCCTCTTCGTAGGCCTGGCCATACTGATGAATGATGAGTGGCGCGGCCACCTGCTGGCGCTCGACTTTAAATATTACGGCAGGCTGCTGGCGGGTATCGCTGTCATCTTCATCGGTGCCTGGCTCATAGCTATAGCCTGCTGGCCTGCGGCATGGAGGCACCCGCTCACGCAGCCGTTTCACGCGCTGGCCGTGCAGTCATCCTACCCTACGGTGATCTCAGTGCTGTATGATGGCAAGGTGATCGGCTCCAACGAAGTGCCGTGGACCTACAATCCATATTATATCTCCGCCACCTCGCCGTCTATAGTTGTGCTGGCCTTCTTCCTCGGTTTGGCACTGCTGCCGTGGCTGCGCAAAACTTTCAAAGGCTACTATCTTTTTATGGTCCTCGTTGTATCGGCTTTCCCGATCTTCTGGATCATCTATGGCAAGTCGGCCCTACTCAACGGCTGGAGGCATAGCTACTTTACCTATACGGGTATCGCCGTCTTTGCCGCGCTGGTATTTGAGGGGCTCTTCCGTATCGTAAAGCCCAAGGCCGTGAACTATGTGATAGCGGCCGTGCTGGCTATCGGCATCCTGCTGCCCGCTACTTTCATCGTGAGAAACTTCCCGGTGATCTACGTCTACTTCAATGAACTGGTGGGCGGTGTCAAGGGGACCTATGGTGACTACAACATAGACTACTATGCAGCCAGTATGAAGCCATGCGCAGACTGGTTTGTAAAGAATGTACCATACGACTCTACCAAGGTGATCGTGTGCAATAATGGCGGCGAGCTGAACGAGTGCTTTAAGATGGACCATAGCCCGTTTTTGTCGCATTATATCCGCTACCGTGAGCGTAATGAGCAGGACTGGGACTATGCGGTATTTGCCCCGCAGTTCGTGGACCCGGAGATGATGAAGAAGGGCTATTTTGCGCCAAAGGGCACGATCCATAAAATAGACGTGGACGGCTGCACCATAGCCTGCATAGTGAAGCGCGAGAGCAAGGAAGACTACATAGGTATAGAGCTGCTGAAGAAGAACGATGTGACAGGTGCCCTGCCGCACCTGGAGGCTGCGGTAAAGGAAGACCCTAACAATGAGATAGCACTCATGTACCTCGGCCTTGCTTATGCCGCTACCGGCCACCGCAGTGAAGGGCTCAATGCACTGGCCCGCGCACTCAATATATCGCCAAACTACCAGATGGCGGGTGCCTACTACCAGCGCATCAGCGGAGGGCAGTAGTGGTTTACAAACTGGGGTTTAGAATAGACTCTCTACATGCTTGGGGCAAATAGAAATGAACCATAAGCATAACGGATAGCATGGTATACAGATTAATCCGTAAAATCCGACGTACCCTGTATACTTCGTATTTAATGTGGAGGGTTCATATGGGGAGTTATACTTTAAAGAAGCTTCTTTTATTTCATTGTTCTGGTGGATTTCTTCTTTCCTGATAGGTAAAGTGAGTAACGAAGTCAATATTCCAGGACATATGGCTAAGCTTGTCCCTATAATGTAACTCGGAAGATCTGGTCTATCGCTGACCATAGAGGCACAATAAAACGCCCAGCTGAGCCAAAAGCAAATCCAAATAGCAATGTTCAGACGCTGAACTTTTATCGTCAACGGCGTCTCGTCTTCAAAAAGTGCTCCTAAGCTTTTGTAATAGAGTAAGGAGGTAATCAAAGCCGTAATGCAAAAAGCAGCACCAAATTTTTTTAAGATCGGCCAATTAGCGATTAAGATCACCTCATAAGAGGGCGGCACATACTTTTCGGCCAGGATAATAAGAATACACAATGGTAGTCCAATCATTAATGCCTTGATAAAATCCGAAGCCTTCATACTGTGACTAAATAAAGTTAGACCAATCTATATATTTTTTACCTACCAGAGCTCTTCTGAGCTGGCAATATAGGTTCATCTGATACGTCTAAAGGGTGTAAAAGCAACCCATGCCCAAGATACCTCAAAAGATACTGGCCCGCCAGATGGAGATTACTGCTGACTTTCAGCGGGAGGTGGACCGCCACCTGGATGATATACTGGCCGGCCGCACCACAGACATGTACGAGATACACCATCTGGCCGCCATCCTGCACATACACCCCACGCACCTGAGCAATACAGTGAAACTCATCACCGGCCATAGTCCTTGCCACTACTTTGAGCAGCGGATCATGGATGTGAGCCGCGACCTGCTGGCCAATAGTGATGAGAGCATAGCCGGGATAGCCATGCGGCTCACCTATGACCCGTCCAACTTTACCAAATTCTTCAAGAAGTTTGAAGGGGTGACACCAAAGCAATACCGCGAGCACATCCGGCTGGCAAAAGCGGAAACAGTCACCATTTAAACTGAAACAGTCACCATTTTTTGATGTAGCCACGCTGCATCTTTGCAGCACAAAAATCAAAACACTATATGAGCACTACAAACAAGATAGCCCTCGTGACCGGCGGCAGCCGTGGCCTGGGCCGCAATATGGCCGAGAGCCTGGCAGCAGATGGCCACGATGTGATCATCACCTATGTATCACAAAAAGAAGAAGCAGACAAGGTCGTAGCCGCTCTGGAAGCTGCCGGCCGCAAGGCTGCCGCCATGCGCCTGGATGTGGGCGATACGAAGGCCTTTGACGGATTTATCACCGAGCTAAAGGGAGTACTGGACAGCAAGTTTGGCGCAGAGCGCTTTGACTTCCTGATCAATAATGCGGGTATAGGCGGCACGATCCCTTTTGCCACTGCTACAGAGGAGGACTTTGACCGGTTCAATAATGTGCACTACAAGGGTGTTTACTTTCTCACGCAGAAGCTGCTGCCACTGATCAATGACGGAGGCCGCATCGTCAATCTGTCATCAGGCACCACGCGCTTTGTCAATCCGGGCTACTCTATGTACGCCTCTATGAAGGGCGCCGTAGAGACGCTGACGAAGTACTGGGCCAAGGAGTTTGGCGCGCGCCAGATCACGGTCAATATCGTAGCCCCCGGCCCGGTGGAGACGGACTTCAACAATGCCTTCATACGCAGCAATCCTGAGGTCAAGGCGCGTCTGGGCTCCGTGACAGCTTTGGGTAGGGTAGGAGTGGCAGAGGATATAGGCCCAGTGGTAGCCTTCCTCTGCAGCGAAGGTGGCCGGTGGATCAGCGGCCAGCGCATAGAGGCGAGCGGTGGGATCAATCTTTGATCATTTCGGATCTTCGATTTCGGATTTCGGCAGAGCGGCATTCTATCTGGAAGGGGTGCCGCTTTGTTATTTGGGTTGGCCGAAAGTGATTCAGGATTTCAGCTGTTTGATGTCTGCACTGGGGAATCTATCTAGGGAATGGAGCATGATAGTAAGGATAGCTAAACTGCCGAAATCCGAAATCCCACATCCGAAATCAATGCAATCATAAATCAACAATCCTAGATCTTCTCCAGTAGATAAATCGTAAACCATAAATCAAAAATCATAAATAAATTCGCCCCGCACATGCAGGCTCCTACACATATCATGACGGGCGTGGTCCTGGGGCGGATCTTTCAGTGGCGCCATTACAGGGGCATCAGCATACCGCTCACTATTATCCTGGCCCTCTTCCTGCATGGTATCTGGGACAAGCTGGGCCTGATGACGTATCATCCTGTCACCACAGATTTTACCGATCCCTTCTGGCTCGGCTATCAGGTACTCATGGCGCTGGGCAGCCTGGTATTGCTTTACATGTTCTGGGCCGACTACAAGGTAGCGATCATCTGCTCCCTACTGCCAGACATAGACTGGATAGTGCTACATACGGCCAGTGCGTTTCACAAGGAGGTCATCTTCTACAAGACGCCACTGATGCACGATGCGCTGAACTATGTGCTCGACAGTATCATCCCCTTCAGCTATCTTAATTCGCTACCGGACTTGCGCACCTCTGAGTGGGCCTGCGTGATCGAGTTTGCTTTCTTTGGCCTGCTGGCGCTGACGTACCGGCTGCTGGTGAGCCGGAGGAGGAATATCCACTTCTAAGTACATGTCGACGGTCAACAGTCAACGGTCAACGGACCAAAGTCGACAGTCAACGGTCTACGAATATCTTTATAACAGTGTATGATAGATTGGGTCGAGTTATAGCCTTTTGTTTACCGTTGGCAGTGCACGATTGACAGTGGACGAATGGATTGACTCGGTGGTGCTCGCGGGTGAAATATCCACACCTTACCCACCCGCTTAGGATGTGAGTAATAATTTCTTTAACTTTGCATGACCAAAGTCGGTGAGCAAACGCTAGCCCTTCTGACGGACGCCCCGGCCATACAGGCCTGTCTTGATTCTTCTCACCCGAGGAGAGGGCTGTTTCCCCATCTTTAGTCACAAAACCAATAAAAAACTGCTGTCATGGCTAAGTATATATTTGTGACCGGAGGGGTTACCTCTTCGTTGGGTAAAGGTATTTTTGCAGCCTCGCTGGCAAAGCTGCTGCAGGCACGCGGGCATCGCGTGACCATCCAGAAATTTGACCCCTATATCAATGTCGATCCCGGTACGCTCAATCCCTACGAGCACGGCGAGTGCTATGTGACGGAAGACGGTGCGGAGACCGACCTCGACCTCGGCCACTACGAGCGCTTTCTCAATGTGCCTACCTCACAGGCCAATAACGTGACCACCGGCCGTGTCTATCAATATGTGATCAACAAAGAGCGCGAGGGTGCCTACCTGGGCAAAACCGTGCAGGTGATACCGCACATCACAGACGAGATCAAGCGCCGCATGCTCCTGCTGGGGCAAAATGGTGAGTTTGACATCGTGATCACGGAGCTGGGCGGTACGGTGGGCGATATAGAAGCCCAGCCATATATAGAGACAGTACGCCAGATCATCTGGGAGCTGGGCCATAGCAACGTGCTCGTGTGCCACCTCACGCTGATACCATACCTCAAGTCTGCCAAGGAACTCAAGACAAAACCGACACAACACTCTGTGAAAGAACTGCAGTCCTACGGTCTCCAGCCGGATATCCTCGTATGCCGCACGGAGCACCCGCTCTCTGACGACCTGAAGCGCAAACTGGCGCTCTTCTGCAATGTGGACAGCGACTCTGTGATACAAGCCTCTGACATGGAGACCATCTATGATATCCCACTGGAGTACCAGAGGGAGAAACTCGATCAGACCGTACTCCGCAAGCTGCAACTGCCCATAGCCGGCGAGCCTAACCTGGACAAGTGGAAGAACTTCATCCAGCGGCTCAAGAATCCTACCTCTACAGTACGCATAGGCCTGGTGGGCAAATACATCGAGCTGCAGGATGCCTATAAGTCCATCTTTGAGTCCTTCATACACGCCGGTGTGGCCAATAACTGCAAGGTGATAGTAGAGTCTATCCACTCAGAGGATCTGGAGGAGGGCAATCTGGAGCATACGCTCTCGCACCTGGATGGTATACTCGTGGCACCGGGTTTCGGTAGCCGGGGTATAGAGGGCAAAATAGCTGCCATCAAGTATGTGCGCGAGCACAATATCCCATTTCTCGGGATCTGCCTCGGTATGCAGATGGCCGTGATAGAGTGGGGCCGCCATATGCTGGGCCTGGCAGATGCACACTCTACAGAGATGAACCCCGACTCCGGCCATCAGGTGATCTGCATGATGGAGGAGCAAAAGAAGATCAGCAACAAAGGAGGCACCATGCGCCTCGGTGCCTACAAGTGCAGCGTGAAGCCCGGTACCAAGGCCTTTGAGGCTTATGGCAGCACCAATATATCGGAGCGCCACCGCCATCGCTATGAGTTTAATAACGACTACCTCGATGCCTATGAGCGGTCGGGTATGATAGCCTCCGGCAAAAATCCTGATACCGGCCTCGTGGAGATAGTAGAGGTGCCTGCACATCCTTGGTTTGTCGGCGTGCAGTTTCACCCCGAGCTCAAGTCTACGGTAGAGAATCCGCACCCTGTCTTCATCGGTCTCATCAAGGCTGCCATGGAGTACAAACAGAAGCGGGTAGGCGCCAAGACGATGCAGGAGGCATAGGTCTCTTCACATCTTACCGGTTATGTTATACAGATTCCGCCGCCAGGTGCACACCCTGAGGCGGATAATTAAAAGCCCCGGCTCTTTGCCGGGGCTTTCATTGTTTTTTGCGAGGTGCTTCTATCTCAGCAGAGTCACATTTCCACTCAGGTGCACGGTCTTTTGCTGGTTGTTTTCCAGACCCGAAAACTCAAGTATGTATGTATACACCTCTATAGGTTGTGCCTGTCCTTTATAGTTTCCGTCCCATTTGCCATCCAGAGCCGTACTCTCAAATACCAACTCGCCCCATCGGTTGTAAATTCTGAAATTAATAGATGTAGGATGCTGGCACTGCATTACAGGGTGGTAGTAATCATTCAGTCCATCTCCATTAGGGGTAAACGCATTTGCCATGATGATCCTGCACTCGCAATCTTTAAAGGCTACAATGACAGAGTCGGATAGCGCACCACACTGGTTGGTCACATCTGCACGATATAGCGTACCTCCCGGAGCCGCTGTATTTGCTGTGACGTATACTACCGGCGTAGTGGCATTGATACCTGTCCACTGATAGGCAGTCGCATTGGCCGTGGTGGCATCTAGTGTCACTGTATCTCCGGTACATGGAGCGAGGCTATCAGGCAGTGTGAAGGTGCCCAGAGCCGGTAGTGCGCCGATGGTGATGCTCGCAGTACCGGAGCAGCCATTGGCAGTCACGGTCACAGAGTAGGTGCCATCCGTAGCGCTCAGTGTAGGCTGTGTAGTCCCATTGCTCCATATGTATGTGGTAGCACCTGAGGTGGTGGCATCGAGGGTGACCGTAGCGCCGGGACACACGGCAGTATCTGTGCTGGCGATCAGCGGCACAGGGTTTGGTGTCACTACAGTGGTCACAGGTGCAGATGCTGCACTCTGGCAGCCCAGCTGCGTGGTACTGACTGTGAAAGTCCCCGAGGTAGAGACCACAATAGTCGGAGTAGTGGCGCCGTTGCTCCACACATTTCCCGATGAGGCGCTGCTGCTCAGCGTCACACTGTCACCCTGACAGAAAGTAAGCGGCCCGGATGCTGTGATAGTTGGTGTAGCTGGTATAGGGTTGACCGTCACCACCACTGCCGCTGAGGCAGGACTGGTGCAGCCGCCGGAGGTTTCCGTCACCGTATAGCTGCCGGCGGCAAATACGGTAATACTCTGTGTCGTAGCACCTGTGCTCCATGTATTGCCGGTGGCGGCGCTCGATGTCAGTACCACGCTATCGCCCTGGCAGAAGGTCAGTGGCCCGCCACTGATGGTAGGAGCCGGTGGCCCGCCATTGACACCTACAGTCACACTATCTGTATACGTGCAGCCCTTGCTATCCGTGATAGTCAGTATGTAGAGGCCCGCACTGAGGCCGGTTATCGCGTTAGTGGTTTGACCATTGTTCCATAGATAGGTGTAGCCACCGTTACTACCGCCTGCAGTCACACTTGCGGTGCCATTGCTCAGGCCGCAGTCTGCATTTGCAGAGGTTTGAGATACGGTGTATGGTGCAGGTTGTGTCACAGACACTGTCACTGTATCGGCACAGCCTGCTCCGTCGCTCACTATGGCTGTGTAGGTTACCCCGGGCAGCAGGCCATAGGCGCTGTCTGTAGAGGCACCGCCGATCCCGGCCGAGGGTGTCCACGCGTAGGTCAAAGGAGTAGTACCTCCGCTCACGTTGATATGTGCCGATCCGTCATTCGCACCATTGCAGGTCACATTTATAGTAGTACCCGCTGTAGCATTGATAGCAGGAGATGCTGTGACTGTATTACTGCTGGTGACTGAGCAGCCCAGCGCGTCTGTGATCGTAGTGCTATAGCTACCCGCAGTCAGACTCACCGCAGTAGCAGTGGTACTCACTGCCGGTGCCCATACATAGCCATACCCTGGTGTGCCTCCGGATGCTGTCAGTGCTATTTGTCCGTTGCTCTGCCCGCATGTACCATGTGTCACCGCGGCCGTCACACTGAGAGCGGCTGAGGGCTGGGTGATATTAAAGGTCACTACGCCTGAGCATCCGGCCACATCCTCTACCGTCACAGTATAAGTGCCGGCTGTCAGATTTGATGCAGAGCTACCCGTGCTCACATTGGGTGCCCATGTGTATGTATAAGGAGTCGTGCCGCCCGATACAGCCACCTGGGCAGCTCCGGTAGCGCCGCCGAAACAGTTAACATTGGTTTGCGCTCCCTGAGAAACGCTAAAACCTGTGGTAGAGGATACAGATCCTGAGGTGGCAAATGTGCAACCGAGGTTATCTGTCACAGTCACATTATAGGTTCCTACTCCCAGATTGCTGGCTGTAGCTGTGCTACTCACATTAGGCGACCACGTATAGGTATACCCTGGCGTACCACCGCCTGGCGCTATAGTGATCTGGCCTGTACTACCGCCGCAGCTGGTAGGGCTGGCAGTGGCAGTGGCAGATAGCGCCGACGCCGGCTGTGTGATGGTGAAGGAAGCAGATGCACTGCAGCCGCCGGCATCACGCACCGTCACTGTATATACACCTGCCGCCAGTCCCGTAGCAGAATCCGCTGTGCTACCGCCTGCAGACCAGGTGTATGTCAGCGGCGCCGTGCCACCGGATACTGTCACATGGGCTGCACCACTACTAGCTCCATAGCAGCTTACATTGGTCTGCGGTCCCGCTGTGGCCGTGATCTGAGCAGAGGCTGCTAGCGTCGCGGCAGTGGTGGCTGTACACCCGCGGCTATCCGTCACAGTGATATTATATGTATTGGCAGAGAGATTGATAGCAGAGTCTGCATTACTGACATTAGGCGACCATGTATATGTATATACAGGGGTACCACCAGTAGCATGTACGACTATCTTACCATTCGTGCCGCCACAGGTAGGCTGGGTGGGAGTATTGGTCAGGGCCAGCGCCGCAGCAGGCTGTGTGATGGCAAAGGATGACGTACCCGTACAGCCATTTGCATCGCGCACAGTCACAGTATATGTACCTGCTGCGAGATTGATCGCTGAGTCAGCAGTGCTTACGTTTGGAGACCAGGTATAGGTCACTGGCGCTGTAGCACCCGTCACGCTCACATGGGCCACCCCTGTACTGCTACCGTAGCAGTTTACATTAGTCTGTGCACCCGCACTCACTGAGATGGAGCCGGCGCTGGTCACAGTAGCCGTCACGAGTGCAGTGCACCCGTTAGCATCGCTCACAGTGACGCGATAGTTGCCTGCGGCCAGATTGGTAGCAGAGTCTCTTGTGCTGACATTCGGAGACCATATGTAGGTATAGCCCGGAGTACCTCCCGTAGTAGATAGCACGATTTTGCCTGTGCTGCTGGAGCATCCTGCAGGCAGGTTGGTAGCCACTGTGCTGGTCAGAGCGCTGGCCGGCGCAGTGATGGTAAAGGACGCCGTACCTGAGCAGCCTCCCGCATCTCTGACCGTCACCGTATAGGTGCCGGCGGCCAGGTTCTGGGCAGAGTCTGCCGTGCTCACATTGGGAGACCAGGTATACGTGAGCGGTGCAGTACCACCTGTATGGTTTACACTGGCAAAGCCGCTGCTGCTGCCAGCACACAGGACATTGGCTGTGCGGCCTGGAGTGACTACCAGGTTGCAGGCATTGCAGGGAGAGAGAGTCGCTATATTCCATGAGGTCACCGTAGTGCCCGCATTGTCTATCACCCGCAGTGTATCAGTACCCGCCGGAGGTGTGTAGGAGGTAGCCGCTCCGGTACTTATGGTCTTCCAGCCATAGGTCGTGACCCAGGTGCCCCCCAGGCACAGACCGCCAAACACGATCCCCCCCTGGCACACGCCGCCTACACTATCCCACACCTGCCAGGTATAGGGTGCCGTACCGCCGGATACCGTCAGTGAGCCGTTTGTATTGCGGCACAGGGTAGTAGGGCACGCAGCATTGACGGAGACAGATGCCGTCTGTATACAGCCCGTACCATCTGTCACGGATACTGTATAGGTGCCTGCCCCCAGATTAGATAGGGTAGTACCCGTGCCTCCGGGAGCCGACCATGCATAGCTGAAGGGGGTAGTACATCCCTGCGCCGTGATACTCACACTACCGTTGTTACTCCCGCAGGTTGCATTTACGGAGTCTGTCAGTACAGTGATGCCGCACTGATTGGGCAGTGCTACTGAGACGTTTACATCATCTATGTAGTAGTAGACATATGGATTGAAAGTACCGCAGTTTAGAGTTACATAGTTTGAATTGTTATCGTTTTTAAAGTTGCCGATAGTAAAATACCGCTCTCCGCCGGCAGCAGTATATACCCACTGTATAGGTACCCAGTGGAGTGTATCCATGATAGCGGGGCCGCACATATTGAGCTGCGGTGTCACCGGTATCAGTTGATTACTCGGGCAGGCATTATGCTGGTATTGGGTATTGGTAAAGTAAACGCCGATACTATTGCTGCCCCACATCACACCTTCGGGCAGGCTCACGTAGAAACTGACAAGGTACTTCTGCCCGGCTACCATAGCAGACGATAGCTGCCCCTCTATGTATTCCCGGTAGTTATCATTCAGATGCGCACATCCTACAAATCCCTCACTCAGGATGATACCCGCATGGTGGGTACCTGTACGGGAGGCCTGGTACCCTAGCAGTCCGTTCGGGCTATTGGCACCACCTATAGCCGGGGCACAGCCCGCATATAGGTCGGGTGAGGAGCAGCTATCCGCACCGGTATTCGTCGAGTTCCAGTTTGTAGCGAGGTTAAACTGACTGATGCCTACAGGACAGCTGGAGGTAGTCTCAAAGCTCGGATTGAGTACCAGGTTTTGAGCATGTAGCCGCGGATGCATACAGCAGATAAGTATCAACCCCGCAATTAGCGGACGTTGAAACAGGGAGTTGCTGGATAAAGTAAAAAAGGACGACGCGCCAGTCGAAAACCGGGTAAATAGTTGTTTCATGAATGGTGAAGGGTTTAGCCGTCTAAAGCTACACTATCCATGCTTTTTATCCAAACAATTTTTTAAGGATTTCTTAATATTTCATGATAGATGCTGTTTTTTATATATAAAAATAGTTGGATACACATGACCGGCACATTGGGTAGATTTGCGCTATGAAAAAGATGTTAGTTTTTTTGCTCACCGCTGTATGCTGGGTAGTGGCTGACGCGCAGGTAGCGGCACCTATCAGAGATGCCTATGGCCGTACTGTGATACTGCACGGCCTCAATACAGCCGGTGGGGCCAAGAATTCGCCGGGCCACCAGCCATGGATTCAGGAGAAGGATGTCGGGCGGGAGCACCGCGATCTCGGATGGAATGCCGTACGCTACCTTGTCTTCTGGGGTGCTATAGAGCCAAAGAAAGACTCCTTTGATGCCTCCTATCTGGCCAAAGTACGTGAGAGGGTCCGGTGGTATACAGACAGGGGCATGTATGTGATCATAGATATGCACCAGGACGTATATGGCTATGGTGTAGGCGATAATGGCGCACCCGAGTGGGCGGCTACCTATACGCGCATCAAAAACCTGATCCCTGACAGATGGCCGTGGTGGATGCAGAATATGGAGCCCAAGGTCATACACTCTTTTGTTACTTTCTGGAAGTATAAAAGGCGCAAGGAATTACAGGACCATTATATAAGATCGTGGCTGAAAGTGGTCGAGCTGCTCAGAGATGATCCCTATGTGATAGGCTATGATCTGATGAATGAACCGCACGGCGGCAGGCTCATCAAAACGCTCGCCGGTGGCTTTGAGCGCCGGTGGCTCACAGCCATGTACCACAGGCTGATACCGGCTATCCGTAGCGAAGATACTTTGCGCTACATCTTCTTTGAGCCGCGCTCATTCGGTACCAACTTTGGTATGCGCTCACATTTGCCAAAGGTAAATGATACGATCGTGCACAAGATGGTATATGCACCGCATTGCTATATGAAGTTTGTGGACATCGGTGGCGATTATAGGGCCCGGGACAAGAAGAGTCTGGCCAGATGGTTTCGTCAGCGTGATCGGGAGGTACAGATGCAGCAGTCCTCTTTTCTTCTCGGTGAGTTTGGCCTTTCGTCGCAAAAGAAAGATTTTGACAAATACACGCAGGATATACTCTCCGGCATGGATCAGAGGCAGGCGTCCTGGATCTATTGGTCAGGGGATCCGGGTGGCTGGGGGCCACTGAATCGTGACCTCACGCCATCTCCCATGATGTGGCAGCTCTTACGCGTTTTCCCGGCAGCGGTCTCAGGCCAGCTGCGCTCATTTCATTACGATCCGGCCACCAGGTTTTTTGACATGGATTATATCAGTGATGACAGCATCCGGGCTCCTACACTTATATCCGTACCGCGCCTGTCTATGGGAGATGCATATCACTGGACGGTGTCCGGCGCAGAGCACTACATAGCGAGCCGGGACGCCGCCGATAATAGTCTTCAGATCATAGTGTCCGATCCGCACGCGCATGTGCGGGTCACTATCCGTCCCTAAAAGGAAAAACCCACCGGTTTATGACGGTGGGTTTTCCTTTTCAGATCTGTATGCTTATCTCAGTAGCATCAGTTTGCCGGACTTGCATACTTCGGTGGATATGTCTTTTTCCTTTGAGCATACGTACCAGAGATAGGCTTCTGCAGCAGCAGGCGCGCCTTTGTAGGTGCCGTCCCATCCCTTGGTGATGTCGTCGGTCTCATACACTTTTTCTCCCCACCTATTGTATATAGTCATGGTAAACGAGTAGACCGGGCAGGAATATACTGCTCTGAAAACGTCATTCTTATTGTCACCATTAGGAGTGAATGCATTGGCTATAGCTATGCCGCAAGCGCTGTCACACTTTACCCCGGTGATGATCTGTGTCAGCGTAGTGATACAGCCGTTTTTAGTAGCAGAGACCTGATAGGTGCCGGAGTCAGCGGCTGTGATCATAGAGGTGAGCGCAGAGGGCACTGTCACACCGGTACTCCATACGAAATCTATCAGGGAATCGGATATAGCTGTCAGCTCTATAGAGTCAGGTTTATCGTAGCAGATATTATCACTGCTGGCCGTGAGTGCAAATCCCGGTATCGAGTTGGGCGACGGTGCCAGGCTGTCCGACAGAGACACCGTACAGTTGTGGGTATCTGTCACCGTCAGCACATATGTAGCCGTACACAGATTGGTATTAGCTGCGGTGGTCGCACCGTTGCTCCATGTATATGTATACGGAGGAAATCCATCCGTGACCGTAGCTATCTCAGAGCCGTCACACTTCTGCGGACAGGTCTCTATCGTACCGGCCAGGGTCAGGTGCAGAGGCACCCCGGCAGAAGGGATCGTGTCAAATACGGTCTGCGGACAGTTAGACGCATCGGTCACAGTCAGCGTATACGGCCCGGCACACATATTACTATCCATGGCCGAAGTCGGACCATTGCTCCATACAAATGAATAAGGTGGTGTACCGTTGCTCACGGTGGCCACACTGCTTGCATTGCAGTAGCCCGGGCAGGTCTCCGGTGTATTGGCCAGTGTCACATTCAGGGCGGGCACATTGGCATTGATGGTCACGCCACCGGTGCCTGTACAGCCATTCTGGTCTGTCACAGTGATAGTATAGCGGCCTGCACAGAGATTGGTCGGATGATTGCTGGCCGGGGAGACTGCAGGACTCCACACATAGGTGAAGTTGCCCGTACCTCCCTGTCCATCTATCGTAGCAGTACCGGTACATGAGCTGCCGCACTGCGTCGCGGTACTATCCAGCGTCACCACCTGGAGCAGCTGCGGATCGGTCAGTGTCTGAGAGGTGGTCACACTACAGCCGTTAGCATCGGTCACAGTCACAGTATAGGATCCTGCACAGAGACTGTACACGCTGTCTGAGGCAGATGAGGTGGTCCATGCATATGCATATGGGGCCGTTCCTCCTATTGCGCGTATTTTCAGTGCGCCATTGCAGTCTCCATGGCAGAGCGGCGCTATAGTATTGGTGACAAATGCCTGCACACCACCATTGGCGCTGATAGCTACTACGCCCGTCACAGAGCAGGTAGATCCCTGCGGAGTCACAGTCACGCTATAGTTGCCTGCCGGCTGGCTACTGATAGAGGCAGTAGTAGCGCCGGTAGGGCTCCACTGGTAGGTATAGTTGCCCGCCGGAGTAGGAGTCACTGCAGCGCCGCCGTTGCTGCCGCAGGTAGCAGGCACCGTAGTGAATGCCAGCGTAGCCGGAGTGAGCACAGTGATGGCGATAGATGTATCAGCATGGCACCTGCCACTCGCGCTGAGGGCCGAGGCCACATATGTGGTAGAGTTGAGTGGGTGGATATACACATCGGTACCGGTAGGATTGCTCACACCTCCCGCAGGCGTCCACATATAGGATGCACCCGTGCCGGACAGTATGATGTGCGCGCTGTCTCCCGGACAGAAGGAGGTAGTACCGGTGTAGGTGATAGTAGGCAGAGGATCTACCTGTAGCCATGCCGTGTCATAGGGAGACCAGCCACAGCAGCTCGTCTTGATGTTAGCTACTATCATATATAGTCCCGGCGTAGCAAAGGTCAGGCCGGTCAGATTTTGCTGCGTAGCGCCGTAGTAGATGCTAGGTGATAGGGCACCACCAAAATCCCAGCTAAACGTATCGCCTGAGGCGATCTGCAGGTTAAAGTTGGCGCTGCTGCCCTGGCATACGAAGAAGGTGTCCCCATTCAGCACAGAGGCTGTAGACTGTATCACCGGTATGAATGAACTCTGATCCAGCGCGATATTCACAAAACCTGAGTATACATTGGCGCTGTAGGTGATGTCCTTGCGCCCTATTGCAGTGTATTGTGTCACGAGCTGTGTGCCGGTACCTGTCGGTACAGTAGCATTAGCGCCTGCATTCCAGTTGCCCGATGCGGCAGAGGAGAGCGTGTCATTACGGTTAGTACATGAGATATTGGCCGCAAAGATGGTAGGCTGCGCTACGAGGCCGAAGGTAGTATCTGCCATGGTCAGCGGGCTACCGCCGGCTATGTACACACGGGTACCGATACCGGCACCGCCGTTGCCACCGTTGCCACCGTTGCCACCGGCACCACCATTGCCGCCATTGCCATAGAAGTTTTGACAACCGGAGCCACCGGTATTGCCGCTGCCGCCTGTACCGCCTGCGCCGCCGGCACCACCTGTACCGCCTGCGCCGCCATTACCCGGGGCCAACGGCCCTATATTACATTCCTGAATGATGCCACCTGCACCATTGCTATTCATAAAGATCCCAAAGCAGTTGCCCCCGCCGTAGCCGCCGGTACCACCCGGGCCCCCGCCGCCGCCACTACCGCCGCTGCCACCGCCGGAGCCGCGGGTATTGAGGCCCGCACCACCGGTACCACCACCGCCGCCACCGCCGCTGCCCGTAGTACCTGCTGTACCATTGCCACCCTGGCCACCTGCGGTGAAGAAACCACCCGACAGCGTACCGGCACCACCTGCAGCACCGGAGGTGCCCGCAGTACCCGGCGCGCCCGGCGCACCCGGTTGTGCCGCACTACCATTGAAGATGCCAAACGCTGCGCAAGTCACCGCGCCGCTGCCACCACCACCACCTGCGCCGGCTCCCGGTCCCGTGCCCGCAGAGCCCGCAGTGCCTGAGTTGCCGGATACTGTACCTCCGCTGCCGCCATTGCCGCCGTTGCCGCCCGCATTAGGGCCGGCGCCCGGCGAGGCCCCCGTAGCCGTATTGCCTGCGGTGTTGCCATTGGCACCTGGGGTGCCGGAGCCGGTGGCCGGTGTACCAGCTACACCGTCAGAGCCGCTACCGGGTTTGATCTGGCATCTTACTATATTATAGTTAGAGCAGTTGCTCATATGGATAGCATAGTTGCTATAGCCAAAAGTATCTGTGCCTGACACAGCGGGGCAGTTGGCTGTCTGTATCGTCAGGTCTTGCAGGCGGATATATTGGGCGCCATTCAGGTAGATGCCTACCAGGCGCTTGGTATTGCCTGTGCCCTCCAGGTTCAGCGCACTCCTGTAGATAGTAGTAGCTCCCGGCAGGCTCGATTTTACCCAGTTATTGGCCGGGTCAAAGCCCCCTTCTATAGTGGTATAGCTGCCTAGTGTGGTGATCGGAAAGTCAACCGTGTAGGTACCTATGGCCAGTTTGATCACTGCATTATTACATTGTGCCGCCGCCAGTGCATTATCCAGATTGGTAGGGTCATATTGAGAGCCACTACCGGTACCCGTAGGGGTAGCATAGATCACAGAGCAGCTCTGCACCGGTGGCGGGCTGTTCAGATTCACGCGCACGGTGGCCGTATCGCTCGGACAGCCGGATGAGTCGAGAGCTACCACTGAGTATTCGGTGCTGGCAGTAGGGGAGGCCTTGGGGCTGCCACAGCTGCTGCATGTCAGGCCCGCAGCAGGTGTCCAGCTGTAGGTAGCCGCGTTGGTAGCTATAGTATTGAGCTGCACGGTGTCTGAGGTAGAGCAGATAGTAGACACAGGGGGGTATGCCACCACAGTAGGCTTTGTATTGCGGTAGACTATGACCTGATCGGTCAGCGTACAGCCATTGGAGTAGAGTGCAGAGACGGTATAGATGGTCGTCACCGCAGGGTTGATACCCGTCCAGGTGGCTCCTGCGTGTGTGGTCGTACCGTCAGACCAGGTATAGCTGGTCACACTACCCGTAGAGGTGGCAGTCAGGCTGCCGGTCTGCCCAGGGCAGAGATGTATGTCCGGCCCGGCATCTACCGGTGGATTGGCAGCCGGTGCCACTATGATAGTATACGCTATAGATGCTGTGCCGTAATAAGGGCAGGCATTGTTTCTCAGGTTTAGCACAAAGGAGTGGCTACCTACATCTGCCTGTGACGGTGACCAGCACACAGTGATCAGAGGCTGCACACCCCCCGAGCTGGTAAAGGTAGCTCCCGGCAGGGTGGCGCCGGCCAGTGTATAGTAGATGCTGTCGCCGGCATTGGCAGAGGCCGTCTGTATAGTAAAGCAGAAACTGGAGCAGGCAGTCGTATTATAAGTATAAGCACCTGCCACGCCGTTGATACCGCCACCGGTCGGTGCCGAGTTGGTACAGTTGGTTACTATCACCTGCATATCCCGCTCCACATGGCCTATCAGTACCCCGTTGCGATACTCATCTACGCCCACTTTTACTACCGCCACCTGAGACTGGTTGGGTGTGAAGGTCAGCTGCCCCGTCAGCGGATCCATCGTAGTACCGCCCGAGGTAGCCATAGGGTTAGTAGCGCTGAAACTGCCTGCATAGCTGACCGTAGAGCCGGCGGCATTCAGAGAGGGCATCAGGTAGTAGTGCAGGGAGTCGCCGTCAGCATCCACGCCACCCTGGTTATATAGCTGTGTGAAGCCATTGCAATAGACCGCTACAGGATCATTGGAAAAAACCGGAGAATTGTCGCACGTAGGCAGTGTATTATTCAGGTGCGCTTCTATATAGAAGTCCTCGTTGCTCGGATTGCTCAGCGTAGTGATAGCAGCATTGCGGCAGCACATATCCCAGCTCAGCACCCAGTCAGAGCCGCATCCGGCAGGCAGGGTGAGCGTGCCCTGGAAGACGTCTTTCTCAATGCCTATACCGCTACCTCCATGACATGCGTCTGTAGTGGAAAAGCAGGCCGGCGTGATATCCTGAGAGGTACCTACCTGATGGAGGGTCAGGCTCGAGTTTACACCACATTGGGCCGATTTGTAGTTGATCGTCAGCGGCGCAGTGAGCGTGATACCGTTACAGTCGCGGTAGCCTGTCAGCGTCACCAGGTACTGATTGGGCCCTATGCAGGAGTACGTCAGGTCGGCACCCATCACGTGGCTGGCATACAGTCTGGAAAACAGAGAAAACGATATCAGGAGTACAGTTAGAGATAAAAGTTTTTTCATGTTGAAAAAATGGCTTGGTTTTATGTGTTGATGGCTAAAAATATCCGGATTGGGTACCGTATAAGCATAAATATACTGAACCATATGTTAAGATGAAAATAGTGTGCAAAAGTTGCACGCACGTTAGTATCTCTGGCTATACTTCAGCCAATGACCATAATAGGACAATAAAAAAGCCACGTAGAAACTACATGGCTGGCTAAAATGTGCACCCGAAGGGAGTCGAACCCCTAACCTGCTGATCCGTAGTCAGCTGCTCTATCCAGTTAAGCTACGGGTGCATCTTCTTTCAGAAGGACTGCAAATATAGTATTTCCGGTGAAATGTCATGAGAAAAGCTGAAAAAACACAAAATTGACTCTCATGCCATAAAAAAACAAAAGCGCCCTTCATAGTATGAGAGCGCTTTTCCGTGTTCCATTGATTAGAATATGTTGGGTTGGCGTATTCTATTTGTGATTACGATGTGAAAGTACATCAAGATTTGCCGATGCTTTGTCAAATTGTATAAGCGTGCTGATTTTTGTATGAGCGTGCATATTGAGTGTAATCTGGAAATGTGAAAGGGAAAAAAGCATCTTTACATTATTTTTCTGTTCAAACCGTTTAGTAACTCTTGATACGGTACCTGTCATATATTCTTGCTATTATCCTGTTGGGTTTTCCAGCCGTACAGGCACAGACTCCTGAGCCGCTGCATTATACTGTCAGAGACGGTTTGCCTTCTTCTGTCACATATGCTATGGCACAGGACGATCGGGGCTACATTTGGATAGGAACTGAAGCGGGGCTCGTCCGTTTCGATGGATTACAGTTTAAGGTATTCACTACTCAGGATGGATTACCGGACAATGAGGTACTAGGGTTAATCTTTGACTCAATTACAAGCAGATTGTGGATTGCGACTTACAGCAATTATGCTTGCTATTATAGGCATGGCAGCTTCTTCACAGCGAATAATGATTCCTCACTCTTAAAAATTCAGTGCGAGTTTGGCGAATTTCTGAATATGAATCGCAGATATCCGAATGGTGTTTTTTTGTATAATGGCAGAAGGATTTATGAATGTGCCCGAGATAGCATCGTGTCCTACATGCTCCGTATAGCGCCTATCATGCAAGTATACAGACCATCAGATTCTGCACTAGAGGTGCTTTGCGACTCTGGCTGTATACGTTATACGCCGGGGCATATATATTATGATTATGTAGGACTGGATAATAAAAGCTATATCAATAATGGATGCTGGATGGGGGGATGCCTGCTCAGATATGCTCCCGGCAGGTTGGAAGTACATAAGCGCCAGAGCGATGGCAATTATCACAAATGGCGTACCATAAAACTTCCGCAGGATTATAGGCCCACCAGCTTGACCAGGCAAGATGGCAGGTATTATATAAGTGTGGTTAATAAAGGGCTTTATGAAATAGACACGGCATTCAGTGGCCCTCTCATGCAGGTGTGGTGTGGTAATATTAATTGTGCCTATGCCGATCAAAAGGGCAACCTGTGGATACTCACCAGCGATAATGGCTTGTATGTTTTTCCTCAAGGTGATCTTCATAGCACCGCATTGCACCATATATTACCTCAGATCAATATTACGGCATTGTGCAGAGGTGAAGGAGATACTGCATATATAGGTACTTCAGACGGCAGGATATTTTTGCAAACAGGGGACAAGACACTGGACATGAATATAGAAGCTGGCGGCGCTCCTGAAAAAATACGCCAACTGGCTGTGATAGATCATCGTATATTTTGCATTACTAGCAACAAGATTTTTTTTTATGATCGATTTACTAAAAGAATTACGCTTATACCACACGATTCCGGTGGTCCTAAAACTTTTCTGAAAATTCGCAATGAGCCGGTCTTACTGGTGGGTTTAGTCGGTAGTATGATATCAGTCAATTTGCTTACCGGATTATTTGAAGAAAATAATTCAAATTATCGCCGTTTTATGAATATAGTCCAGCATCCGGATGGTAGACTTTTTCTGGCCGGGATAGACGGAATATATGAGTACAAAGACAGGCACCGCGCTGTGGCTATCAATACTCAAGACAAAAGAATGAAAGTAAGGATCACTTCTCTGTGTTTCACGCCTGATAGTTTGCTTTGGATCGGCACGCCTGCGACCGGGGTACTAGTATATGACGGGCAAAAGGTGATCTCTCATATATCAGCATCTACGTATCCAAGTTATCATGGAAGTATGTGCCGCAAAATAATCGTCGGATCGCACAGCACGGTATGGATTGCTACGAATTTTGGTATTGATAAAATAGTCTATCAATATCATAATAAAGTGTTTAAGGTACAGCAAATCACTCCCTTCAATATACCGGATGGACTGCAGAGCTATGACGTCAACGATATCATGGTCAGTGATAGTCTGATCTACGTAGCTACTTCAGGCGGTCTCACCATATTAAATGAAAAGAGGATGAGTGCGGCTAAACCTATTCCTATCTACATAGCATCTGTGCGTGTCAATGATAAAGATAGTTCTATAAAATCTTCTGCGTATCAGTTCAAGTACTTTGAAAACAATCTGAAGATAGAATACGTAGCCGTTATGCTTCCCTCTGCATCTGACTTGGAGTATGAATATCGCCTTTTGGGTAGTGGCAATGATAGGTGGACAACCACAACCAATAGATCGGTAGACTTCCGCTCCCTATCCCCGGGCAGCTATACCTTTGAAGTGGCCGCTCTGGACAAATTTGGCAACAGGTCGCCATCCGTGGCCAGGGTCCGTTTTGAGATCACTCCTGCCTTTTATACCACATGGTGGTTTATGGTCATAGTCATGATCGCTATACTGACCATCGGCTTTTTGATCATTCGCGATAGATTCCGCCGGCAGCAGCGCCGGTTTGAGCACGAGCAGTCGCTGCAAAATAAGATCATAGACCTGGAGCAGCAGGCGCTCAAGGCCCAGATGAATCCCCACTTTATATTCAATTGCCTCACCGCCGTCCAGCATTTTGTCAATCAGGAAGACATGTATTCTGCCAATATGTATCTGTCCAACTTCGCACGGCTCATACGCAAGACGCTGGACCTCTCCGGAGAGCAATACATCTCTCTGGATGAGGAGGTGTCCTATCTCCGGGACTACGTGCAGATGGAGTGCCTTAGATTCGGAGATAAATTCACTTATGAGATAGCGGTATCAGAAGACATGGATACTTTTGAGGTGCAGGTGCCTCCCATGCTGCTACAGCCCATTGTAGAAAACGCTATCCGGCACGGCCTGAGAAATCTGGAGGATAAGAAAGGATTGCTTCGGATCAGTTTTGTCTTAAAGGAAAGTGTTTTATACTGTACCGTAGAGGATAATGGAATAGGTCGTGTGCGAGCGCGGGAGATGAAAACAACCATGCACGTAGAATATCAGTCTAAGGGTATGTCGCTGACAGAGATGCGGATCCAGGCCATAAATCAGATCAGTGACAAAAAGATACGCATGGAGGTGAAAGATAAGTATGATCATAATAACCTGCCTGCAGGTACGTTATTTACTTTAATATTTGAGCAGTAAGTAGATATGAGAGCTATTATAGTAGATGATGAGATTTTGGTAGCGCAAAATCTTAATTTGCTTTTAAACCGGTATTGCCCGGACGTGCAGGTATTGGGCATGGTACATAGTGCCAGTGAGGCGGAGAAACTAATACGCGCAGAAGAGCCCGACCTTGTATTTCTCGATGTAGAAATGCCGGGTGGCAATGGCTTTGACTTGCTGAGGAGATTTTCACAGATCAGATTCGGGATCATTTTTGTCACTGCCTTTGATCACTATGCCGTACAGGCTATCAAGTTTTCTGCCATAGACTACCTGCTGAAACCGATAGATATAAATGAGCTACGGGCTGCGGTAGCCAAAGCGCAGGAGCAGCAGAAAAGCAGAAGTATCAATCAGAGCCTCAATATTCTCCTGCACAATATGGCGCAGCCTGCCACCAGGCTGCAAAAACTATCGCTGCCCACTCTGGATGGGATGACCTTCATCAGTATCAATGATATCGTGTACTGCCAGAGTGATGGCAACTATACCCTTTTCTTTCTGGATAATGGTGATAAACTTCTCATCACTCGTCAGATAGGCGTGTATGAGGAGCTCCTGCCGGAGCCGCTATTCTGCCGCATACATCGTCAGTATATCATCAATGTAAACAAGGTGACCAGATATGTGAAGGGCAGGGGAGGCCACGTAGTGATGAGCGATGGCCGGGAGATAGACGTAGCAGTCCGTAAAAAAGACGACTTCCTCAATGCCTACTCGCTGATATAAGCAGGCTTCTCAAAGCATTCCGGATATTTTTGTATCACGCCCCAAACGGGGCGACATATTATAGCGTGGGGCATCCCCTTACGCTGGCCCAACAGGTCAGATCACCCCAGTATCTTCACCGAGCGGCGTATCGCATCAGCCAGCGCATCTATCTCTTCAAAAGTATTGTAGAAAGCAAACGAAGCGCGGCACGTACCCTCTATACCAAACTGATCCATGATAGGCTGGCAGCAGTGATGGCCGGTACGGATCGCTATGCCTTGCTCATTGAGCAGCACGCCGAGGTCATAGGGATGTATCTCACCTACCAGAAACGACAACACTGAGGCTTTCTTCGCTGCTGTACCTATCACACGCAGCCCGTCTATCTCAGTTAGTTTATCGGTGGCATAGTGTAGCAACTCCTCCTCGTATTGATAGATCGCATCCAGGCCTATGCCATTGATATAGTGTATGGCTTCGCCCAAAACAATACCACCCTCTATATTCGGTGTACCCGCTTCAAATTTATACGGCAGGTCATTATAAGTAGTCCCCTTGAAAGACACCGTCTTGATCATCTCACCGCCACCCATGAATGGTGGCATATCCAGCAGCACTTCCTCCTTGCCATATAGGATGCCGATACCCGTAGGGCCAAAAACTTTATGCCCGGAGAAACCCAGCCAGTCACAGTCTATATCCTGCACATCCACCTTCATATGTGGCAGCGCCTGCGCAGCATCTATGAAGACCTTTGCCCCCACAGCATGCGCCCGCTTTATGATGTCATGCACCGGATTGATGGTGCCGAGTGAGTTAGAGATGTAGGACGTAGTCACTAGCTTCGTCTTCTCCGACAGAAGCTTCTCATACGCTTCGAAAACTTGCTCACCCTTATCATTCACAGGTATCACCAGCAGGTTAGCGCCCACCTCCTCGCATAGCATCTGCCACGGCACGATGTTAGAGTGGTGCTCCAGCGCAGAGATGATGATCTCATCACCGGCCTTCACATATTTGCGTCCCCAGGTTTTAGCCACCAGATTGATAGCCTCCGTTGTCCCGCGCACGAAGTTGATCTCACGCTCCGACTTTGCATTGAGATGTTGGGCTATCGCCTTGCGGGAATTTTCGTACTGCTCCGTCGCCTTGTTGGCCAGGTAGTGTGCCCCGCGGTGTATGTTCGAGTTAGTCGCCTCATAATATTCGGTGATCGCATTGATCACGCGCAGTGGCTTCTGAGAGGTAGCCGCATTATCCAGATAGATCAGCGGTTTACCCTTGACTGTAGTCTGTAGTATCGGAAAGTCTGTGCGTATATCTGCTACGGGGAAGCTCATAATATGCGGACCGCTGTAGCGGCATCTTTAGAAAGTAATATTCAGTCGTTCCTTCAGTCTGGTATACAGGTGCTCCCTCAGTGCCTCCATCGGCAGCGCTGCTATGATGCTGCTACCATACGCATAGGTCAGTATGCCCCGCGCCGTAGCCTCATCTATACCGCGTGCCAGCAGGTAGAAGAGCTCATTCTTATTGATCTGGCCTATGGCTGCGCCGTGGCTGCACTTCACATCATCTGCATAGATCTCCAGCTGCGGCTTTGAGTTCACACTAGCCTCATCACTCAGCAGTATCGCCTTGCTGCTTTGAAAGGCATTCGTCTTCTGCGCATCCTTGCGCACAAATATTTTACCATTGAAAACACCCGTAGACTCTCCATCCAGCACACCCTTGTACACCTGATTGCTATCGCAGTGCGGCACACGGTGATCTACGAGTATGTGACTGTCTATATGGTTATTCTCAGTACCGAGATACAGGCCATTCAGCGTAGCCAGCGCACCCTTGCCATCCATGTAGGCATTCACATTGTTGCGCACCAGCTTTCCCTCCATGGTTAGCGTTGTGATATGATAGCGCGCATCTTGTGCCACCCGCGCATCTATAGAGTTGACAGAGGTTGTGTTCTTATTGTCCAGCTGCAGCGTCACATAGTTCACCTCGGCATTCTCACCTACAAATACCTCCGACACGTGGTTGTAAAATTTCTCACCCTCCGTATTCTGAAAGTCCTCCACGATATCGACCTCCGCACCACTCTCAGCTATCACCAGGTTGCGCGTCTGCGTAAAGACATCTGCCGCAGCCGCATCATACACATGTATGATAAACACCGGCAGCGTCGCCTTCACATTCCGCTTCACATATATCAAAGCGCCATCCTGTGCAAAGGCAGTATTCAGCGCCGCAAAATTCTCATTAGCAGTATCCGTAGCCTTATTGAAATGCTTTGTGATCACATCCGCATACGCACCGCGCAGCTCGCGCAAACTACCCGCTACTACACCATCTTGTGCAGAGGCGCTGGATAGGGCAGGAGCGTAGCTCCCATTCACAAACACCAGCTTAGTCCCCTCAATATTCTCAAACGAATTGAACTTCCCTTTTCCGTCGTCCGTCGTCTGTCGTCCGTTGTCCAAAAGCCGCAGGCTTTCAGGCAGCTTCGTCTTGATATTCGTATACCTCCACTCCTCATGGCGCCCAGACGGCACACCCAGCACCTTAAAGCTTGCCAGCGCAGCCTCACGCTCAGCCGTCAGCAGGTCCTTCTCTACCGCAGCAAACGAACTATCTATGTTATCTGTAAAAGCCATTTATCTATTGTCTTTTTCTCCTCCCCTTCGGGGAGCCTGCCTGCCGGTAGGCAGGGCCGGGAGGTGCTTACGCCCCTACTTCTTCCTTGATCCAATCGTATCCTTTTTCCTCCATCTGCAGCGCCAGGTTCTTATCACCAGTCTTTACTATACGGCCATCATACATCACGTGTACAAAGTCCGGCACGATATAGTTCAGCAGTCGCTGATAGTGCGTGATCACGAGAAACGCATTGTCCTTGTTGCGCAGATTATTCACACCCTCCGCCACGATGCGCAGAGCATCTATATCCAGGCCTGAGTCCGTCTCATCCATCACTGAGAAAAGCGGCTCCAGCATCGCCATCTGAAATATTTCATTGCGTTTCTTCTCCCCACCGGAGAATCCCTCATTGATAGACCGCGACAGGTATGACTTGTCCAGCTCCACCAGTTGGCGCTTCTCATTCATCAGCTTCAGAAAGTCCTTTGCCGTGATCGGCTCCAGCCCTTGGTGCTTGCGCTTTGCATTCAGCGCTGCTTTCATAAAGTTGGTCGTACTCACACCCGGTATCTCCACCGGATATTGGAAAGCCAGGAAGATACCCTCCCGCGCGCGCTCATCAGCGCTCAGCTCCAGTATATTCTGCCCGCGAAAGAGGATCTCGCCCTCTGTCACCTCATAGTCAGCTTTGCCCGCTATGATAGAGGCCAGCGTACTCTTGCCGGTGCCATTCGGCCCCATGATCGCGTGTACCTCACCCGGATTGATATCTAGTGTCAGCCCCTTCAGTATCTCCTTATCACCCACCCGGGCATGTAAATTCTTGATGTGTAGCATTGCTCTTTTATCTGCTTCTTAGTCCTTTTCGTTATCGTCTCTCAAATCCCCCTTGCCCCCTGTAAAAGGGGGACTTGCAACATTTCTTTTTTACCGTTTCAAAGTTGCTCACGCTTTGCGCAAGCTGCATTTCTTTTCGTTCTTAAGTCGCACTTTACAAAATATCGAGCACGTCATAAATCTCACGAATCCCCCCCCCCAATGTTGACTCTCCCCCTTTTACAGGGGGACAAAAGGGGATTTATCATCATCAGCCCTTGCGCCGTTGTCCATCTCATCTGACATCAAGCGCAACTTTCACTTAATATCTCCCATTGTTGACACTCCCCCTTTTATAGGGGGCGCAGGGGGATTTGCTTTCTCCCACTCATCTATCACTTGATCGATCTGCTCCAGCACCCAACACATTTTCCGCTTCACCTGGATGTCCATGATCCGCATCACTGTCAGTCCGTGTCCGGCCATGATCTCATCGCGCCTTTTATCATATTCTACTGCTTCCGCAGTACTGTGGCTCGCGCCATCTACTTCTATCACCAGACATAGCTTCTTGCAATAAATATCAGCTATATAGTTGTCTATAGGTTTCTGCCTTAAAAACTGATGGCCTCTGTAGCCTCGTCCTCTTAGTTTCATCCACAATAAGATCTCGCCAAGAGTCGATTGATTTCTCAACTCTCTCGAGAACGTTTTCAGGTTTTTATTATATGGTAAAAACCGGTCCTTCATAGTTCTATTTCAAATTCCCCCTTGCCCCTGTAAAAGGGGGACTGGCAACATTGCCTTCTTTTTGTTTTCACATTGGTCCACGCTGAGTTAGTATTCATTTGTTTCATACAGATTCACGTATCTAAGACATCAAGCATATTTCTCGCTCACAAATCCCCCAATGTTGACCCTCCCCCTTTTACAGGGGGACAAAGAGGGATTTATTATCCCACACTCCCCTCCAAACTTATACTCAGCAGCTTCTGCGCCTCCACCGCAAACTCCATCGGGAGCTGCTTGAAGACCTCCTTGCAGTAGCCATTCACGATCATATCTACCGCCTCCTCACTGGTCAGGCCGCGCTGATTACAGTAGAAAAGCAGGTCTTCACCTATCTTGCTGGTCGTAGCCTCATGCTCCACCTGCGCAGATTTATTCTTGATCTCCAGGTACGGGAAGGTATGCGCACCACACTTATCACCCAGCAGCAGGCTGTCGCACTGAGAGAAGTTATAAGCATTCTCTGCCGTACCCGCCACCTGCACGAGGCCGCGGTACGAGTTCTGGCTCTTGCCACCGCTGATACCCTTAGACACGATACGGCTACGCGTGTTCTTGCCTATATGGATCATTTTGGTGCCGGTATCCGCCTGCTGATAGTTATTGGTCACAGCTACGCTGTAAAACTCCCCGATAGAGTTCTCACCCTTCAGTATGCAGCTCGGATATTTCCAGGTAATAGCCGAACCAGTTTCGACCTGTGTCCAGCTGATCTTAGAGTTTACACCCTTGCATAGGCCACGCTTTGTCACAAAGTTATAGATACCGCCCTTGCCCTCTTTATCTCCCGGGTACCAGTTTTGCACCGTAGAGTATTTGATCTCGGCATTGTCCATGGTCACGAGTTCCACCACAGCGGCGTGCAGCTGGTTCTCATCGCGCATCGGCGCGGTGCAGCCCTCCAGGTAGCTCACATAGCTACCCTCCTCTGCCACTATCAGCGTGCGCTCAAACTGCCCCGTATTCTGCGCATTGATGCGGAAGTACGTAGACAGCTCCATCGGGCAGCGCACCCCCTTAGGTATATATACAAATGACCCGTCGGAGAAAACCGCTGAGTTCAAAGCAGAGTAGTAATTGTCACGCGGCGGCACCACCGAGCCGAGGTACTGCTTCACCAGATCCGCATGCTCGCGGATAGCCTCAGAGATAGAGCAGAAGATGATGCCTTTCTCTGCCAGCGTCGCTTTATAGGTAGTGATCACACTCTCACTATCCATCACAAAGTCCACTGCCACACCGGCCAGTATTTTTTGCTCTTCCTTAGGCAGGCCGAGCTTATCATATACAGCCAGCAGCTCAGGGTCTACCTCATCGAGGCTCGCATACTCCGGTTTCTTCTTCGGCGCAGCATAGTAGATGATATCTTGAAAGTTGATCTCCGGGAAGTGGACATTCTGCCAATGCGGCTGCTTCATTTTCAGCCACTGGCGAAAGGCCGTCAGCCGCCACTCCAGCATCCACTCCGGTTCGTTCTTTTTAGCAGAGATAAAGCGAATGGTATCTTCTGTCAGGCCGGCAGGTGCTGTCTCCTGTGCTATATCACTGGCAAAGCCATATTTGTACTCACCGGCTATATGCTCATCCAGTATGGTATCCTGATCGCTCATTACTTATCCTAATCCCCTTAGACTGTATTAATTACAGTCTGTTTAACTCAAAAATCGCCGCCTTTAGAACTGATCTTCATCATATTTGTTCTAATTTCGGAGGGGCAAATATACGGCTTATTTAGATTCTCTCTAAACTATGTTAGGAGTAAAAGAACTCACACCTGCGGATAAACTCCGGCTGCGCCTCCGCTACCATCCCATCCGGGTCATGGCCTGGTTGGTGATACTGGGTATCACCTCGGCTTTCCTTACCCTCGTGTTTTGCTATTTTGCCACTACAGCCGGCACCGTCTGGAATGCATTCCGGCTCCCGCCCATCTTCCATGCCAATACCATCATCATCCTGGCCAGCGGCTATACCGTCACGCAGATGCGCCAGGCATACAGGCGTCATGACCATGCTGCCTACAGGCAGGCACTCATGATCACGGCGGGCCTTGGTATTGCCTTTACAGTCTTTCAGGTCATGGGCTGGACTGAGTTGCTCCGTCAGGGCATCGGTTTCCGCGGGCAGATAGCCGGCGCATACCTGTACCTGATCTCGGGCCTGCATTTGGCACACCTGCTCGTCGGGGTCATCTTCCTGCTCTATTTCCTCTATCGCGCGCTGGTCACGGATGCCGATGCTTATGCGCAGCTTATGTTTGAGACAGACCCCGTGTCCGGCCTGCGTGTGGAGATGCTGGGCATCTACTGGCACTTTGTAGATGGGCTCTGGCTGTTTCTCTACGGCTGCTTCCTTCTGGCCCTATATGCCATGCCGCATGATGCGCAGGGCTGGTACCTCAGGAGTTTTTAGCGCATTCTGCTGCTCACTCAGTGGTATTTCAGTCATCATGAGGCAGGCTTTACACCTCAGTCAGCCAGGCGCTGTATCTGGCATCACACTCCCGCACGCACAAAGAACTCAGCGACACACCCGTATGATAGGACGATATCAGTTGGCACCATTTCTGTGGCTCGGCACCTATGGCAAAGAAGGCAAAAACACACAGCAAAGGAGGGCCCGCACCGGCTTCCAAAAAGCCCCGCAGGTGGTCTGGATACGTTACAGAAACCAGTCATGCGCTTTCTTTGGAAGATGGCGTTTTCAAAAAAGATGATCCTAAAGAAATTGCTCGATCGCTAAAGCGGTCTGCAGAGCATAGCAAAGACCGCAAGGGCACACCGCTGCAGTCTGCCATGTCTATGCTCAATTTTTACATCAACCGGGGCGGCAAAAACCTGTCTGCCGGCCGCAAAAAAATACTGGAGCAGGCTAAAGATGAATTGCACCGGCTTTTTCATAAAGACGAATAGCCTGCTTTTCAGAAAGTCTATACTTCACTTGCTGTTGTGTATTTCTGCTCTTGGCATAGCTGTCAGGCTTTATCATCTTAGCCGGCGTCATGCTCTATCAGTCACTGCCATACCGCGAGGTGAAACTCTACGCGCCTTACCAGTACCGTGTACTCTTTCTCGATCCGGCCGAGATATACACCCGCATACAGGTGCAGCCCTACGCCCGCCATCAGCGGCCGGAGCATATCGGTCTGAAGGTGATGTTCCCAAAGCGTGACGACCGCACCTGCTCCTGCGGCTGTGGCCATACACTGGGCCCCAGGCGACACCGCTGGGCGTCTGACGACTGTGCCGCCTTCGCCGCAGATATATATGCCATCATCTATGGCCAGCGCGATACCATCAGGTTTTACCTCAAGCACTACTCCGGCTACCGCTGCCAGTGCGGTCGTGTGCGCCGGATGAAGGTAGACCATATCATCCCTGTCAAACACGGCGGAGGCGGCTGCTGGCTCAGCAACTATCAGTTTCTCTGCCACGCCTGCCACGTAGCCAAGACCAATGCAGATTTTGGCTGGAAAGGCAAATGAAATTCGCTCTTCCCCAATCTGTTTTTACCTTTCATGATATCCTCTTGGAAACTTATCCTCAAACCCGTTTTGTGAATAATTCCTCCGCAAAAAGTCACCCATTTTGCACACCTTTGCATCACGACCACGCAGCCATTCATCCGCTGTACAGAACCTGTGAATTTCTCCGTGGTACCTGTAAGTGTCAAAGCAGTTTACCTTTGTATTTAAAGTCTCCCTTTAGGGAGATTTAGAGAGTTACATTTCTATGTGTACTATGTGTGCTACCTGGTTCAAAAATGTATTTCACAATAAAAGAACATTTGCGACCTGCCTGACGGTAGGCAGGGAGAATTTCAATTGAAAAAATAAGCAGCTATAGTTCTCGAAGCAATCTTCAACTTAAGCATAGATCGCTG
>JAFDYQ010000028.1 GCA_018267365.1 Bacteroidota bacterium | reverse complement strand
TGAAAACACCAACAGAAGTACATCAAAACTCCCGACCACTAAAAGCAATCGGGAGCTCATAAGATGATTATTTAATCCGTCAACCTATTTTAGGACGATACATGCATAAAAAGATCAGGCTGCAAAGGCGTAGATCATACCGAGCATGATGATGACCATCAGGCCAGCTATATACAGCAAAAGTTGTTTACCATGTTCCGGTTCTCTGAGTACCATGTGTGTTTCTTTTGTTAGCTCAAAGTTAAAAAGAGGGGAAACAAAAAAACTAATGCAGATCATCCGCAAAACGATCACACGTATAACAAACTGACAATAAATCACTTACAAAATGTACGGGAAAATACTTTCCCGTACATGGTTAGATTTTCTAGATAAATATGGAATATATCTAGGTGAATATTAACATAAAAACACCTACCGCACTACCACAAATCGCAAAGGCCGCGCCCCATCTACGGTGATGGTGTACATGCCATCTGCTACATCAGGTAGCCGCACGAGCTGCTGATCTGCGGTGATCGTGCCCTGCAGGATTTCCTTGCCCAGTATGTCTGAGATGCGATAGCTCAACCCATAGCTGCGCTCGGTCTGTAGTGTGAATGTGCCGGTATTGGGATCAGGGTAGATGTGGATGGTGCTGAGAGCTGAGAGGTCGTTGATGCCTTCGCAGAAATCGAGCCGCATGTAGCGCGTGGCAGTATTGCTACAGCCATTGCTATCAGTGACTGTATAGCTCATAGTATCTGTGGTAAACTCATACTCCAGGTACCCATACGGATGTGGTATGCTGAAGGTGTCGTTTGCTATATACAGGCCGCTGTAGTGGCCGCCGGCAGGGTAGCCTCCCTTCATAGCAAAGGTAGGGCGGAAAAACTGGCACCATATCGTGTCTCCGGCACCTACTGCATAGATGTCCCGATTCTCTGCGAGGGTGTGCAGCTCAAAGCCCACCGGCGGTGCCGGCCTCACCGTTAGGACCAGCAGTACGATGCTATCGCAGCCGTATGCATTCTGAAAGATGTAAATAGATGAGTCTGATGTAGTGAGTGTATCATGGAGGTACACATATACCTCGCCACTGCAGATGGTATCGTAGATCACCAGATAGCTGAGCGGCCTCACCGTGAGCACCAGGCTGATAATACTATCACAGCCGCCCGCACCCGTCAGTGTATCGGTGTAGGTGCCATTGGCTGTCAGCACCTGCCCGGCAAATGTGACAGAATCACCCGCGCAGATTGTATCACTGATAGGATGGTATGATGGTGGTAGTACCGTGAGCCAGATACGGTAGGTAGTGTCGCAGCCCGTGGCATTCTGCATCACGTTGTAGTAAAAGCCGGTGGAGGTCATGATCATACCGCCATAGTAGAGCGTATCCCCCTGGCAGATCGTGATGCTGTCGCGTATATCTCCATCCACACAGGTAGCCGTCAGCTGCACTGTAGTCACAGCCGTATTGGTCACCACAGCCGGATTGAGGTCAAAGTAGATGTAGGCCGTGTTATTGATAGCAGTGCCGTTCGGCAGGCCAGCATTCGCTTTCACACGGTACTGTATCCAGCCCTCGCTGAGGGGAGGGTTAGTCGCGCTATCTACAAGGTTGATATGCGGGAAGGTGAAGGTCATCGCGCTGCCCTCCAGCTGTATCACCGCATGGTGGCTCGATGCGAGATACTGGAAGGAGGCAGCATCTACATACTGGCTCAGCGTATCTTTCAGTACCACGAGATAGGCGGTGTCGCTACCGGTGTTTTGGAAGTGTATGGTGTAGGTGAGCCAGTCAGTAGCACCGGGTAGGATCGCCGTAGGTGTTACTTCTTTGTAGTTAGGGTCATAGGACTGTACGATGGTGTAGCATTCTGTCATCGTATTATCTGCGGGACGGCTATCTGGTACAGATGGTGAGAGCGTAGATGTGATGCAAACATATGAACCAACCGGAGCTGTGACATCTGTAGTCAATATGATATCGAGATCGCCACGTTGCAGGGCATTGAGGTCTGCTACGGTATAGGTGAGCGTATGGCCCGAGACAGATGTAGGTGTGAGCGCACCCGGAGCCGGGCCGCTGTAAGAGGCTGCGCCGGTCCATGTAGTAGTGACGGTACCTGACACACCGGCACCACAGTCTACGCTATAGCGCTGCAGGGCTATATTGCCGCCGGTGGGTCCTACCCTACTGCTAAAGGTGGGCCTGAACCTCGCTCCCTGCATACTGATCAAACCGAAATCCACACCGGCACACTGCAGGCCGAAGCCCTCATAGTGCTTCACAGAGTCTGTAGGTGTGAGCAGCACCGGGCGGGAGAATGACTGCGGGCAGACGACGGCCAGTGGCAGCGCTGTGGTATCTATATCTACGGTGTAGCTACCGAGGGCCGGAGTTTTGAAGGAATAGCCGCCCGAGTTGAATGTATAGAACTGCTGTAGCACAGTACTACCCTGCCTGAGCTGCACCTTCATGCCGGTGATAGGTGCGCCCGGAATGAGGCTATCGTCCAGACAGGTGGCGGAGCTATCATAGTGTACTGTGCCGGCTATATTGTAGTAAAACTCACAACCTGTAGCCGGAGTGCAAAGAGGTGCCGTAGCAGGATTGGTATCATAAGATGTAGCTGAAAAACGTGAAGGAAGACAGGACACTGATCCCTGCCAGTTAAATACATTAAAATGAGTCTGACTAATGCGCGGGAGGCAGTGCAGACCATAGTTATATACGATATCCAGGTATGTGAGCGTAGCAGGTATATTGGGTATAGATGATATGAAATTGGCGCGGCAGTCCAGCGTGCTGAGGGCTGGCGGCAGAACAGGTAGCGAGGTCAGTTGATTGCCACCACACAGTAGTGATGACAGGCTGGCGGGTAGCGCCGGCAGGGCCGTGATCTGATTGCCCGAGCAGTCGAGAGTGCTCAACTGAGGCGGCAGCGCGGGCAGGCTGGCAAAGTGGCAATCCATGATAGACAATGTAGTGAGTGAGGCGGGTAGCGTAGGCAGGGTGTGCAGAGAGTCAAAGTCACAACGCAGCTCCTGCAGCGATGCAGGGAGCGCAGGAAGGCTGGTGAGTGGATTCTGCACCGTGCGCAAATAGGTGAGCCCGGCCGGCAGTGCCGGCAGCGAGGCGATATGGCTAGCACTGCAGTCCAGCTCCTGCAGGGAGGCAGGGAGTGCCGGCAGCGTAGTGAGCTGCGATCCTGTGACCTCCAGGTGTATGAGGCCCGAGCCGAGCGTACCTATACTAGTCAGAGGGCTGCCGTCTGTCACTACCCAGGTAGTACTATTGGGTATGGCGGGGAGCGTGGCGATACCTGTATAGCTGCAGTACAGATCAGTGAGTGTGACCGGTAGGGTGGGCAGGCTCTGCAGCCAGTTATTGTAAGAACAATCGAGGTATGTCAGGTAGGGCGGCAGAGATCCTATGGAGGTGATATCATTGCTACCGCAATACAGGATGCGCAGCGAATCAGGCAGTGGGTCAGGCAGAGATGAGATGTGGCAGTTTTGGCAGTGGAGCTCCTGCAGTTGATTATTCAGTGCAGGCAGGCTGAATAGATTATTATTATTATTGATATCGAGATAGGTCAGCGTGGCCGGCAAGGTAGGCAGACTATTCAGATCGCAACCGCCGGCAGCCAGATAGGTGAGCAGCGGCGGCAGCGATGGCAGTGAGGTGGCATAATAATTACTGCTGATATCGAGGCTGCGTACATTGGCGAAATACTGCAGCCCGTCGAAGTCGCTGATGCCCGTATAGCTGATATTCAGATAGGTGGCGTTGACCACCTGGGAGCATGAGATATTGAGCTGCCAGCCTGTAGAGCTATTGCCCGTCATGCAGCCGGCGTATCCGTTATTATTGAGCCAATCTCCAAAGGCTGCATCGGGGATATTGACATACTGCGCACGGGCGAAAAGGCTGGCAAAGCAGAGAGAACACAGCAGCATTATACTGCGTAGGGTATAGGCAGTTTGCATAAGGTTGATTTTTACCTGAAAGATATTAAGATAAAACCTAACGGCAAAATTTGATTTATAGCAGCTATCAGCGCCTACCGCACCACAGTCCTCAAACGTGCTCAACCTTCACCCTCCACCTCACACCTGCCTCCAAAACTATTTCCCAAATATCTCCCGGCTCAGCCTCGCATCGTGGCCGTAGATATCATGGCGGAAATTGGCAAGACCATTCTGATCTACCCAGGCTGTGAAGTAGACGATATACACCGGCACTGACGGGCGCACAGGTACTTTTTTCTCTATATGACGGTGCATGAGCGCGTGGATGGTATCGGGTGGCATCCTGACAGAGTCTGCCCGGAAAAGATAGTTGGCCAGTTTCTCCGGCTCGGCCAGGCGGATGCAGCCGTGGCTAAAGGCGCGGCTATTCTCGCTAAAGAAACTTTTGGCCGGTGTGTCGTGCAGGAAGATGTCAAAACTATTAGGAAAGAAGAAGGCCACCAGGCCCAGCGCACAGTCATCTCCGGGCCGCTGGCGTATCACAAAGGGGACGCTCTTGTCATACCTGCTCCAGTTGATACGATCTGCATCCAGCACCTCGCCATCGCGCACTGCCTCCATATGAGCGCGCTCCAGATAGCCGGGATCCCGTTTCAGTTTCGGCAATAGCTCCTTGCGGATGATACTTTGTGGTACATTCCAGTAGGGGCTAAACTCTACTACACTGAGCCTGCCGGTGAAGATGCTCGTAGCCGTAGCGGCATTGCCCACTACCACATCCATATTCCAGGCCACCTTGTGGTCCTCATACACATGCAGGCGGTACTCTGGTATATTGACCAGTATGTAGTGGGCGGGTGTGGAGTCCGGCATCCAGCGCAGGCGCTCCATATTGAGCATGATCTGGCGGATGCGCACTGAGACGGGCTGATTGAGCTCGGCCAGTGTCAGGCTGTCTACCCTGCCAGTAGGGCGCAGGCCCATGCGCTCCTGATAGCGGCGCACGGCAGCGGCCAGCGTATCTGTATAGGTGGCGCTCTGCTCTGCCACCATATAGTCTCCGGTGATGGTCAGGTGGTCCTTGAGCATGACCGTAGCGCCTGAGGTGTCTCCTACTTTCATAGGCAACCTGGTAACGGGTGGTATAATGGGCCAGCCGCCTTTTTTCTCTATGGCGCGGTACTGCACGAGGGCTTTCTTCAGCGCTTTGTAGTATTCATTCACGGGTTCGTAGTCTGCGTACTGAGAGGGTGAGGATACGAGGGAGTCGAGCAGGCGCTTGTAGTCCTTCTTCATACGTGGTATATACCACTCGAGGTCCTTCAGGTCCACGCGGGTGCCGCCGTAGGCTTTCTCCGCATAGCGGAAAAACGTAACGGTGAGCTTGAGGTCGAGCAGGGCTTTTTTCTCAGTAGGCCCGATGAAGAGCATATCTCCTATCTCTGCCTCTGCCAGTCCGCGTGTGAGCGAGCTATCTCCAAAGTCTGACTCATAGGCGCGTAGTGTATTGAGAAAATCATAGGCGCTGATGCTGAGGCCACCGTCTGTGAGCCATGCTGCCTGATAGTTTCGCCGCTGGTAAAAATCATTGACATCCTCTGCAAAATCGCTCAAGGTGGTATCGCGCTCCAGTTCACCCAGAATGAGCGTGCTATCCAGCACATAGTCTGTATAGCGCTGTGAGGAGTACATGGCTTCGTTTTGACGGCGCAGCTTGCGGCGGTTCTTGCAGCCCTTGCAGCCGGCTATCATGGTCACGATAAAAAGGAGTGCGAGCGAGAGGACGAAGGAACGTCTGAGCATGTAGGTGGATGGTATTAGTAACTAGTCGAATAGCAAAGATAATACCATTTTTGTATCGAAAATTTGACACTGCCATGACCGGCATGACCTGATCTGCGCTTATCTTTGATACCGATCAAACCAATGACCGCATGAAACGCTTTTTATCCCTTACAGCTTTCTTTTTCCTCTTTGCCTCTCTCTCTGCGCAGCATGAGTGGGACCAGTGGCGCTTTGGCGATAGCTGTGCTATGTCTTTCACCGGAGGTGCTCCGGTCAATGTACCGCCGTGCAGCATGTCCAGTGATACCCTCTTCTTTCCGTGGATGGGCTACGCGTCTATAGCCGACCGCAATGGAAATCTTCTCTTTTATACCAACTCGAGGGTAGTGTGGGATCGTACCTGCACCATCACCCCCAATGGCAGCGGCCTGAGAGCATCCCAATGCGACAACTACCAGGGGTCCCTCATCGTACCAGTACCGGGAGACACTAACCTATATTATATATTCAATAGTACCTGTGGCTACTCTCAAAACCTGACGTACGATACGGGCTACTACTACAGCATCTTTGACCGTAGGCTGCATGGCGGCCTGGGGGATCTGACGTCTGCAAAAAATGTGCTGCTGTACCGCCACAATTCAGGTCTGCTGACCGCCACGCACAACGCTGCCCATACCGGCATCTGGATCGTGACGCATCTCTACAATAGTGACATGTTTGCCAGCTACCTGCTCACCTCGGCAGGCCTCTCTGCTCCTGTCTACTCGCGCGCTGGCGATAGTACCTTTTTTATAACGTATCATCAAGGGTTTAGCGTTGCAGCTTTCTCTATGGATGGGCGGCGGTTGGCCACGCCTTTATCGCGCAATAGCGGCCAGTTTCAATTATTTGATTTTGACCCTGTGACGGGTATCGTATCCGGCGCTGTATTGGTCTCTCCTGTCAATACGGGGCAGCAAACGGAGATGAGCTTTACGTGCTTTTCGCCCGATGGCAATCACCTTTATGCTATAGAGAATGCCTTTGGCCAGGTGTGGCAGTTTGACGTGACATCTCACTCGCCCACGGATATCTGGAACTCGCGCTATGTGGTGCACAATGCTCACTGGTCATCTACCTATGCAGGGATTCAAAACGGCCCTGACGGCAAGATATATATAGCGCGACTAGATGACAGCTATATGGCAGTGATCAACAATCCTGATGCAGCCGGTGCGGCGTGCGCATTCGCTGACAGCGGCTACTGGCTGGGACCACATACTACACTAGGGACTATCGGCCTGCCCAATATTGTTTTCTCCTCCTTTGGCCCGCCGCTCTGCCAGCCGTCTACCGTAGCTGTGAACGGTGCGCTATGCGGCGACCTGCCGTATGACTTTCACGGGCGGCAGATAGGTAGTGCAGGCACCTACCGTGATACGCTGGCCAGCCTCTACGGCTGCGATAGCATCGTAGAGCTCACCCTGAGGTCAGTGGTGCCGCCCAGGGCCTCTCTGCCTCTGGGCCCACTGGTGCAGCGCGGCGTACTGCATGTGAGCGGCACCGATACCTTTGCCTGCCAGGGTGAGCCGGATTTCTTTATGACGGGTGGCAGCCCTCCGGGCGGAGTATATTCCGGTGCAGCTATCACGGGTAGCAGATTCCATTTTGACAGTGTCAGCGCGGGCAACTCTGCCGTGACCTATATTTATACCGATAGCAACGGATGCGCCGCTGGCGCGCACAATACGATACGTGTAGAGGACTGCACAGGTGTAAATGATCTATCAGGCACGGCCTCTATAGCACTGTATCCCCAGCCGGGCAGCGGGCTGCTGAGCCTGCACTGCGCCTGCGGCAACGGCAACTATATGCTAAGCGACGTATCAGGGCGCACAGTGGCAGAGGGCCAGATCACAGCCGAGTACACGACCATAGACGTCAGTGAAAGGGCTCCGGGCACCTACCTGCTCTCTGTCAGGTCTGGCAGGGGAACGGCTACGCTCAAGGTCAGTATAGACCGCTAGTGCGCCGCAATGGCAGCAGCCTACCTCCTATCCTACCATAATACGCCCCAAAAGGTTAAATTCGCTACCCCGTTTTTCAAAACCGGGTGATCTGACTATGGCTATAAGTGTGAAAGAAGGCGTGACCAAGGTAGAGCTGCATTATTACTTTGCCGATGACTCGCATAGTATGAATGCGACCATCCGCAATAAGTGCGAGCTGAACCTGCTGGGCATACTCAAAGAGATATCTACGATACTCAACGGGCGTATACAGGTGGAGACCGAGGCCTACACCGAGGGCGGCCTGGTGGAGCGCTACCTGCTGCGCAGCAAGAGCGAGTATGTGCGCAGTGTGGCGGTGGCGCTCTTCCACTATGTGCTGCCGCTGGAGGTGGATATAGAGAAGGTAGTGAGCGAAGAAGATAAGGATGCGACCAAAAAAGCGATGGATAAGCTGCGCCGTGAGATACGTGGCTACGAGCGTGAGGAGGAGGGTGTGAAAGTAGATATGGACAGCGCTGCGGCGCTCATAGCGAGCAACCTGAAGATCATCAAGCTGAAGTCAAACTTCTACCGCCAGATAGCTAACAGCGAGAAAGTGACCAAACTGGCCGTGCAGCAGCTGAAAGCTGACAATATGCCTATGGGCAAACCCGCCAGTGTGAGCCGCAAGAAATTTGACACCTATATGCTGGTGGCAGATACGCTGAAGCCGGAGACGGATGAGCAGGCGATCATAGAGATCATCAGCCCGGTGCTCAAGGTAGGCAACTACAAGTGGAAGGGTATCTACCAAGCTACAGGCCGCACCATCAGCTTTGGCATGAAGGACGAGGACTTTAAGAATGAAGTGATCAATCAGGGGGCGCTCTTCAAGAATGGTACGCGTATAGAGTGTGTGCTGGACAGCACGCGCAAGATGAGCGAGTTTGGTGAGGTGACGGTGACGGGCTACTCGGTCTCTGTGGTGATCCGCAAGATAGACGATGAGGCCTCAGTGGAGGTAGTCCATAGCAAGCCAGTGAAGAAGAAGAAGGAGGAGAAGGAGATGCAGCAGCTGGATCTCTTCGGGTCACTGTTTGGTTGATGATTCTTTCACCGCAGAGGCGCGGAGACGCCGAGCTTTTTAGCTACATAGAGACATAGTAATACACGCCTTGCATGCCATGTGCTGTGGAGTGGCAATAAGCGATTGTATTCCAGCCACCCGCCACCAGTCACCTGCCAACCTTTTCCTCTACGGTACGATGTTGTACTCTATAGCCGATAGCGCAGCTGTCACGGCATAGGTGCCGGCGTTGTTATTGCTCGACACGATCTTGACGGCATAGGTGCCGGCAGGCAGCCAGACAGGGCAGTAGTTGGATACCTGGTAGCTGCCACCGCTTACAAAGTATATCAGGTTGTGATCTCCGACGGTGATAGCGTAGGTCGCACTGAAGCCCGCCACTGGTGCAGCAGACGAACCCTGAAAGGCCGAGGCGCTCTCAAACTTCCAGACCTTGCCGGCTGGAATGGTAATGCTGCCGATAGTAGGTGAGGATGGCTGGAGTGCTGCATTATAGTAGGTAGCGTCCACTACCCTATTGAACTGTAGTGTGCCCTGAGCATAGGTGCCGATACATGCCAGCATGGCGATGGCGAGCGTGAGAATGAGTTTCTTCATGTTGATCGTGTTTATTGTAGTTTCTTAAAATCCTCTGGTAGTGTATATCAATGTCTGGTCTGCCGGGCTGCCGGCGCTGCTGCCACCGCCGCCCGCCACAGGGCTGATCATCTGAAAGGCCGTGCCATCATAGATGACTACGACCATCTGGCCTGCGGCTATATCGCCGGCGGCGAGGCTGGTAGCCACGTTCTTTTTGATCGCCATGGCGCCGAGGCCGTTTAAATTCAGCGTAGCTGCAGCGGTATTAGCGGCATTAGCCTTGAAAGTGAGCATCATGCCCGGCAGGTAGCGTGCCGGTGCCGGTGTGAGGGCTATGGTGTAGCTATTAGTGGTGCCGGTGGCGCTGTCATAGGTGAGCTGCTGGTATAGGATAGCCTTTGCATTCACTGCATCGAGGCTGTCAGTGGCGCGGGCTACTTTTTTCACTCTTTTGCCGGAGGCAGATATATCTGCGCTGCTGCCCGGTATCAGCGTGATATCTTGTGTAGCATCCTGCGCCATCACTGCGCCGGAGAGCATGATACTGCCCGTCAGGTGCAGTTTCTGCGCCGGTGCGCTATTGCCTATGCCTATGTTGCCGCCATTGTTGTAGATATTGCTGTTATTGATCCATTGGGTACCGTCCCAGTAGAGGGTATTGCCTGCGGCTGCGCCGGGAGGTATATCTCCGGTAGGGCCGGTGGGACCAGTAGGGCCGGTAGGGCCGCCAGCCGGACCGGTAGCGCCAGTAGTACCCGCCACACCCTGCATGCCGGTAGGACCAATGAGGCCCTGCACACCCGTGAGGCCGGTGGGGCCCGCGATACCGGTGGCACCCGTAGGTCCGGTCAGGCCCGTAGGACCTGTGATACCCTGCGCGCCCGTAGGGCCTGTGAGGCCGATGCTACCCGTAGGACCAGTGATACCCTGCGCACCTGTGGGGCCTGTGGGGCCTGTAGGGCCAATAGGGCCAGTCAATCCCTGTGCACCAGTAGGACCTGTGATGCCGATACTACCCGTAGGACCAGCTACACCCTGGGCACCTGTCGGGCCCGAGAGGCCAGTAGGGCCAGTCAATCCCTGCACGCCCGTAGGACCGGTGACGCCGATGCTACCCGTAGGCCCGGCGATACCCTGGGCGCCTGTGGGGCCTGTAGGCCCCATAGCACCTGTGATGCCCTGGAGGCCGGTAGGTCCTGCTGTGCCCTGCGCGCCGGTAGGCCCGGCTATGCCGGTGGCACCTGTAGCGCCTGTGATACCCTGTACACCCTGGGAGCCGGTAGACCCTGTGATGCCAGCTACGCCCTGAGCGCCGGTGGGACCGGTGATACCCGGCACACCCTGTGCGCCTGTAGCGCCTGTCACACCGGTAGGCCCTGCAGCACCCACGGTGCCTTGCGCGCCAGTGAGGCCGGTCGGGCCTGTAGGTCCGGTAGCGCCACCACCAGCACCGGTAGCACCTGTCGCGCCGCTATTGCCCGTAGGGCCGGTGATGCCGGTAGCGCCTGTCAGGCCTGTAGCGCCCGCTATGCCTTGTGCCCCTGTGGGGCCAGTGAGGCCTGTTGCGCCTGTATTGCCCGCAGGGCCGGTGATGCCTGCTGCGCCTGACGGGCCGGTAGTACCTGTGGCACCTGTCGCACCTGTGTTTCCTGTATTGCCTGTGGCACCTGTCGCGCCGGCTGGTCCTGTAGGGCCCGCTATACCTGGGGCACCAGTAGGGCCTGTCAGTCCTGTAGCGCCGGTATTGCCCGCAGGGCCTGTGACGCCGGCTGCACCTGTCGGTCCGGCAGGGCCTGTGGTGCCCGGCGTATTAGATCGCTCTGCAAACAAAGCATATGGCACACTCATCAGCTGCTGCGTGCCCATCACGGCATAGCTGCTGCCGTTTGTGACATCGAGAGCCACCTCGAGGTAATAAGGGCCACTGCCCCAGTTGATAGCAGGGAATGTACCCAGCGTGGCCGTGCCGCTGCCGATGGTCACATTGACCAGGCCAAACTGGTTGCTGCGCGGATGGTGCACCTCAGTATATACCGCCGTGCCCGCAGAGGAGCCGCGGAGGATAGAGAGCCGGAGGGCTACGGTCTGATTGGCAGTGACTGCGCCGGCGCTATTGCGCACTATGGCCTGGTAGCTGATGCCCTGCGGGGCCTGCGCCATGGCAGAGAGGCTGCAAAGCAGCAGGAAAAAGAGAAGGTATTTGTACTTCATATGATAGGGATGCAGGGCATCAGGAGCCCGTTTGCGGGCGCAAGGATAAACATTCCGATCCATTCATAAAGTCAAATATTATGTGAAAAATCGGAAAGCTGACAGGAGCCGGCAGGATCACATCTCCGCCAGTATGGCACTGATCATCTGCACAGCGTAGGTGCCGGCTACAGGTATAAATCTGGCGAAGTCTATGTGAGACCTGTCGTCTGCCGTATCTGAGATAGTGCGTATCACGCTGCATGGCACGCCGTACTCGTAGCACACCTGCGCCACAGCCGCGCCCTCCATCTCTACACATAGTATATCGGGCAGGTGCGCTGTGATGGCATCTCGGTGATGCTGCGCGGAGATAAACTGATCTCCGCTGGCTATATCGCCTATGTAGAGCTGCGGATGCTCGATGCCAAATAGGTGGAGCCTGTCGGAAGAAATGGCCGATATGAGCCGGCCGCTATCCAAAAGCTGCTGTATCACTGTGCCGGCTCGTTTCAAATGGTCCTCATGCGCGGGAAAGTACGTGACACCCAGCAGCGGCACCTCATAGCGCGGCATCAGCGGGCGGCCATCGAGGTCATGATGGATGAGCCGCTGCGCCAGTACAATATCGCCCACACGCAGGCGCTCATCTATCGCACCCGCTACGCCTGTGAAGATGATGTCGGTGACTCTGTACTGTAGTATCAGATGGGTGGCGGTGGCTGCGGCGGCTACCTTGCCCCAGCGGGAGAAGGTGAGTATGACGCGCACACCGTTGAGAGTGCCACTGTGATAGGTGCGACCTCCCCGCTGCTCAGTCTGCACGTCAGTCATGAGCGCGGCAATACCGTCTATCTCCTCGTGCATGGCGCCCATGATGCCTATTATTTTCTCTGACACTATAGATCTCTTTATGCTGCTAAGGAAGGCAAATTAATCTCTACTTTAGAGTATCATGAATAGCAAAGCTCAAGACTATATCGATACGCTGGAGCTGCTACCGCACCCCGAGGGTGGCTGGTACAGGGAGACCTACCGCTGCGCGGAAAGCACCGCCGCTACACACCTGCCCACAAGGTATGGAGGCGAGCGCAGCCACGGCACGGCTATCTACTTCCTGCTGCCGGGAGAGACATTCTCTGCGTGGCACAGGATCAAAGCCGATGAAGTCTGGCACCACTACGATGGCGATGCGATAGATATCTATGTACTCAACGATGCTGGCGATCTAAGCGTGATAAAACTGGGCAAGGACATCAGCGCGGGCGAGACGCCGCAGGCTGTGGTCCATCACGGGGATTGGTTTGCGTCGAGGTGTGCGGTGCGCGATGGCTATGCGCTGGTGGGCTGTACGGTGGCGCCGGGCTTTGACTTTGCAGACTTTGAGATGGCGGAGCGGGTGGCACTGACAGCGCAGTATCCGCAGCATGAGGGTATCATCAGGGAACTGACGCGGGTGTGAGGGCTTTATTGTATTGTCATGTCGGAGTGAAACGTAGACATCTTGTATGAGGCAAGGCAAAGACAAGATTCCTACGCTGCGCTACGGAATGACAAAGAGGGTTGTTCGTAAAGTATTTTTCACTTACTATATTCATTTTATGAAAATCCTATCCCTTTTTGGAGTGATGCCCATATTGATATTTGTTTCCTGTACAAATACCTCCAACGCCCCAGTGATACCTCCGCCCGATATACCCAAGATCAATATGGAGGAGGTAAAAGCAAAAGCGCAAAAAGAGGCATCAGCGAATCATACTGACACTTTTGGAGATGTGGTCGCATCTATAGATTTTAAAGTAAAGATCTACGGAGAAGATGCACAGGAATATGAAGATGGCTATAAGCATATGGTCCATATTGACTCCCCAGCATCAGACCTAAAGGATCTGGCCAGTAAAGACGAGATCGTTATAAGCTCTGAGTCAGTCACACTTTATATTGACTATCCTCTGGGTACCCCTGTCAGATTTATCCTTAAGTCGCAAGGCGGTTTCACCAGAGGGCAATTAGCATCCTTGATCTGCAAAAAGTATCATGAGATCTATGAAACCGAATCTATCACGACCACAGTAAAAGTGATACCGCTAGCAGAAAGGCAAGTGGTCCAGAATCGGAATGAGACAAATGGGAAATACCAGATCTGGGGGCACGATCTTTCTGACCTGGACCTGTCGGGAGTAGAAGTACATCGCAACACACGCGGGGCAGTGACCCTAGAAGTGAATGTGGAGTCATAGTGCTTCAAAGTATTTAGACCTATCACATTTCTAAAAGAACAACAGAAGAATGAAACCACACACCATACAGCCCGCCACACTGAAATTTCTCAAGGATCTGGCGAAACATAATGAGCGGCCCTGGTTTGAAGCACACAGAGGGCAATATGAGGCGGCGCATGGCAATATGATCGCCTTTGCGGAGCAGGTGCTGGCCGAGATGGCAAAGCATGATGAGATAGAAAAAAAATCGGGCAAGGCGAGCCTGCACCGTATCTACCGCGATGTGCGCTTCAGCAAGGATAAGACGCCATACAGCCCGCGCCTGTCTATAGGTATGCAGCGCGCTACCAAGCTGCGCCGTGGCGGGTACTATGTGCATATACAGCCGGGGGCGAGCTTCATCGGTTGCGGCTTCTTTGGCCCGGAGCCCAAGGATCTGCTCCGCATCCGCCAGGATATAGACCTGAACTATGACGCCTGGCGCAAACTACTAAAGGCAAAAGGGCTGCGCGATATCTACGGCGAGATGCAGGGCGACCAGCTGGTAAACACGCCTAAAGGCTACGAGCGAGACCACCCGGCGGCGGACCTGCTGCGGTATAAGCAGTTCTTGTTTCGTCATGACTATACAGATGCCGAGGTGCTGGCAGATGATTTTGCGAAGAAGGTGAGCGGACACTTCAGGGTACTGCGCCCATGGCTGGACCACATGAGTGAGATACTGACCACAGATGTGAATGGTGAGCTGATCGTATAAATACATTTTTACGGCAGACCTGCCTGCCGGTAGGCGGGGACGCAGAGATGCAGAGGTTTTTTTGAACCATATAGCACACATAGTAATACATAGAAAGACACAGAGAGTGGTTTGAGTCCGCTAGCGTATTACATCCTGGCGATAAAAAGGAGAAAGGAAAAATCATGCTGCCACGCCCTCTACGTGATTTTTGAGGCCAGATAGTATCTTATCCCAGCCTTTCTCCGAGCGGGCCAGACGTTTTTCCGCGCCGGGCGCATCACCTACATCATCTGCTATGGTCAGGAGAGTCTGTCCATTGTCATAGGTGAGTGTATCAGTGACGGTAGATACGCCTGCACTGCTGCCGTGACCATTCTGAAGGGTGTACTGCAGGAAACGGCCGGGTATAGCACGTAGCACGACACCCTTCATCTCAAAGGGAATGATCCAGAACATGCGCCCGCGGAATGTGATAGGACTGCCCGCAGTAAAAGTAGAGTATACACCCGCATGAAAAAAATATTTGCGTGTCTCCTCAGGATCTGTGAGCGCCTGCCATACCCGCTCCGGAGTGGCATTGATGCGAATATTTTTATGAACGATATTGTGGCTCATGGTGGTTTTTATCTCAAAACCACCTATCTGATGCCAGCCTCAAAGCGGGGGATTATTTCCTGTCTGCGATATAGGCCATACAGAGGTCTATCGTAGCCTCTATGCCTTTTTTGTGTGTGCGCTCTACGCCGTGCGATGCAGCCACACCGGGACCGATCAATGCTACCCGGTAGTCGCGCCCGGCACGCAGCGCGGCACTGCCGTCACTACCATAGAATGGGTAGACATCGAGTGCATAAGGGATTTTACGGGCCTCAGAGAGCTCTACGAGCTTTTTGCGGAAGTCATAGTCATAGGGGCCTGAGGAGTCCTTGACGCAGATGGAGCAGCGCACCTCGGTGCCCTCGCAGGCATCGCCCAGTACGCCCATGTCTATCACCAGCAGGTCTCTCACCGTATCACTGTAGCCTACGGTGCCGCCGTGGCCTACTTCCTCATAGTTGGAGAAAAATATCTCGACAGCGGGTGCGAGGCCTTTCTCTTTGCACAGGCGTGCTAGCTCAAATAGCACAAAGCAACCTGCCTTATTGTCCATAAAGCGCGACTTGATAAAGCCATTAGGGTATTCGCGGTAGCGCGGTTCAAACGCAATGATATCTCCTATGTTTATTTTGAGCGCAGCGACATCCTCTCTGCTATATACTTCTTCATCTATGCGGATGTGCATATTGTCTATACTGCGGTGCGTGGTCTCGCGCTTGTGATTGGCATGGGCCGAAGGGTCATCGAAAAGTAATGTGCCGGTGTAGACCTTTCCGCTCAGTGTGATGATATTGACGTACTCGCCCTCGGCGCTGGTGAGCAGCAGGCCACCGAGCGGGCTAAAGGTGAGGGTACCGTCTTTTTTGACACCGGATACGATAGCTCCCAGCGTGTCTACGTGCGCGGCGATAGCGAGGGTAGGGTTTGCGCCCAGGGCGCACCGCACGGCTCCTTTATTTGTGTATTGCGGCTGGTAGCCGAGCTGAGTGAGATAGTTTTGAATGTATTTGGAAGCCTCAGCGGTGTAGCCGGTGGGTGAGTCTATATTGACGAGTTCCTCGAGTGCTTTGTAAGAAGGCATATGTAGGTTTTGAGCGGGTAAAGAAAATTAAAATAGAGGAAGCGCCAAAAGACCTGATGCTGCCGGGTAGTTGCTATATTTATGCTCTCAGCCAAAACAATACATTGTACCCAAAGTCATTTCCAATATCCCTGCTACTCTGCCTGCTGCTCTGCGGCTGCAAGGCGCAATACGATCCTGCCAATAAGACGGCAAGCTTCTGCGCTGTGCAGCCCTCTACATGTGACTGGATGCACGACCTGGTGCAGGCGCATCCGAGCGCCTCGCTGTCTTATATCTGTATACCGGGTTCACATGATGCCGGCATGTATATCTCACAATACTGTACCGCCTTTGCCAATCATGGCAATACGCAGACGCAGTACCTGACCATGAAGAACCAACTGGAGGCGGGGCTGCGGATCTACGATGTGCGGCCGGTACTGTACAAAGGTGAATTCTACACAGAGCACTGTACGCGCTGCGACGGGCTGGGCTGTAAGGGTGATGCGCTGAAAAATATACTGCGGGATACCCGTCACTTTGTAGACCAGCATCAGGAACTGGTGATCCTACAGATCACACACTACTGCCACACCTCTCCTACTGATACGGCACTGCTAAACCTCCTGCGCGCAGAACTCGGCCCGCGGATCTACCGCAATACGACGGACGCCACCGGGCTCAAGGACTTCATCCGTATACCGCTGGAAAAGATCATCGGTGATGATGGTGCAGGCAAGGTACTGCTCATACTGGAGGGCGGGCCCAATACGCCCGAGGCACAGGCGGAGGGGTGGTTTCACCAAAGCCTGATACCGATGGCCGGGGGCTGGACCAATGATAATCACTACGATGAACTGCAGGCACATCAACTAAGAAATTTTGCTGCCTACACTAAGAATGGCGATGCTTTGTTTCAGTTTTGCTGGCAGATCACGCAGCACAATGCGCAGGCTGTGCGCGGGGCCTTTGACCCCAACTCTCCTACTACTATCCGCAAAGGCGCGGCTCATGCCAATGCACAGCTACCGGCCTTCGTAGACAGTCTGATCCATGCGGGCAGCATCCACCCGGGCCGGGTGCCGAATATCATCTGGGACGATCTGGGCGATACACTGGTCACACGCCAGTGCATCAAACTGAGCACCATGGGTGTGATGAAAAAGATGTAAGGCTAATGGACGCCCATCTCATGGGAAAAGATCGAACAAACGCACATGGTCCCGGTCATCTATGCTATGGCAGCCCGTACAGATCGCGCCTTTATTATTGATAGTGTAGCCTGCACCAGAGGTATTGACCTCGGCCCATATCCAGCCATCTGCCTGAGAGGTATCCGATGGCAGCTTCTCCATAATAGCATATCCGTGCAACTGCGTGCCGGTACTATCATTGTGCAGTTCCTTCACTATTATAGATCCATTGGGGAATGTAGCGCCTGTAGGTAGCTTGCCCTGATCTGTAAGTGCAGCCTGTGCGATAGCATTGAAGCGGACACGGAAGAAACCTCCGTGAGCCGACTGCGGCGAGGAGTGATGAACGGAAGCATCACCCTTATAATAGGTATAGCCACCAGAGGTAGCCCTGGCAAAGAGCGCGGCGTCTGTCTCGGGCGCCGGTGGAGTGGTATCCTTGCGGCACTCGACTAAAAACAGTAGTGAAAAAATGAAAACAGGGTAGAAATACTTTCGGGTCATATCGTGGGTTTATGACTATCAGACGGGGATATATGGCGTGTCCTTACAAATACACCATATCACTTCACGTGCTGCATCGCATCGTACTTCTCAAAGCGGCGCACGTCGCGCTTATTCTTCAGCACACCTTCATACCTGCGCGTGGTCTCAAACCGGTAGGTAACCTCCGTGATAGGTTTATCATTTTTGTAATAGCGCCTTGCTCCTTTTGGATCGGTGACCTCCTCATAGGTATCAGGCCCTATAGCGATGGTGGTATGCTGACTGCTGTCCTTGTCTGCTTTGTGAGCAGACTTCTTATAATTTGCAAAGCGATCGCGCTCTGCTATGGCCTGGCGGATCAAGGCGCGGCGCGTATTGCGAGAGAAGGTATCCCTGCGCGAGGCGTGCTTCTCGTACTCGTACACGGCTGTGATATACATGCGGCTCAGCTCTGGCCTGCTACTACCTACGGCAGCAGTGGTAGCGGCAAAGGAATCTGCGCTCATTTGGACAGGTTCGGTCTCTATATCTACGGGAAACTTAACAGTTTCATCGAGTACAGTATTGATGATATGAACGGAGCGGGGCTTGATGCCGGGCTTGTAGTACAGCACAGTATAGTCGCGACCATCTGTGTAAAAGCGGTAGGTGCCTGTCTGATCAGTGATGATGCGCCGGGTAAATTGGTCACCCTCAAAGATCATGACCATGACGCCAGCCTCGCCCTTGCCGCCATGACCGGCACGGCCATATACCTGCACGCGCTGCGCGCAGGCATGTACTGCTGCCATCAGGCATAAGATCAGAGAGAGTGATCGCATCTCCATAAAGGTACGAAACATAGGCGAGAGAAGAATTGTCCACAAAAAAGTGAATAAGTATAGAAGTGCCAATATTTGCATATTTAGCATTTTATACTTATCTTTGCACTACAATTTCAAACAACCTATGCCACAAAAACTCTCCTCGCTGCTGGCGGATATACTACGCCGCGCCAATCTCGACCCTGCCGACCCGCGCTTTGCCGACATGCTGTCTCTCAATACTGAGGTGAGCGATGATATACATAATGATATCACGCAGGCGCTATCAGGCATGATGACCACAGAAGAGGCTCGCAGTAATACAGACCTGCAAAGGCACTTTCGGCAGCAGTCGCTCAATCCGGTGGATACGGAGATAGAGCGCTGGCTGGATGAGCTGAATGCGCCGGATGACATACGCGCTGAGATAGCAGGCCAGAAAAACAGCTACACCCGCCTACGCCGCATACTGGAGAAAACCCGTGAACTGGAAGCGCAGAAAGCAACAACCAGCAACGCCTCAGAAAAAAGGAAAATACAACAGCAGATAGACGACCTGACCGTGCAGCTATCTACCGCACAGCAGCAGGCAGATGAGCGCGTATCTCTGGTGCAGAAAGAAAGTGATCAGCGCCTCACAGACTTTGCGCTGCGGTCGGCGCTTCATTCACGAAAGTATGCGAATACGAGGCTTTCTCCGGAGGAGAATAGCAATGATGCACGCGCACTACTGGAGGCATACCTGCTACATAAGGGTGCTGCACTGCGACTAGACAATAATACTCAAACGCTGCGCCTGATGAGTGCGTCCACGCCGGACCAGCCCTATCAGGAGGGCGGACGCATGATAGACTTCAACGACTTCCTGGACAGCTCTCTGGCGTCTAAGGGGGTACTACAGATCAATGACCCGGTCACGCCACGACCATCGGGTACTACGACCTTTCTCACAAACATACCTGCCCAGGGCCGCATACCGGCCTCTAATATCCGCGCGATAGCGGAGATGACGGAGAGGTGACTGAGGTGGTTGGCAGGTGACTGGTGGCGGGTGGCTGTAATACAAAGCATTCCTGCCAACAGCCAACTAACACCTAACAACACTTAGCATTCTGGGCAACTTTAAACACAATAACTTATGTCAGTAACACTCACACAGGGCATTGCACCATACCTGCTGCAAGACCTCAAAACCTTTATCGGGGCCAATGACCCCTCGGTGAAGATCACACCCGCAGGTATGCTCCGCCTGGCCGTGGAGCAGAGCCCGGATATACAGATACCGGACTATGAGCGCCTGCGCCTCAATAACAGCCTGGGCCAGGTGAGCGATATACGCTACTGGACCTACGAGCGCAGCACGCGCAGCGCTGTGCAGACCACACGCGACTGCGATACACAGGGCACCACTCCACTGCGCAAAGAATACACGCTGCAGGCACCTAAGTATGCACAAATATCCTTCTCGCTGCCTACGGACTTTCTGGAGCGCTATACCGCTGAGGCGGTGCAGCGCCAGTCAGTGGAGGGTGCCAGCTCACCGCTGATGGAGGAGTTTGTACGCCTCATCATGTCTCAGATACCGGGCCTTATAGACCAGATAGACTATGACCTGGTGAATAGCGTGAGCTTTGGCCGCAATGTGCTGCCGGACAATGGCACGAGCAGCAATACCCGCGTAGTCAATATCAACAAAGACGCAAACGTATTTGACCTGACTGAGGGCGTAGCGCAGCTGCTATACGAGGCAGAGCTAAACGAACTCTACGGCAATCTGAGTATCGTGGGCAATGGACTGTTTCATCAGTTCAGCCGCCAGAATGCAGCCGGTGCGATCAGCGCCGGCCTCAGCGGGCTGAATAATGCTGTGAATACGGCAGACTACCGCTTCTACTACGATCCTAAGACGGCGTCAGGCACTTCGCCATTCGGGCAGAACATGATCGGCGTCTTCTCACAGGGATCTGTGGGCTTCATCGATGTAAACAGGCTGGTGGGCTTCAAGCGCCTGGACTATGGCACCTACCAGGCATTTCAGATCGTGCTGCCTATCGAGACAGGTAGCGGTACGCCTGCTACGATGGCCTTTGACGTAGAAATGCGCTTCTCTCCATGCGGCTATGACGTAACGCCGCCATACGGCAATGTGCAAACGCTCAACGCCGGCTGGACCGTGACCATCTCTAAGACATACGGCCTGTACCAGCTCGACACCAGCATCTACAACGGTAGTGATACGCTGCACGGCAGCAATGGCGCCCTGCGCTACGAGATCACTAACGAGGCTGTGTCTGCATAACCACCTCACCCATCTATCCGCCGCGGCGGACATCTTCCCTCTCCAAAGGAGAGGGAAGAACCGGGGTGGATAAGAAAGCGCTATTAAGATTAAATCTATCATTTACAAAACATAATAGACAAAACCTATGGACTGCCTAATAGACTATATCGGCCTGCGGACGCAGGGAGGCACGGCGCCCGAGAGCGGCATGTATATCAATGATCTGCCGGGGATCACCGTATCACAGATCACAGATATAGCCAACTCGGAGCATGCGACCTTCCTAGACGTGTGGAACACCGTACAGCGCCGATCGGCAAAATATTTGAGACGGCATTTACCAATGCGATGGCTAAACGCTACCGGCTGAAAAGGATCAGTGAGGCATTTCAACTATCGAATAGCGTAGATGCTACGGCTATCACTCCTGCCGCCGCGGGTACGCTGCGCGGCATACTGGTAGACTGCTACTACCTGAAATCTCCTTTTCACTATATACCGATAAATAAGGTACACCTGTACCTGAAAGACCCGGTGCCCAATACTACGATCCCACTCTACGTATATGAGGTACATGACAACACACTGACGCTGCTCGATACATTCTCTATCACGCCACAAGCGGGGTGGAACGATGTGACGATCAATAAAAAATATGCGGACAGCGCGATGCTATACATAGCCTATGACGCGACGCATGTGAACTCGGCGTCTCTGCAACTGGATAGCCAGGACCTGGATGGAAGATTCTGGGCGAGCTATGATTGGTTCTGGTCGCATCTGTATATACAGGGGGCGAGCTATGCGGGCGGGCAGTTTACCGAAGGGTATGACACCTACGGGCTCACGGCCACTATCGGGCTGCAGTGCAGCTTTGACGTGCTGGTGTGCAACTATAAGAAAGAACTGGCGACAGCCTGGTGGTACCTGCTGGGTGCGGAGCTGATGCAGGAGCGCATCTATACGGACCGTATCAACCGCTACACCACCGTAGACCTGACCCGTGCCAAAGACCTGCGCAATCAACTGAAGCAGGACTTTATGAATGAGCTGCTGACCTTCGTAGACTCGATCCACCTGTCAGGTGACTGGTGTATAGAGTGTGACGAGCAGGTGAAGCGGGTGGAGGCGATACCGTGAAGGAGACGAGGGACGGGGGACGAGGGGCGGCGCAATACATTTGACAAAACTGTGACAATGTAGAGATAGATATATGACAAAACGCCTGTACCTTGTACGATGAAACAAAGCGACTATGAAGAAAACGTTACTCCTACTCATTACTTTACTCAGCCTCTGCGGCTATGGCCAGGTGGTGGCGGTGGATGATAGCTTCACCGTGCTGCAAGCGTCTACAGACACTTTTGATGTGGTGGCCAATGATACATTCCCTGTGGGAGATTCGGTATGCATCTCCCTGCTGGATAGCAATGCGAGATTTACTGTACTAGACTGCCGGAGGGTGGTGTATGTGGCGGACTCCTTTTATACGGGCATGGATAGTATACGTTATGTGGTGTGTGATACTGGGATGATATGCGATACGGGTATAATCATCATAAGTGCAGATAGCAATTCGGCGCTACTTCCTATTGCAAGTTTCGATGAAGACCTTACGTATCATCAAAATGGAGAGCACGATTATCTATTCCGCTGCAACCAATCCTTGAGTGGCTGGGATGGTCATAAAATTTTCAACACTTCTCAACATAGTGACTCCATCTTATGGGCATGTAGAGCACTGATGAGCGACTGTAGTGATTCTGTACTCTATCTACGTACTGATACTATCATTATTTTTCCCAGTGATATATCCGGATTATACGTTGCATCACCATGGGGTTGCGGCGCAGACAATGTCGAGCTGCGCCTCACAGCGTACAATAAATTTGGTATCAGAACAATATGCGATACGAGTTGCGCCCTAGGCTATCTAGGAATTCCAAAAGTTTCGCTACCAGGAATAAGTCTTTTCCCCTCACCCGCGAGTAGCTATGTCACCATAGATATGGAGCAAAACACCGATGCTATCACCTCACACTACAGCTCGATAGACCTCATCAACACGCTGGGCCAGAAGGTCAGGAGTATTCCTCGGAGCGGAAACAATAAGACGGTGCAGGTGAATATGTCAGATATGCCTGAGGGCATCTATATGGCTACGATCACGGATGATACGGGTACAATGCGGACGCTTGGGCGCTTTACTGTAGAGCGGTAGCCTTAGCTCTTCTTCATTATTCACTATTTACTATTCGTTATTCACTAACCTAAGAAAACCTATGCCTTTTACCTCCACCCTGATCAAGATCATCAATGATCATCTTTCGGCGCATTGTTTGTGTGATGCGCGATTTTCTAATGGCCTGATGGCTGGTATAGCGCATGATGCTACGCGGCGCGACGATGACCGCAATGCTATGGTGCAATATCCTGTGATAGTAGACCTCACAGGTGAGGGCACTGACATTAGTATCAATGACACTTACCCTATCACGCTCTATCATCGCATCGGCACTAAGACCTATACGGCAAAACCCGCAGGCAGCTATGGCAACCGGCAGAATGAGGTGACGGAGAAAACAGACGTGAAGCTGATAGTAGCAGCCTGGAGCAACCGCATCTCACTCTCTCAAGAAGACCTGGAGGCGCTCATCACGTCCAACTTCCCCGACACTATCTCTCCTGACCAGTATGCAGGCTATCAGCTCTCGCGCGTGGCCGCAGTGCTGCAAGGCAGTAATCTGAACCGTGAGCAGGTCTTCAAGGAAGAATACAAGGGCATACCCTATGACCTGAAACCGGAGCAGATACTTTTCTCTATCAAGTACCAGATTGAAGCAGACTATAAGAAAGGGTGTTTTAAGCTGCTGGAGTGCCAGAATTAGCATTTAGTATTTAGTAGTTAGTATTAAGTATTTAGACTAATACAAATACTACTCTCCAAACCTCTCCGGACCATAACGGAATCTGAAATATAACGTGAACCTATTCAATATTCACTATTCGCTATTCACTAAATAACACCTATGAGCTACTATTCTCCATCTAACTGTGACCGCCTGCCGGACCATACTGCGAGCCTCTGCGATGAGGTAGAGTATGGACGTATACGCAGCGCGGGATTTATCCTGCTGGACCATACATTTGACCCGACGCTGACGGCTGACTGGCAGTACGGGGTGATACATAAAAAGATCATCGTGATACCGGAGACCAACGGCGACTCGCCCAAGGCTACGCCTGTGATGGCACCCGCCTACGGGCTGCGGCCTGAGTCGGTGATCGGCTATGAGTTCACAGCACACTATAGTGATCCGGCATTCCTGAGCAACTGCGAATTTTACAAGGCGGCAGTGGGCAATATGAACTATAGATTTTTCTACCGCACGTCGTCGCATGTCTTTATCACTGATGTGCCGTGCTCTATCACGCCCAACCGTGATATCAAAAACGACCTGACCTCTGAGATAGTCTGGGAGGTAGATGTGAAGTGGCTGTCAAAGTCATTTGCCTGTGGGGTGCCGACACCTGCCGGCGTTTTTGACACCGATATACTCAATCACCTACCGCCCGCAGATGGCGGAGGTGGCGGTAGTATCCCTGGTGGTGGCGGTGGTGGCGGAGCGCCTACGGGGTAAAGTTTAACCGGAAAACGCTAAAAGAAGTTCAAATCAATAACCACAAAGAACCTGTCTGCCGACAGGCCGGCGCGGAGAACGCAAAGAATATTTTCTTGATAGAAAGAAATTTCTGTAATCAACTTTCTGCTGTAGCAGTGGCGCGGCTGGTCGTGGCGATCGGGCCTTGCGCTGCACACAGCATCCTGCCGGGCATACAGGCAGTATCTATCTGAGAGTGGTGTATGCCGCCACTCTACCCTCTGAGGCCACCGGCCTACCACTTCATTTTTTCATTTCTAAACACACAAAACAACTATGGCAGGTTACTATCCTAATGGCTGTGACGAACCATTTTCGCACAGCTGCGATCCCTGTGAGCCCAGGGAGTATGGCCGCGTACGCAGCGCAGGCTTCATACACAAAGACTTTACCTTTACCGATCCCTCGGCTACTACTGAGTGGCAGGCGGGCATCCAGAGCGGTGCCATCATCGTGATACCGGAGACCAATGGCGATATAGCTAAGGGCGCGGCCAAGATGGGTGCCGGCTATGGCGAGACCACGCAGACCCTGCTGGGCTATGACTTCTCGGCCAAGGTGAACGATCCGAACTTTGCATCCAATTTCCACTTCTACAACTCGATGATCGGCAAGAGGGATTACAAGTTTTTCTACCGTACGTCGTCAAAGGTCTTCATCACTGATGTACCTGTGACCATCATACCAAACACGGAGGTAAAGAATGACCTCAACGCAGAGCTGGTATGGGAGCTGGACATCAAGTGGATACATGGCTCCTTCCCTGCGCCTAACGAGATACCGGCCGGCATCTTCGACGCTTGTTTTACGGCGGCGTGAGTACTGGTGGAACCCTCGCGCTAGACGACTTTTTCATACACTGATCACACTACTCCGCGTAAGCGTGCGGGCGGCGGGCCACGGCCTGCTGCCTGCACCTTATCACAAACTACTACGCTATGTCAGAACACCTCAAGGGCGTGATCATCGCCATCATCTGCGGAGCCATAGGCTATCTATGGAAAGAACTGCAGCACCTGATCAAAAACAGCGAAGTGCACAGCGTGCGCATACAACACCTGGAGCAGGACAATACGCAGCACAAGCAAAACTACAAAGACCTCTACGAGTCGCTCTTCAAAATGGTGAGCGAGCTGAAAGAGGACATCTCTCAACTGAAAGAAAAGATCCTGAAAACAAAACATGAATAAACTACTGAAAATACTACACCTGTGGGATGGCCTCTGGTCTGTGCCCGCAGCCTTCATCGCCTTTCTCACCTTTGAGGACATCGGGCGCATCATGTTTGGGGCTGGCTTCGGGTCTTATGACCCGGCTGTATTCCAGGCGGCGCTGATCGCAGCGGTGGTGATGATCTTTACCAATACAGCCGTGCAGCTGGCACTGAAATTCAACTTCCCCGCCCTGTGGGAGAGCTACCATACATCCTTTTCTACGACTTTGGATCAGCTATCTGCTGCGCAGAAAGTGCTGCTCACGGTCTTTATGTACTGCTTCTTCTTCGCACTCTTTGTCCTGCTCTTTATCAAAGTCTGCTGACCACTTTAAAACCTATGATATGCTCTCCATACACACCAATATCGAAGCAGTGCTGCATAAGCAACTGAATAAACTCAACGCACTGAAACCCGGCGGCCAGACACTAGACCGTGCACTGAGCGCAGGTGCCGGGGAGATACTGACGCTAAGCCGCGAGCGTATACACACGCGCGGACAGGGCACCGCAGCGGCTATAGGCGCATACGATACGAAGCCCGCCTATATCTCTGCCAGCAGCCACCCGGCACCCGGCGAGGCCATAGGCAGGCATGGTACAAGTGTATTTGCCAATGGCAAGCCGCACCGCTCGCGCTACCTGCCCGGCGGCTACAATGAATACAAGACGCTGATCGGGCAAAACACCGGCGGCGTAAACCTGGTACTGACAGGCGAACTGCGTGACAGCTATCAGGTGATAAAGACCACTGAAGGCTATGGACTCGGCTGGACTGATGAGGAGCTGCGCAGCAGAGCTGATGCGCTGGAGGCCAAATACGGCAAAAAGATCTGGCACCCCAGCGATGAAGAACGCGCAGTACTGAAAGCGCTGATAGCGCAGTATGTGAGATGACTTCCTTTCTCTGTTTCGGCTCTTGATTCTTCCTTCTGAGGCTTCTCAGATTCTATTTTTCCATCATTCACTCAAAAACAAATTATGCTCAAAGCAAACTTTAAGATCACCGAGACCGGCGGCACCGGCGTGGTGCAGCTACAATCATCTCAGGACGGCACGACCTGGCTCGACGTAGGCACACCACTATCACTGACCAATGGTGAGCTGCAGGTAGATGACACCACCAATATCACGATAGATACAGCCATCTATACTCCCGGCCAGCTGTATCAGTTTCGCCTCACAGACACTGCAGGTACGCCTGTGAGCAATATAGTGAGCTGCACCATCCATGCCATCAGCTCCGTGACTGCCGGCGAGAGCATCATAGACCTGACAGATCATGGCGGCGGCAGTTTCACCTTTGACCTGCACGCTGCACCCTCACCTGTGCAGGTACCCGCCGGCGCTACGCTGGCGGGCTATGACTATGAGATCAACTTCTGGCACCTGCTCACCGCCACGCCTATCGACTCTGCCACAGGTATGACCACAGATCAGTCTATACCGGCCTCAGGCAATGTGGATGGCATCTATGTGGGCCAGGTGAAGTACAAGTACCCTGATGGTACCGCGTGGACAGTATCGCGCCTGACCAAGGTAGATGCGCTCGGCGCAGTAGTACTGGATATACAGATCAATGGCTGCACAGTCTCTGATGTCTCAGGCCTGCAGCTCACAGATCAGGCCCATATCATCCAGGCAGGATGCAGCTATGATGTGCTCTATGCTGCACTGGATAACGATGCTCCTGACAATAACGTGACCATGCTGGCAGGACCCGTACCTGCCAATACGCCGCAGGCACTGACACTGCCCGCCGGCACGGACCTGGTGCTCTATGTGCTGGCTTGGGATAGCACTATCTCCGATCATTTTGACCATGATTTTTTCCCTTTTCATAGTGTCACTATCGTGTAATATGAAGAAGCCTTTATTTCTCGCACTGATGGCCGCGCTATGGCTGCTGCCTGCCAGCCGCATAGCTGCGCAGACCTGCATCACGCAGGCATATACCTCTCAGATAGGCGTGCGCGAACGCACAGGCCGAAATGACGGCCGTGAGGTAGAGATGTACCTGCATACCTGTGGCCTGGGGCCGGGCTATGCCTGGTGCGCGGCATTCGTAAAGTGGTGCTACATGCAGTGCGGCATAGATACGCGCCACATCACTGCCTGGGCGGCGAGCTGTATCAATCCCCATCATATTGTGATGAAAAACGGTACACCGGCATATGCGGGCGCAGAGCCGCAGGCAGGCGACAATATCACATTCTGGGACTATGCGCATCAGCGCGTAGCGCACACGGGGCTGTACGATCGCCGTATCAATGAAACATTCTACGAATCTGTGGAAGGCAATACCAATGAGGGCGGCAGCGCCGAAGGCGATGGAGTATACCGCAAGCGGCGCAGCTATCGCGCTACCTATATTATCTCACGCTGGATCACTACCTATGGCCAATGAACCAACCATGACCACCAGACTGACGCTATGGTCACTCACGGCCAATGCGCTGCTGTTTCTCAGTCTACTGATACTGCTACGACAGTCGTCCTGCCTACATAGCTCCCCATGCGGCGAGGTAGAGCGCACCAGTGATACTCTGACCCGGTACATAGCCCGTACAGACACCAGCTACCGCACTATCACAGCCTATGTGCCGCGCGTAGAGCATATACTGGTATATGCCCATGATACCATCAGTGTGCCGGGCACGAGTGAACTTATATCTTGCGCTGATACCGTGGTCTACTCAGACTCTATCTACCGGGCCAGAGAGTTTAAGGCGGTGATCAATGACCTCATCACTGCCAACCGGATAGCCCGCCGCACGGTGCAGTGGGCCGACCTCACCCCCGTGACTGAACGCACTGTGACCACCACAGTGACCATAGAAAAAAAACAACCGCTCCTAAAGGTCTACCTCGGAGCCAGTGCGGGTGTGCGGTATGCCGAGCCCCTCACGCGTGGGGGCCTGGATATAGCGCCTGCCGCCGCCCTCCTGATAGCAGACCGGTATATGATAGACGCAGGATATTACATACTGGGCGGTGAGATCAGCGCCGGCGTCAAGGTCAGGCTGAGCTTCAAAAAGTAGTTTTCGTTTTCGATTCCATAGGTGTCAGGCTGTACTCATCAGTGAGTGCAGCCTTTCTTTTAATATGGGAAATATCTTACACACCAGCGTTGTCGTATTCACTATCAATTGGTTGTCTTAATAACTCTGACTTCGCTGGCATGGTAGTTGAATAATGTGATGGTGTAATTATTAATCTTCAATCAAAATGGAAATCATGAACGGAATCAAAAGAGCAGCAGGAGGATTGTTATTCGCAGGTATAGCACTCCTTTCATCATGCGATAAAAACAATACCGCATCTCAGGGCAGCATGTACAAGGTGCGCATGACAGACGCACCGGCAGCCTACGGAGCAGTGAATGTAGAGATCAAATCTGTACAACTGATAGGCGCAAATGGCGAAACAGCCAACCTCACCACCAATGCAGGGATCTACAATGTACTCAACTTTAATAACGGCACAGATACACTCATAGCCTCGGGAAATGTGAACATCAAAACTGTGAAGCAGGTAAAACTGGTGCTCGGTACTAATAATAGCGTAGTCTCCGGCGGCAATAACTATGCGCTCGCATTCAACTCTACTGCCGATGCTACAGTCACACTGGATGTAAACCAGACTGTGACTGCCAATGGTACTACCGAGCTGATAGTGGACTTTGATGCCAATGCATCGGTACAGGCCAGCGGATCGGGCAGCTATACATTCACCCCTACCGTACGTCCTATCAATGTAGACGCCAGCGCGAGCGGCATCATCATGGGCCATGTGACCAACTCAGGTATCATAGCCGTAGTGACTGTGACCGGCAATGGACACACCTACTCTACCAGCCTGGCTGTAGACGGCTACTTCCGCGTTCGTGGCCTGGCATCCGGCAGCTATGATGTGACCATCACACCCGTCCTGCCCCTGCAGGCACAGACCTTTACCAGTGTAAGCGTAAGCTCTGACCATACTACAGATATGGGTAGCGTGACGCTGCTATAAGAATCAACCGTATATAGAGAGCCACATGGATATATCTGTGTGGCTTTCATTTTTTCTGATCAAAATCCACATAGCCATGAAGAAGATAACGGCCATCGTCGCAGCGATACTGCTGGTAGCAGCTTCGGCTTTTACATTCCAGGCTTGCAAAAAAGACAGCTCATCATCAGGTATTGCTACCTATAAGATACGTATGACCGATGCGCCGGGCCCATATACCGCAGTGAATATTGATATACAAAGTGTAGAGGTGATCCGTGCAGACGGCAGCACCGCTACACTGGCTACACATGCCGGTATCTACAACCTGCTGGACTTTAATAATGGTATAGATACGCTGGTGGCCTCCGGCCAGGTGTCGGGTAGTGTAGAGCAGATCCGCTTTATACTCGGGCCCAACAGCACCCTGGTGGTAGATGGCAATACGGTACCACTCACTATCCCATCAGGCCAGGAGAGTGGACTCAAGGTCAATGTGCAAAATGCGACGGCGATCAATGGTGTAGTAGATCTGCTCATAGACTTTGATGCCAATCAGTCTATCGTAGCCCTGGGCAATGGCGGCTATCATCTCAAGCCGGTACTGCGCGCCATAGTGGTGAGCGATATAGCCACAGGCCGCATCACAGGCCACGTGTCTGTACCGGGCACCATAGCTGTAGTGACCGCTACGGGTGCTGCGGGTACTTTCTCTACTGTGCTGGCGGTGAGTGGCTACTTCGTGCTGGTAGGTATACCCGCAGGTAGCTATACGCTGACTGTGACCCCTCCGGCGCCGGCACCGGAGGTGACCCGTAGTAATGTGGACGTACACGCCTCTCAGACTACGGATGTAGGCATGATCACACTTTAGCCACTTTTCTTTCTTACCGGAAAAAGAAGGTCATAGCAGCTGCTGTGGCCTTTTCTTTTTGGGCAGATGCGACATCCTGATCTCTGCATAGCCCATTATCCATTCTACTTCCAGATTCTTATTTCTTGATTCTTAACTCTTGATTCTTAACTCTTGCTTCTTGATTCTTGCCTCTTGTTTCTTGTTTCTTGCCTCTTGCTTCTTGCTTCTTGTTTCCTGCCTCTTGATTCTTATTTCTTGCCTCTTGCTTCTTGTTTCTTGGCTCTTGTTTCTTGACTCTTGTTTCTTGACTCTTGATTCTTGGCTCTTGTTTCTTGATTCTTGTTTCTTCCCTCTTGCTTCTTGTTTACTGCCTCTTGCTTCTTGATTCTTGCCTCTTGCTTCTTCTTTCTTGGCTCTTGCTTCTTGCCTCTTGCTTCTTGACTCTTGATGCTTGCTTCTTACCATTCCCCTTCATTCGGGGAAAACAGACCACAGGCTGTAGCACTTTGCCATCAAAAAAGAGGCGTATCAGCGAGATTTGCATTGGCATGAAGTTTTCCTTATAGCCTGCGTATTTCTAAACTGTTACTCATTATTATCATTTATGAATCTCTTTTTTGACTCCGGTGCCTCTGCCCTCCGTGACCTCGTAGCCTCTGCTGACCCTAAACTGTATGTACACAATATCGCCGTAGACTATGACGGTGAGGTGATCATAGACCCGGAGCTGCACTATCCCGCTGTAGACCTGGACCGCTACAAGTTTTGCATACAGGTGCGCAAGAGTAGCCTCCATAATATGAGGAAGCTGCAGACGCTTTATCAGGCCCTATTGAGCACGTTTAAATTTGCGCCGCTGACCGTATCGCTGGAGATGCGTGCGGCGGCCTGAGACAGGCTTTTTCTATTCTACATAAAAGGTCTCTGCGGGCTGCCGCATCACTGCTGCGGCCCGCCCGGATCTACACCCAAAATGAAACAGAGATGAAAGGCTTTATCCAACTGGTGCTACTGGGCCTGGGCATGAGCTATGCTGCGGCGGCGCTGCCCGAGGCGGAGATCTTCGGCAGCAATACGAGAGAGGCCACATTCGCCGGGGGCAACTTCTGGTACCTGGAGGCTGTCTTTGAGAGTGTGCATGGCGTGCAGGATGTGACCACGGGCTACGCCGGTGGCAATACCACGCAGCCCACCTACGCCACAGTGCAGACGGGCGCCACCGGCCACGCCGAGACGGTCAATATACACTATGACAGTACGCAGATCACCTACGAGGAGCTGCTGAAGATCTATGTAGAGTCTATGATAGATCCTGCGCAGGCCGATGGCCAGGGCGAGGACCGCGGCACACAGTATAAGTCCTATATCTTCTACCGCTCTGCTGCGCAGAAAAAGGAAGCCGAAGACTATCTGGACAAAGTAAACCGGTCCGGCCGCTACAAGGGTGCTACGGCGATACAGGTAGTGCCGTTTACAAAATTCTACGAGGCGGAGCCGGACAATCAGGACTATGTACAGCGGCACTATGACGATGACTATGTGCAGAAGACGGCGCTGCCGCAGCTCAAAAAATTTCAGGAGGAGCATCCCCGCCTGATAGAGCCGGAGCGCAAGATCAAATAGGCCACAGCGGTGGTCGTACCCTGTGCGTGGCGGGGCTGCCTCAGATCGGGTCTGCTACAAAATGCGGGTTGTAATTTTCTCATAAACTATTTGGCACGGTTTTACGTTTATGCTTTTAGAAGGTGCTTGAATCCATTTTTTCAACCCGAAAAACTATAAGCCATGAATCTCAACTATGACCAGCAGCCCGAGGCGCTCATAGAGCTCCTGGCCAAAGCCGACCAGACACTGCCTGCTCACCACATAGCTGTGGACTACGACGGGGAGGTGCTCCTCGACCCTCAGGTACACTACCCGCATGTGCCACTTGACAGGTACCGCTTTCATACTCGCATCTGGGAGGCCGGCATGCGCAGCACGCAGAAGCTGCGTGAGCTGCACAGCACACTGATCACACTGCTGCACTCCGGTGCAGACCAGAGCGACTGGAGCATCGCTGCATAAAAAGCAAAAACTGCAGTGCCCGGCATGGTGTCCGTGGCGCTGCATTAAGGATAAAGGGTTATTGGGTTAAACAAAAGCGGCCATCCGTGAGACGGGTGGCTTCTTTTTTTGCCCGTAGTTAAATCCGGCCACCCGCTCAGCTACGTACATACAGGCAGCTCACTATTCGTCACCTCTAAAACCGCCTTGCTATGCGACACCGCAAGTATGAGGAGCTGATACAGCTCCTGCGCACCGCCTAGTGGTGCCCCCGACCCTGCGTATGTTCCCTTGATATAGAAGAAGGCAGCTACCCTCACGGGTGCTGCTTTTTTGTTGTAGGCCATCTATCTGGATAGGTGGGGCAAGTTTTGCGGATGAAGAGCGATAGCTCGGCGGGGAGCCGATGGGGCTGATAGCTATTCTACGCAGTATATGCGTCGAATAGGGCCGTTATTCTACGCAAAACAAAGGCCGGGGGTGGTGTGCCGGCGGGGAATAGTCGCCGAGAATAGTGCACGTCTGCTACCTGCGACGGAAGAAGGTAAAATACACCGGAGAGAAAATATGAACTCGATGCTCTACCTTTACGTCATTGACCGCATTCACATCTAAATGGATTTTATGAAAAACTACCTCCACTCCTGCATCTTTCTCTTGCTCTGTCTCAGCACCGCTCTGACCGCCAAAGCCCAGACAGACACCGGCACCGCTACTGTGCCCGAGTATGTCATCCTAAAAGTAATAGATGGGGACGACCGCCTGACCTTGTCCTATAGCGATGGCCGTGTCACGGATATGGCCAGCCACGTACCGACAGAATCTGCCGGCGCCCTCCGCCGTATGAAGGCCTTCCAATACCTGAATAAGAAGGGCTATGAACTGGTCACAGTAGAGCACTACCCACAGTACAGGAATATCCTGCTCACAACTGTGGTGGATCAGGTCAGTGAATTTTACTTTGTGAAGAAAAAGTGAGTTGCGCCTGCCAATGGAAGTTAGCCCGCTGCCCGGTCGCAGGTCAGGCGACCAGCGACGGCGGGGAAAATAACGCCAAGGTGACGACAGAGAGAAATAGTTAAGATGGAAGCTTATACCAGAGGGGGGAACACCAGTGGTTGCAAACGCGGATGAGACGAGGGACATAAGAAATCTGAAAGGCCAATACGACAAAATAACTATATTTTTAGACAACTATGCAGCCGGGGTCTATTTCTGCTCTGTCCTAAGGGGCAGCAAGGCGATGACGACATCGAAGCTGGTAGTCGTAAAGTGATGAAAACATTAACGGCCTTTATAATAATAGTACTGACTTTGCCCACATTCGCGCAGGTGAGTACTTTTAGTAAGTTCTTTGGAAAAGATTCCTTCTATTGCTCCGGTCCTACTGTTATTGCATCTGGTGATTCAATAGTGCTATTAGGACTGTTTTACGGCTATAATACTCAAGGCCATCTCTTCATAAAGACAGATATCAACGGCGTAGAAGCCTATCGTTTTGTAAATGGGAAGTCAGATACATTTTTCTCGGGCCACTATGCGCTATGCGCCAATCGAACGTCTACAAATCATTTTATCCTGAGTGGACAGGTCGCGAGATCTGGAGCGCAGGTCGCTTATGATGCTTTGTACAAGCTGCGCTCCAACCTGGACACTGAATATGTACGTACTCTTAATACCGCATCTGGCTGCTCTTATCTTCCTTTCGCAACTGAACTGAGTGACAAAAATTATCTTTTAGCTGGATATCGGCAGGATTGCATTATTAATGCCAACTATATAGCGGCATTGATCAAAACTGATACGCTTGGCAACATAATTTGGGTAAAAGAGGAGCCGCATCCTAATCATTCTGGCTTCACTTGCACAGGCGCAGTATCAAAAGCCTTTTATGTAATAGATGAGATCGTAACGGACGCTAATACAGGAGACAGCTTAATCCAAATACACAAATATGATAATGATGGAAATCTGATTTGGAAGAAAAATTTCGGACATTTCGGATTCAATAATGTCACAGGACCTCTTATTGCCACTCACGATGGGGGTGTTATTTATGTGCTAAACACATTAGACACAAATGCTGTGATAGGCGATCCGACATATAGTATGCCATCTATTATTTACCGGTTAGATAGTACTGGCAATATTATCTGGCAAAAATGGCTCACATATGGCAATTTCACCAGTCTTCACGAGACCAAATCTGGCGCAATAGTTTTCAGTGAAAATTTATTGGGTTTGCCTTTTGATAGCACTTTATTAAATTATGATTTCAGCGGAGCCTTGTTTAAACTTGGACCAGATGGGCATACTATCTGGCAGCAATATTTTAAGAATGGAGTAGACACGAGCTATGACAATTACTTCTTTGACGTGACTGAAGGCACAGACGGCGGCATCTTTGCCACTGGTCAGGCTGTACCACTAAATGGACAGCGCAATCAGATCTGGCTCGTCAAAGTAGACAGCAACGGCTGCCTGAATGGAAACTGTCCCCAATTATTTACCGGTATCCAAGAGGAAGAAAGGCCGACGGACATACTCATCTTTCCTAATCCTGCGCAGTCGCAGTTTACGGTGGCCTTCGGGGAGACCTTAGATTTTCGACGCTACCGGGAGCCGGTGTTTGAGTTGACAGATGTGACAGGTCGTATCGTCCTGCAGCGCATATTGACGGAGCAGGCTACGAGTTTCTCCTGTAGTGCATTTGCCCAAGGAGTGTATGTCTACACCATCAGATCTGAGGGCCGCTTTGTGGCTGAGGGAAAGATAATCATAAAATAGCAGGAACGACTCCCCCCTATGGCGCAAGCATGCAGGGTGGGTGCGTGCGTGGGGTGATTGTGCCTGAGTGAAGGGGCTAGCTGCAGATACAGATGGCAGGCCTGATCCCCTGTATGAAAGGTCAAATAGAATATCTTTGCCGCATGAGCCGCAAGTATAAATTTCACGATAATGATAGTTTGTATTTCATCTCGTATGCTACGGTGTACTGGCTAGATATCTTCATCAGAGAAGAGTACAATAATATCTGGGTAGACAGTACCAGGTACTGTCAGGACACCAAAGGTCTGGAGGTCTACGCCTGGTGCCTTATGACCAGCCACGTGCATATGATCATAGGCAGTGAAAGTACCAAGCTATCAGATATAGTCAGAGATACCAAGACCTACACATCTGGCAAGATCCGCGAGGCTATATACGATCACAATACAGAGAGCAGAAAGGAATGGCTGATCTGGATGATGGAGCGCGCTGGCAAACGAAATGGCAATAACGGCAACCATCAGCTCTGGCAGCAGCACAATCAGCCGATAGAGATCAAGACACATGCGATGCTGGAGCAAAAAATGAACTACATTCATATGAATCCCGTGAAAGCGGGCTTCGTATCTGAGCCGGAGCACTGGAAGTATAGCAGCGCGATAGACTATAGCGGAGGACGGGGATTACTAAAGATACATGGTATAGACTACAGGCATGACTGATGATGTCAATATTACTGCAATCCCGCCCACTACGCGGCACAAGCACCCCACGCACGCACCCACCCTGCATGCTTGCGCCATAGGGGGAAATCATAATAGATCCAGATGCAGGAGCAGAAAATCTAGAGGGCGACAATACTTATCCATACTATTCATCAATAATCGAAAAGAAATTATTCCCTATCGGTTATTATTTGCCAGATGGATATCATATTTGTTGTGATAAAGAAGGTTATACATATATGTTAGGAGAGTACTGCTATCTAAGAGGCAAAAACTTAAAACAAGGAATTGAGAATATTATTAACGGCTGGAAATTCCTTTTACAGTTAGATGAAGATAATGCAAAATGGTCTGACAGTGAGGGTAGTTATATTGAGCCAGACAAGTACGAATTTTCAGAATAATTTTAGGAAATATGATGGCACTGGAGACCGTATTGCCCCCGCTCTAGTCCAAGTTTCTACCCACCCCTCCGGAGTTGTACTCCGGCAGTAGCTACTATGGCACTTGTAGTGCCGCACATAGCGCGGTGCTCAATATTGTTTGACAGGGGCCAGTATAGCGGACTACAAGTCCTTATAAAAAGAACTTCCGGAGTGCAACTCCGGAAGAGCGGGAAATAAATAGAACACATGAACATAGAAACAAAGGCATTATCAGAAGCAAGAAAGCGATACGGCATCCATACATTGCTGGATAAAATTCACGAAAACGAAAACTTCATTCTCTATAACTCGTACCAACCTGAATATAAAACGACAGGGGACGATAAATTTATCAACCACCGCGGCCATGAAATGACTCTGGCTGACAAGAAGAAGGGGCAAATCTATTTTCATAATTTTTTCTCACCGGAAGGTGATTTATTAAACTACTTCACTCTGGAGGAGCTGGAACCAAATAAGAATTGGAGTCTTGAAAATTGGCATGAAGAATTAAAACGCTGGGGAGTAGTAGAGAAGCAATTAGTCTTCCACATATTATCACTCGCTGGATATGACGGTTCTATATCACCATCTCCTTACCCATTTAGTATGTCAGGATATTACAAAATTGCCAAAGAGCACTTTGGTACATTTGATTTTGAAAATGAACGAGAGACTGGAAGAACTTCATACAGCTATATCACGAGTTTTCTTGAAGTTTTACAAAAACTAAATATATCTTACGAGGAAGACGACAGTTTTATCATAGTTCAAAAGGTAGTCGGCAGTCTCCCTGATCCACCGGGGAAATTAGCGCCACGGTGACGACAAATAGATAGTTAAGCTGGAAGCTTAACGGATAGTAGGTCTAAGCTGAAAGCTTAGACCAGAGGGGGGTAACATCCAGATTGATCAGCCATGATTCCCGACTAAAGGGAAGGCTCGAGTAAGGTTGTCCTGCAAGTTTTCCGACTGTGTGCATCACTGGCAAGTTTCCCCGATGAAGGGCTACCCCTGCGGCAGGGATCGCAGCGGCACCCCGCAGCGGCGTGGCCTGTGGGTGGAGCGAGGAGTATAGAGGAGAGCCCGGCTGCCGCCCTGATGAAATAAAAAAAGCCGGAGATGCACCTCCGACTTTCTACCTATGGAAAACGAGAACCAGCGAACCTAAGCCATATCTATATCTTATGCTATCCCTATATTTCAATTCAACTTCCGCATCAGACTCATCGGATCAGGGATCGTGGCCTTATTGCGTGATGGTTTGGTTTGTGCTTTGAGGAGTGCCGTAGCGGTCTGGCGGAAGGCATTGAAGACATGCCTGTCATCACGCCAGTCGTAGCCGGCAGGGAAGTCTTCGTCGAGTTTCTTCATCACATCTTCACGCTTCAGCGCGGCAAATTTTCCCGCGAGCATTTCTTCTGTTTGTTCTTTGTGGAGTGTGAGGAGCAGTGCCGATGTTCTCTGCTTCGCTTTAGTTTTCGCCGCAGGCGGTATCGTACTGCTTTCCTTCTCCTCTACATGATCTGCCCCCCAGCGTGTGGCGGCTCCGCGGCGGCCACCGGCGGCTGACTTTTCGCGCCAGGCTTTCTGCTTGCTGCGCTCCATATCGAGGCGGTCGTGTGTTAGGAGTTTTTTATTGCTGCGGTCGCGGGTGAACATGCTGCGCACCACGGTAGCCGTCTCAGTGGTGCAGCCCTTGCCGATGATGCGGGCCAGCAGGTCGAGATCTGCCGGCAGCGAGCCGGTGAGCCAGCAGTAGTCCAGCGCGCGGCGGTAGGCGCCCTCCTGCTCGAGGGTCATGACGGCTATGCGGGCGGAGCTGATGGCGTCCTTGGGGTACCACTGGTAGGAGGGAGATTTTTGTGTCATAGTTCGGAGGCTTATTTTGTGAATGTTGTCATTTGTTTTGGTGTCCACCGTCGACGGTCAACGGTCAACGAGGCTGAAATGAATGGTCCACGGTTGACTGTCAGAAACAGGAATGATGGTCAACGGGCGATGATGCAATGGCTGTTGGCCGTGGACTGTGGACAGTTGACCGTCGACCCTTTCAAAAAGGCAATCCTCCATTGTGCAGTATCAGCTCGTCGCGGCCTACAGGTACGCAGAGGGTCCAGCTCTCGCCGGCTATGAAGACGGGCTCGTCTACGGCCTCTGAGATGGTGAGCAGCGCGCTCTCACGCAGGCCCTCTACTATGAGGCTGACCTTGATGCGGTCGCCAAATGTCTGCTGCAGCTGCAGGGCTGCCTCGCCGAGGCTATGCTCCAGATGGCGGAGCTCGATGGGTTTGGAGGGGGTGGTTTTCATTTTTCTTTGAGTATTTAGTAGTTAGTATTTAGTATTAAGATGAAATGCAAAATGCCTTGTCACCGAGGAGCCTGCCTCTCGGTTTCTTGGCTCTTGATTCTTTATTCATTATTCTCTATTCCTTATTCACTATTCTCTATTCATCGTACCATCGCAGCGGGCGGATATAGGCCGCGGCCTCGCGGTAGGACTCCCGGCAGTGATGGCAGATGTAGTTGCCCACATCTGCCATATACTGCGTGTGGTCAGTAGCAGAGAGGCAGGCCGCGCAGGTGCGGGGAGCAGTGCGCGGGTCCTGCACACGGGAGTCGCAGAGTCCTCCCGCGACCATGTGGTTCTCTACCGTGAGGGAGTAAGTCTTCATAAGGGTCGGTTTTGGGGTTCAGAGTGGTCAGTATCAGAGGGCGTCCAGGCGGCGGCGTGGTGGCTGCCGTTTGGGGTTGTGCTTTTTATATTTGGTCTGTGTACCGCCGCGCCCGGTGCGGGCGGGCTGCAGTATGAGCCGCTCCAGAGCGGCGAGGCGTGCCTCTATAGAGGCGTAGCGTTCGGGTTTATTCATAGGTCGTATTTTTTTAGTAGAGGTCGTCCTCGGCCAGGGTGGCCTGATGCACCATTCCGAGGTAGAAATTATACACGCGCATGAGATGGTCATGCACCGGGTGCGTGTCTGTATAGGTGCGGCGCACATCACAGAGCGGCAGGCCCGTACCCGCTACGGCAGCAGTGGGGCCGTACTCCCTGACCCAGTCCTGCACAGCACGCTGCCAGCGGGACAGGTCTTTGTCCTTTTCACCTTTCATAGGCTTGATCTTTAGTTTGATATAATTATATTTGCTTTGAAATATTCAAATCACTGCCGGTGAGAGGTTTCCTTTGACTGAAACCGGGGCCGGCGCTGAGGAAATATCAGAGCGTGCATTTATAGCAGCGGAACCTGTGAGCTGTATCGTCATGTGGCCGTGAGTGTACTGCTATCATGATGCAAACCTAAGTAAAACTTTGAACTATTTAAAGTTTGTAGACGACAATAGTTATTCAGATTCCTGTGAGTAAATAAATGTGATGAAAAACAACCTGGAGAAATTTCGCACTTCACTCGGACTGACCAAAAGAGCCTTTGCTGCCGCTATAGAGGTAAATGAAGGCAGCTACAACCGTATGGAGGCAGGCGCGCTGACCGTAAGCGCCAATACGATAGCGGCCATCAAAAAGACCTACCCCGATGTATCTATAGACTGGCTGCTGTATACAGACCCCGCTTTGAATAAATCAAAGCAAGGCGCGCACATCTCTCCTACTGTGTCGGACCAGCTGGTGATGCGCGTACCGCTGGTCAATCAATATGCCTATGCGGGCTACCTGAGCGGCTTCTCTGATGAGGAGTATCTGGAGGAGCTGCCACATATCCCCTTCTACGCAGACCGCGAGTACAAGGGGACGTATATGGCATTTGAGGTGCGGGGCGATAGCATGGACGATGGTACGCGCGATGCGATACTGGCGGGAGATATCGTGCTCTGCCGCGAGATAGACCCTAGCTACTGGCAGCATAAGCTGCATATACATAAGTGGAACTTTGTGATCGTACACCGCACAGATGGCATCATACTAAAGCAGATCACGACGCATAATGTAGCCACAGGCATCATCACCGTTCACAGCCAGAATGCGCTCTACGAGGACCGCAAGATCAACCTGAAGGATGTGGTGCAGCTATTTAACGTAGTGAAGATAGAGCGGAAGCTCTGAGTACATTCTTACCGCAAAAACGCTAAAGCGCAAAATGAGTTTCTCCGGAAACAGTTGAGCAGATTTCCCTCTATCACAAAAACAAAACTGCCATCCTGTAGGGGATGGCTGTTTCTGTATAAAGTCATCAGTGTGACTACTGGATGCTGTTGATCTCGTTGATCACTGTGGGCGAGTTGTATTGGGCTTTGACCTTTTCATAGAAGGCAGCCAGTGATACGTGCATATATGGCACGAGCCATAGGTAGCCTATGAAGAGGGTAAGGATACACAGCAAGGAAAAAACAAAAAATTTCAGATAGAGTACAAAGAGATCCATCTTGTGGCCATCCATCATAGCCTTGCTGGTGCGCAGTACCTCGCTGCCCGTCATGCCGGGATTATCTGCCAGGATGAAGAAAGCCATGCCGTAAGACAAAGCCGCTATGATACCCGGGATAATGAGCAGCAGGGTCCACAACAATATGAATAACATCATAAGAAGGTAGGTGACTAACGCATTGACGAAGTTGTCAAAGCCTTTGAATATCATACCTACATCTATATCCTGGCCGCGCACGAGGCGGAGAGATATAATAGCTATGCCTAGTGTGAGCGGGCCGCCTAAGATCAGAAACCCTACGCGGGTAAGGCCGATCACAAATGAGACGATACCATAAACCAGGAAGGTGCCAATAGCTATGCCCCATTTGCCGCGAAGTGCCTCCTGGGGGTCGGAGATTACAGTGTAGTCTTCTGTTGCCATATGTGTGGGTTTTATTTATACCAAGATAGAATTATTTCTTCTATCTGATAATTAGTTTCCCACATACGTATATGACCCGCTACCCGCCTATACCGCCACTGCGGGGCCGGTCTGGAGCACAGACATGATCTTCATGAGCGTGCGGCGAAAGGTGGTGATCTCTCGCTCTGTCAGTGAGCTATCCTGCATACCTGCTATGAGTGCCTGAGGTATGCAGACGGCCTTATTCTCCATCTGCTTGCCACGGCGGGTGAGGCTGATCATCATCTTGCGCTCATCGTGCAGCGAGCGGACGCGCTGTATGAGGTCCTTCTCCTCCATGCGCTTCAGCAGCGGCGTGAGGGTATTGCTCTCCAGCGCCAGGTGTGCGCCTATCTCGCCCACCGTCTGGTGGCCGTGCTCCCACAGCACGAGCAGCACGAGGTACTGCGGGTAGGTCAGGTCCAGCTCATCCAGCAGCGGGGTGTAGAGCTGCGTGACCATGCGCGACACCGCATAGAGCGGAAAACAGAGCTGGTTTTCCAGCAGGAGCATTTCTTCGGCACGCTTCATATCAGAGGAGTTTTTGGATAGTGGGCTCGATCTTCTCTGGTGTGGTGAGCGGGCTGAAGCGCTCTACAGGCTTGCCATTGCGATCTATGAGAAACTTGGTGAAGTTCCACTTGATACGGCTGCCCAGCAGGCCACCGAGTTTTGACTTGAGGTATTTGAAGATCGGATCTGCCTTATCGCCATTCACATCCACCTTGCTCATGATAGGGAAGGTCACGCCATAGTTGACCTGGCAGAACTCCTGTATCTCGCCGGAGCCGCCGGGCTCCTGCTCTCCAAACTGATTGCACGGGAAGCCGATGATGACGAGGCCCTTGTCCTTGTATTTCTCATACAGTGTCTCGAGGCCTGCATACTGCGGGGTGAAGCCGCACTTGCTGGCGGTATTGACCACGAGCACCACTTTGCCTTTGGTGTCTGCCATGCTCATTGTCTTGCCGGCGAGGGTCTTTGCCTCAAAGTCATAGAAATTTTTGTCTGCCATCTGTTGTCTGATTTGTCTTTGTGAAATGAAATCGAATGCGAGGTACGATAGTAAAAGAAGCAGTCCACCCAGGAAGAGAAACCCGATGACTTTACCGATCTTTTTCATAAACATATCTTGTGCGATTATATCGTACGCGATGTAAATGTAAGGAGGTTTACCGGATTTGCAAAAATATTTTAGCGCAGGAATACAGGGACGCAGGAGTTTTAGAAATGAAAGTGCACTTTTGACCACAAAGGGGACATAGAAATACATTTCATGCAAAGGCGCAAAGGATACCTTATGAAAACGCGTAAAGAAAGTGCACTGAAATGAGAAACTGTACTAAATAGCGGCCTTGTACTGTCGCCCCCAGGCGATGAAAGCGGCGATGAGGAGCAGGAAGACATTGAACCCTATCACCGAAGCCTCTCCCCTGCTGATATGAAACACAATAGCGCTCAACATGAGCAGCACGATACCGATGGCTGCGGCTACTGTCAGCTGCGGGCGGATGCGCAGCAGTGATGGCAGTATCACACCCGCAGCGCCTAGCAGATCCAGCAGGCCGAGCACCCGCACTTGCCACTCGGGTAGCTGCCCCATCCACGGCATCATGGCGGAGGACTGAGAGATGGGGAGCCACTTCAGCACAGCGCCGCTGAGCATGAGCAGTGCCAGCAGGACCTGCGCGATCCAGAGGCTGATATGTAGTGGGCGGGAGGTAGTAGTGGTCTGTACCATAGGGATAGATGTGGCGCAAACATACAGCGCCGGTGGCAGTTTCTCTCCGATACTATCCTGCGGGAAAGTACTATCATACAGGATAGTTTTATCGCTGTAATATTGCAGCACAAAATATAACCATGCTGACTACCGGTGGCTGCCCCAGGAATATACTGACGATCAAAGACGCACTAGAGGCCATAGAGGGCCGCTGGCGGCTGCTGATACTCTTTGCCCTATCGGGTGGCAGCCGGCGGTTTGGAGAGCTATCGCGCGAGGTACCGGGCATCACCGACAAGATGCTGTCGAAAGAGCTGAAAAACCTGGAGGCGCACCGGCTCATCACGCGCGAGGTCACGGCGGGATTCCCCCAGGCGGCTATCTATACGATCACGGATCACGGACGCTCCCTGGAGCGGGTCATGATCGAGCTACACTATTGGGGCCTGCTGCATCGGCAGGAGGTGATGGGGCGGTAGTCATGGCTTTTGCGCAGTCGAGGATGTTTGTGAAGCAATAAATAATGTACTGATGAGGTGAATTTGCTGATGTGCAAATGACCTGCTCATCTCTACTTAGATAAGAAGCGGCTCCCGGCGTGGGCGGCTTTGATTTTTGTGGAGGACCACTTAGCAAAATTTATTTTGTCAAAATATTTGGCAAAATAAATTTTGCCAAAGGGTTGGATAGTCCTTGTGTGAATAAGTATCCACGCTGGTTTGAAACTCTCGCTGCCGGAAAAACAGTAAAATCGGGTTCAGTTAGTATTTTAGCCATAATGTACTTGCCAGCTAATTATCCCCCGATGCCAAATGAACTGCCTAGCGACTATGCTGACAGACTGGGGATGATATATGCCTCAGGTGTATCCGCTGAACACAAAAAGAGCAGGGGGCAGTTTTTCACACCTACACCTATCGCTCGACTGATGGCATCTTATAGCACCAGCAGGGGCGCTTCAGTCTCTATACTAGATCCCGGATGTGGTACTGCCATACTGACCTCCGCACTAGCAGAGCATCTTGCCAAAAATAAATCACTGCGAGAACTACATCTGACCGCATACGAAACAGATGTCAACCTGATCTCTTTCTCAGAGAGGAGCCTCGCGTATCTCAAGCAATGGCTATCAGATAGAGGCATTGTATTGAGCTATATCCTGTGTGTGGATGACTTTGTACTGCAGCATAGCAAAAAAAATAGTGAGAGCGGACTGTTTGATATTATCATATCCAATCCTCCCTACTTTAAGCTAACCAAAGATGACGAACGCGCGCAGGCGGCTAAAAATGTGGCCAGCGGTCAATCCAATATTTACTCTGCCTTTATGGCCATAGCTGCGCAGCAGCTACGAAACCGAGGCGAGATCATATTTATCACTCCCCGCAGTTTCGCATCGGGCAATTACTTCAAGTCTTTCCGCGAGTATTTTTTCAGCACAGTAGATATTGAGAATATACACCTATTCGTATCGCGCAAGGACACCTTTGGCCGAGACAGTGTGCTGCAGGAAACTGTGATCATGAAGGGCCGGAAATGTAAAGGTAATGCACATAAGCATAAGATAGCCCTCTCCTCATCACATGGGATGAAAGATATAGAAAAGCCATCCGTAAAAATCTATGAAGCGAGTGAACTGATAGACTTTAATACAAAAGAGAAGATGCTGCACCTGCCTACCACAGAGGAGGAGGAGCGCGTGATACGCCTATTCAAATCATGGGATGGCAGCCTGCAGAAATACAATATACAGGTGTCTACAGGTCCGGTGGTCGCATTCCGCTCTCAGCAATTTATCTATGAAAAATACCGGAATGGCACAGTGACCCTGGCACCGCTCATCTGGCTGCACAATGTCAATAAAATGATGCTGGAGTGGCCACTGGAGAAACCAGCAAAAGGGCAATACATCAATATCACTGACGGCTCTAAAACCTTGCTGCTGCCTAATAAAGATTATATACTACTACGCAGATTCAGTACCAAAGACGATAAAAGCAGGCTGATAGCTGCGCCTTACTTTAGTAGAACTACGAAGGCGGCCTTTATAGGTGTGGAGAATAAGGTGAATTATATATATCGTCCTGACGGAAAATTAGAAAAGGAGGAGATCGTGGGGCTTTGTGCCTTATTGAATAGTAATCTCTTTGACACTTACTTCCGCACTTTTAACGGGAATGTAAACGTAAGTGCCACTGAATTACGAGAAATAAGCCTGCCACCGCACGAGCAGATAAAATACATAGGTAAAACTATTATTGATACCAATGATTTTTCCACCACATACATCAATGAATTGATAAACGAGATTTTTGAACTAAATCATATCACCTATGAGTAAAGTAGATGAGGCGCGAGAAATACTCAAGCAGTTAGGCCTACCTAAGACAGAACTTGCAGCGCTAACATTATTGGCCTTATGCGGTTTGAAGGAAAGGGACAAGTGGAAAAATGCAACAAGAAAAAGCCTTGGACTTTCAAAGGGTATTATGGCCTTCGTCAATGAAAACTACGGTAAAAGCTATGCCCCTAATACAAGAGAAACTTTTCGTAAGAACGCGCTGCATGAATTTGTCTTAGCAGGTATTGTAGATTATAACCCCGACAATCCAACCCTATCGATCAATAGCCCTAGCGCCCACTACGCCATTTCAAGTTACTTTGTTCAGGTAGTTAAATCTTTTGGCACTGATAAATGGGAAAAGGAGATTGATTTATTTAATACCCGTCAGGGAAGGATCAATGAAGTAACCAGGAAAGGGAAAGAGATATTCCAAAGTTCGCTTATCCTGCCAAATGGAGAGGAAGTAAAACTATCAGCAGGGCAGCATAATGAAACTCAATTAGCAGTAGTCAATGAGTTTCTGCCCTTTTTCGCGCCTGGCTCTGTCCTACTATATATTGGCGACACAGCTGACAAGAACCTCTATATGGACAAGGACGGTTTGCACAAATTGAATATCCCCATTAACATTCATAGCAAGCTGCCCGATGTTATCATTTTTGATCCGCAAAAGAATTGGTTATTTCTGGTAGAGGTAGTCGCCTCACACGGTCCTATGTCATTAAAACGGATTAAAGAATTAAACGCTTTGCTGGATAAATGTCCGGCTGGCAAAATATATGTGACAGCTTTCCCTGATCTCAAAGAGTTTAAAAAGCACTCTCAGAATATAGCATGGGATACCGAAGTCTGGATAGCTGAAATGCCAGAACACATGATCCATTTTAATGGAGACAGATTCTTGGGCCCAAGATAATCCCCCTATCCCACCCTAAACGAAGTCAAAGAAAACGAACCCGAAGATTGTATTTCCTCATCTCAATTGAATCCCGCGCGAAACTCCAGTGGCGAGACGTTGGTCTTGGACTTAAACAGTTTGCTGAAACTCTGTGAATGCTCAAAGCCGAGGCTGTAGGCTATCTGGCTTACCGTGAGGTCTGTGGTGGAGAGCTGTTGTTTGGCTTTCTCTATCAGCTTCTCGTGGATGTGCTGCTGGGTGCTCTGGCCTGTCAATGTTTTGAGCAGGGTGCTGAGGTAGTTTGGTGAGACGTGGAGCGCCTCGGATATGGCCTGTACCGATGGCAACCCGCGCTGCGCTATGTCCTCCCTCTCAAAGTATGCTGCGAGCCACTCCTCCAGTTTCTCCAGTAGCTGATGGCTGCTCTTTTTGCGCGTGATAAACTGGCGCTGATAAAAGCGCTCGGAGTAGTTGAGCAGGACCTCGAGCTGCGCTATGATGATGTCCTGGCTAAACTTGTCAATGTTGCTATGGCACTCCTGATCTATATGCCGTATCACGCCATCTATGATGGCCTCCTCTCTGTCAGAGAGGTAGAGCGCCTCATGCACCGCATAGTCAAAAAAGTCATAGCGCCTGATGCCGCGCGCCAGCGGCGTGTGCCAGAGAAAGTCAGGATGTATGAGCAGCAGCAGGCCGGAGCGGACCACGGGCGCATCTCCGGTAGACGCTATGGAGAATAGCTGCCCCGGCGACATAAAGTACATCAGGCCATCATTGTAGTCATACTCCTGCTGGCCGTACTTCATGGTCACGTTTGATATCCGCTTTAGCGAGATGGTGTACAGCTCAAAGAGCAGGTGCAGCGAGCCGTCATGCTCCGGATGCTGTATGCGGCTCAGGTCTACCACGCTCACCAGCGGGTGTGCGGGTCCGGGCAGGCCCATCAGCTCATGGTACTGGGCTATAGTTTTGACGCGGTACAGTTGATTATTTGCCATGCTTCAAGGTATCACTTTTTTAGTCGAGATAGGCCATGTCCTCCGCAGAGAGTACGATGTCGGCAGCTTGGATATTCTCCTCCAGGTGCCCGAGCGATGAGGTGCCCGGTATAGGCAGTATCCACGGGGAGCGATGCAGCAGCCAGGCCAGCTGTACCTGGGCCTCGCTCACACCGAGCCTGCGCGCCACAGTACCTATGCGGTCGTCATCTTTCCTGCCGGTCACGAGGGAGAAGTACGGGATGAGCGGTATGCCATGGGCTTCACAGATACCGAGCACCTCCTCTCCGCCCCTATTCTCCTGATGGTACTGCACGATGGTGGTGCGCTGGCCGTGGCCGTAGAGGTTCTCTACCGTAGCTACGGAGCCCATAGCGAGCGCCTCCTGCAGCTCTGCCGCGCTGACATTGCTCACGCCTACGTGGCGTAACAGCCCCTCGCGCTGCATATCATACATGGCGCCCATCGCCTCTGCGAAAGGTACGCCCGAGCCTACCATCTGGCGGTAGTGTACGAGCGTGATCTGATCCAGCCGCAGGGTGCGCAGGTTATTCTCTATACTGAGGCGCAGCTCGGCAGGTTTATTGTACGGTATCCAGCTCTTGTCAGGTTTGCGCGCAGCACCCACCTTGGTACATATCACCAGGTCATCAGCATAGGGATAGAGCGCCTCCTGTATCAGCCGGTTGGTCACATCCTGCCCGTAGTAGTCTGCCGTATCTATGAAGCGGATACCGCTGCTGATGCAGCGGCGCAGTATATCGAGTGCCTGCGGGCGGTCTGCCGGCTCGCCCCAGATGCCCTCTCCTGTGAGGCGCATGGAGCCGTAGCCGAACCTCCTGAGTGTGATAGGTGCCGTGCTCGTGCCGGCTATGGTGATCTTGTCTGTAGTCATGGATGTTTTGTTTATAGATGGACGTTTATGTGGGCGGATCTATTGTTTAGGATTTGCTATAGGCTGCCGCAAAAACATTTTTGGCATAGTCGGCGAGTTTGGTAGGGCTCAGCACGGGGCGGTGCTTGTCGTAGTCTTCGTAGAGCCCGGTTTTACGACCCGCATTCATCTCTGTGTAGCCGTGGGCAGTAGTAGGATTCATACCGGCACCTATGAGCGCCTGCTCCATCTGCGCGTCTGATATCTCTATCCATCTGACCTCGCGGCCTATGGCCGAGCCGAGTATCTGTGCCAGTTCGTTTGGCGAGACCTCATCGCTGGCTATGTAGCGTACACTGCGGCCCTCAAACGGGGCCTCCATCTCCTCTGCTATCACGACTGCTATATCCTCTGGCGCTACCCACGGCTCCTTTTTGTCGCCCCCGTAGTTTTGATAGATGGCACCCTGCGCCCGGATAGTCGGGATGAACTGGAGCAGATTGTAGTAGAAACCTACGGGGCGCATGGTCTTGATAGAGACCGAGGCGGGCAGTGAGGCGAGTATCTGCTCCACATTGTAGTGGAAGTTTAGCATGCCATTGCCCTGATCTGTATGGCCGCCTATGCTGCTGAGGTGGATGACTTTTTTGACACCGGCATCTGCTATGGCCTGGCGGTAGTTGCGGCCTATCTGTGTGATCTCGGTCACGATGTCGAGGTTGTGATCCATAAAGGCGCCCTCACCCAGGGTCTCCATAGCATAGACTATATCCGCTCCGCGAAAAGTCTCTGTGAGAAAGGCGGCGTCCCTCATCGTGCCGATGGCGGCGTGCGCACCGAGTGCCTCGATCTCTGCGCGGCGGGCTTCTTTGCTACTGACCACAGTAATGTCGTGGCCTTTGTGTAATAATATCTCTGTGAGCGGGCGGCTGATGTGGCCGAGTGATCCTGTGATTACGATCTTCATGATGCTTGTGATTTTTTGTGATGCAAAGATGTACCACCAGGATAAGGCCGATGTAGCCAAATCTACGGGAGTTGTAGCCATTTCCGGGAGCGAGGGAGTGCATGACTGGAGGCGGTGGAATACAATTATCACAGAGATTCAAAGGGGATGAGTGAACAGCCATTTTGAGAGCACCGAGAGATTTCCTCTTTGTGCCCTCAAATTTGTTGACTCTACGAGTAAAGATATCTCTGTGTCCTCTGTGATAATCTCTTGTGCCCTCTGTGTAGTGAGCCCTACCCCACCCTAAACGAAGTCATCGAAAACGAACCCGACGATAGGCTGGAGCACTGAGAAATACATTTATCAAAGGTCAGAGCAGAATAAAAATTATATAAAAAACTTGTTTATTAACTTTGAGGTTACATATATTTGCGTAACTTAAAAGTTATACATCATGCAAAAAGCAATTCATCAGACATGGTTTTTCGAGCGTACACCACAGGAAGTTTGGGAGTACCTGACAGACGCAGCGCTGCTCGAGCAGTGGCTTATGAAAAATGATTTCAAACCCGTAGTAGGGCACAAGTTCAGCTTCCTGAGCGTACGTGGCAAAGACTGCGAAACAGGTGGCGTATCGTACTGTGAGGTGCGGGAGGTGACACCGTACAGTAGACTGCAATATTCCTGGCGTACGAATGCACTGAGCGATGGCCAGCCGTATGACTCTATGGTGACCTGGACACTGGCACCCACCACCAAGGGTACAAAACTGGAACTATTGCACGATGGTTTTGCTACAGCGGCAGACCGCGATGGCCATGAACACGGGTGGTCTCTGTTTGGGACAAAACTTGTGGAACTCCTCAATAACAAAGTGAATGAACCCAACCACGCTTGATGCCTTTCAGGTGCTGGCAGATCCCAGCCGGAGATATATGCTGCAGCTGCTCATGGCAGAGCGTATGACAGTAGGTGCCCTGGCAGAAAACTTTGATATGAGCCGCCCTGCAGTGTCAAAACATATACGCATACTTCAAGAGGCAGGCTTTATATCCATTCAGGATGTGGGCAGAGAACGCTACTGTGCACTCAAACCAGACGGCTTTCAGGAGGTACAGGATTTTATCAGCTCCTTCGACCGGTTCTGGACCTCTCGGCTCCATAAACTGTCAACTCTATTGCATGCTCAAAATAAAACTAAATGAACACTTCCGACCTCACCCTGACCATCGCCGTACCTCAGTCGCCGGCGGAGGTTTTCCAGTGCCTCACACACGTTTCGAGCTGGTGGAGCAAAGATTACAGTGGTAAAAGCGCAGACCTCGGCGATGAGTTTATCATACATCATCCCGGGCGCCACTACTCGCTACAGCGCCTGACGGAGGTAGTACCTGGAAAAAAAATGGTATGGCTCGTCACAGACAGCCGCCTGGACTGGCTGGAGAGAGACCAGTCCGAGTGGACGGGCACGCGCATGATCTTTGAGATAAGTGTGGCAGACGGCAAAACATTCCTTCACTTTACACATCAGGGCCTGCAGCCTCAAAAGGAATGCTATGACAAGTGCCGCAGCGGTTGGGATATAGTGATCAGAGACTGGCTCTATCATTATATCACAGAAGGCAACAGAGAGCACTGAGGAATACATTTATCACAGAGTGCACAAAGCGATGAGCGCACAGCCATTTTGAGAGCACCGAGAAATTTCCTCTTTGTGCCCTCAAATTTATTGGCAAAATGAGTAAAGATATCTCTGTGTCCTCTGTGAAGATTCTCTGCGCACTCCGTGTAGTAAGCCCCTAACCCACCCTAAACGACGTCATAGAAAACGACCCAGCTACTACCGCATCGTTGAAGAATTATAGTGGCTCCTCCGGGCTAGTCAAACCGGACCAGGAAGCAACACTACCCATGAGCCATCTTGACCCTGTACTTGCTTTTCTTTATGTAAGGCATCTGCTCCCGGCGGATCTTGCGGTCTGCACTGAGTTGGTGTATTTTTTCTTTTTCTATGAGCTGGTACCAGTGCGCGGCGGATATGATCTGGCCGCTATGCAGCTCCAGCCTGACCAATACCTCTATCGGTGGCAGGCGATGTGCATTGAGATACTGGCTGAGGGCTGAGGGCCTGATAGATAGATCACGCGCCAGTTCATGGCGCTTGATACCCAGATCCAGGATATAAGCCTCCAGAAAATGCTGGAAACTCAGCGTGCTATCATACCTGCTATCGTTGATATAGTCTTCTATCTGATAGCGCAGCTGTAGCAGATCCATCCTTAGCCGGTCATCGGGCGCTATGGCCACCCTTCGGGCCCGGAGAGCCTCGCTTAGTGCGGCGTCATCTGCTGGTTTCGACTTTGTCTTTTCCGCAGGGAATACAAAATGCGCTGCTACCTCTGCTGCGCCGTGTCTGGCCAGCAATTCCTTATATTCTTTATCCTTCATGGTCTTCATACTTTTCTATCAAATGATATAAATCTACCCCAGCTATAAACAGGCTGCTACCCGCTGGCTCAAAACCATATCTATCCATATAGTGCTTTCGCAGAGCAGTCTTAGGCACCAGTGATATTGCTGCGTTGGCCCCGTATTGCCTCACTGCCAGCCGCGCTACATAGGCCAGCAGGGCTCCCGCTATATGGCCTATGGTCTTATCCTGACCTACCTGCTCAGCAGCCACTGCCAGCAGCCGTATAGCTATACGCTCCTCCTGTGGCACCAGTGCTACTGATACGAGACCTAGTATCTCTTCGCTACCCTTCAGTGTGAGTTTGTATACGGTCGGCTCTCTGGCCGCAGACCAGTCAAAATGATAACGGCGCCTGATGAGTCCCCTGCGGTCTGCTCGCAGCGGGCTGATGACTGCGGTCAGAGCTTTCCCGGTTTTCACGTCTATGACCTGCATAGCATAAAGATACAAAAAGTTTACAAAATCCGTAAACTTTTTCTGGTCAGACTTCAATCACCCTACCCCACCCTAAACGAAGTCATAGAAAACGAACCAGCTACTACCGCATCGTTGAAGAATTGCAGCTGCTCATCCCGGCCACCTAGGGCGAGGGTGTAGAGCATGGGCAGGTAGTGCTCGGGGGTCGGGGCCGAGAGGGCAAAGCCACGGTTGGCCTGATAGTCTATGAGCGGCTTGTGATCGTGGGCGGTGATGAGCTTTTTGAATTGGCCATTGGCATCGAGCGCCCAGTCGTGGCCGTAGTGCTTCTCAAAACCCTGGCGGGCATCGAGGTAGCGGAAGTTGTGGACCATGTTGCCGCTGCCTATGATGAGGACGCCTTTCTTTCTGAGTGATGCTATTTGTTTGGCGAGGTCATAGTGGTACTGTGCATCGCGCGTGTAGTCCAGGCTGAGCTGCACCACGGGGATGTTTGCCTCGGGGTACATGCGCACGAGCACGCTCCAGGTGCCGTGGTCAAGGCCCCAGCTCTCGTCGAGCCCCACAGGTGTGGTGGTGATGGCTTGCTTCGTTTCCTTTGCGAGGTCTGGACTACCGGGTGCGTTGTACTGCACATCAAAGAGCGCCTGCGGGAAGCCGCCGAAATCGTGGATGGTCTTTGGTTTCTCCATCGCCGTCACAAAGGTGCCGCGTGTCTCCCAGTGGGCAGAGATGACCAGGATGGCGCGCGGGCGCGGCAGCGTGGCCGCTACGGCATGCCAGCCGCGGCTGAATTCATTGTCTTCTATCGCATTCATAGGGCTGCCGTGGCCGATGAAGAGTACCGGCATCGTGGTGCCGGTCTCCTGCCACTCCTGCGCCATCGCGCCAAATGATCCTAGTGTGACCATAGCTGATGCATTTATCATGTAATGTAAAAACTCTCTGCGCTGCATGCGTGATTGCTTTGCAGATGCAAAGGTAGATGTTTAAACATTTATATCAAAATATGAGCTTCCCCTAGGTGTCATTTCTCGCAAAGGCGCGAAGGGTTTAAGGAATGCAAAGTGATGAGTGGCAAACATGCAACGAATAAGTGATCGTGCTACTGATGCATTCAATTTAAGACTATCTTGCTTAAAAAATCAGAAGGCGGATGGGACTATTTGATCTATTCAAAAAGCCGAAACAGATAGATGACCCTGTGTTGGGATCGCTAAAAGAGAATGGGTCTACGTGGCGTGGCTCAGCGGTATTTCGCCCTACAGGATCCCAAGTAGAGATCATCATATCTTCAAGCAAAGTACCTGGTGAGGAGTATGGTGTTTTCTACCGCACAGTAGAAAGCCGCTATGGACAAATGATGCCAGAGATATCGGCTATCATACAAGAGTATATACGTGGGCACCAGGCAGATCTTGTGATACAGGATTTCAGCAAAGAGTTTGCGATCTCATCGATCCATATTGATGATCTGGATATCAAACCTGAGGAATGCGATATCAGCTATGATACAGTACACGATGAGCTTCACACCTTCACTGTCACGATAAGTGACATGAAGCTACAGCGGGAAGTGATACATCACTAGCCACACTAGCCTTTTTTGAGACTTTCCGCGGCAGCGGTCAGTATCTCATCTATGCGCTTCTGCCGGGTCTCCGGCTTTCGGGCCATGACGAGGCGGTGAAGCGCCGCTATGGTGTGCCAGCCGCGGCTGAATTCATTATCCTCTATCGCGTTCATAGGGCTGCCGTGGCCTATGAAGAGTACGGGCATCGTTGTGCCCGTTTCCGTCCACTCCTGAGCCATCGCGCCAAATTATCCTAGTGTGACCATAACTGATGCATTTATCATGTAATGTAAAAACTCTCTGCGTAGCATGCGAATTTGCTTTGCATATACAAAGATAGATGTTTAAACATTTATCTAAAAATATAGATGGTTTAACCGCAAAAACGCGGAAACGCAAAAAAGTTATTTCACACAAAGGACACTAAGGACTCAAAGCAAATGCAAATACATTTCATGCAAAGGCGCAAAGGATGTAAGAAATACAAAAGGCTTTGTCTCGCGAAAACGCTAAAAATGATCTAACGAGAATGGAGTTGTGACAACATCTGGAATCCTTCTCTGTTGTGTAGGGTATGAAGCAACTACTCTTTGGTATCGCGATATTTTTTTGCGCCGCATCTCATGCGCAGCAGACGGGCCGTCTGGTGGTAGTGGTCAAGGGCATAGACAAAGCCAAAGGCGGCGAACTCGCTACGGGGCTTTTTACGAAGGATAACTTCCCTAAGAGCGGGCAGCAGCTAAAAGGCATCTACTCTCCCATCACAGCAGATCAGATGCAGGTCGTGTTTGAGCAGGTGCCGGTGGGCACGTATGCGGTGGCGGCATATCAGGATACCGATGGCGACCACAAGCTGAAGACCAACCTCGTGGGCTACCCTACCGAGCCGATGGGCTTCAGCCGCGATGCGCGTATCAAACTCGGGCCTCCCTCCTTCTCAGATGCGGCGCTGACCATCACTGCGGATCAGACGGTGACGACGAGTGTGACGCTGCGGTGACGACCTACTCCGGATGATACACCCGCTCGGCCTTGCGCAGTATCTCGGCCTTATCAAAGGTCATCTGCTTGAACGCTTCCTTTTCAAACATCCGCATCTGGTCGGTGTAGTGCGGGCTGGTAGGATTTGCTGAGGCACCATATGGAGAGATGGTGCGCAGGTCTACGCCATCTTTCCCAAACTTTACTAACTGTATATAGCCATCGCCGCTAGTCACTTTGTAGATGCCTTTCTTTTTGTCTATGAGCTTGCCGTCGGCGGCGCGGGGCACCTCGCGCAGGCCGCTGGCGGGTATGCTCACCGGGCCGCGTATGAGGCGCTGCACCTCACCGAGTGGTACGTCTATACTGCCGTGCGTTTTGATCAGCTGCTGCTGTGCATGGCGCAGCGCTTCTGCTACCTCTGACGTGGTCAGGGTATCTTTCTTTATCATGAGAAAGGCAAACGGCCCGTTGAGTTTGTGCATCAGGTACTCGTGTGTAAGCATGGCGAGTGCTGCGTCTTTATTGTCTATGGTGCCGGACCAGTCCCAGTGTTTCAGCTTGGCGATAGCTGCTGCGAGGTCGGGATATTTGGCTGCATCGAGATGGTAGAGCGCGTGGAAGTTTCTCGCATAGGTGCCATCAGGGGCATAGTGCTTGTCAAACTTCACATCGAGAAACTGCTGCCACGATATCTTGCCCGGTATAGCATTAAGCATCTCGCCAAAGCGCTCGCCACGATTGTAGGTGAAGAGCTGCATGCCGGGGAAGTAGCCCCGCCAGTTGCACGCCGTGCCGGAGGTAGCCAGCGGTGTCTGGTTGCAGCTATAGACGAAGCCGCACGATGGGTCGAGCAGCGCAGGCTTGCGGTCATAGGGCAGCAGCCGCTGCCAGACATACTGTGGTGCAGTGCCCGGCACGGGCTGGTGCCAGCTGATAGCCGTATCGCGCAGCGGCACCTGGCAGCCGCTCTGCCAGAAGATATGCCCCTCGCGGTCGCCATATACGATATTGAAGAGCGGGATGGCCTCCATCCTGATCGCCTTCTCGAATTCGCTCCAGTTCTGCGCCTTGTCCATGTGGTACCACTGCTCCGCGGCGCGGATGTCCTGATAGCCGGGAAAGCGCAGCGCATACGAGCCCTTCTTATTGCTAAAGACAGGCCCCTGCACGGTGTAGCGTATCTTCTTGCTCACCGGCAAAACGATCTTGCCGAGGCGGATGCGCAGGTGCGCCGTACGCGTCTCAAAGCGGCGCCACTGGCCATCGTAGAAATATTTATTGCCGCGGCGCTGTAGCTGATAGATGTCGCCGAAGTTGTGATAGTTGGTCGTGTGTGCCCAGCCGAGGTGCTGATTGCTCCCTACGAATACCGACACGCCGCCGGGAAAGAGCCCGCCGATCACATCCAGCCCCTCCTCGCTGCACAGGTGCGCCTCATACCAGGCGAAGCGCCCCTCCAGCGGCTGGTGGCTATTCACAGCGAGCCAGGTGCGGCCATCCTCCGTGCGCGAGGGAGCGATGGCCATGGCATTAGACCCGATCTCATTGGGCTGGTGAAAGAACTCGATGCGGTTCTCCTTGATAGACTTCAGCGCGATACCCGCACCGGCAAAGAGCGTCAGGTTCAGCGTATAGCTGCGGATCAGGTCGCGCTCGGTAAAGGGCAGCACACGCCGCACCAGCACCTGACCGGGATGTGCCGCAGCATAGGCATTCACACCCTGTATGTAGCCACGGAGCACAGCCTTAAACTCCGGCGAGAAGGACTGCTCATAATGATGGTCTACAAAAGTGTCGATGCCAAAGAACTGCATGGCATAGTCAAAGAGCACGCCGCTCTTACCGTCCACCTCACCCAACAGGCTGCGGCTCTCCAGGAGGTTCTGCTGCACAGAGCGGAAGTCATCCTCACAGTGCGCCCAGGCCAGGCCATAGGCCACCGCAGCATCAGTAGCCGCAAAGATATGCGGCACACCAAAGCTATCGCGCGCGATAGTGACAGACGCAGGAGCGACCTGCGAGAAAACGGAGCCGCTGAGCAGCATAGCTATGAAGCATGTGAGGAGGCGCATGGGAGTGGGTTACGGATGATGAATGAAGCTGACACGCCTAATATATAGCTCACTGCCCATATACCAATCACCAACCCATTATTTTTTTGCCGCCAGCCGCCCTATCCCCCGCCGGCGGGCCTGCCTGCCGGTAGGCAGGGGCAGGGGGTGGAGACACACTCCAGACACAAAACGATCATCGGCGTCCGGGCGGACTCAAAAAAAACGCCGTCATTGCAAGCCTGCCCGCCGTGGTGGGGAGCGACAGCGACGTGCCTGTCCGTCGTGGCGGAGCAATCCGGATCGTGCCAGCAAAGTCCCTACAGAACCACATCAAAGGCAAAACAA
>JAFDYQ010000027.1 GCA_018267365.1 Bacteroidota bacterium | reverse complement strand
CTGTGGGGCCATCTGCACCTGTAGGACCGGTAGTACCTACACCTGTAGGACCGGTAACGCCTGCAGCACCTGTATTACCCTGAGGACCGGTAGCACCATCCGCACCCGTGGGGCCGGTAGTACCTACCCCGGTAGGGCCAGTAGCGCCTGCAGCACCTGTATTACCTTGAGGACCGGTAGCACCTGCGGCACCAGTAGGACCAGTAGCACCTACACCCGTGGGACCTGTGGCACCGGCTGCTCCGGTAGGACCGGTAGTGCCGGCAGCTCCGGTAGGACCAGTGGCACCTACTCCTGTAGCACCGGTAGGACCATTGCTACCTGTGGCACCCGTAGCTCCCACCGCACCTGTAGGACCGGTGGCACCAGCGCCGGTAGGGCCGGTAGCGCCGGCGGGACCTGCTGATCCTGTAGCTCCAGCCGGGCCTGTAGGACCGGTGGTACCTACACCAGCCTGGCACATACTCACCCAAGCTGTAGCAGTTTTACTCCAATAAAAGAAACATTCGACATCTGTATCGAATACCATCAGACCATCTTCTGTATTGGTAGTGACGATAGCTAATCTTTGAGCTGTGGTCAAACGAGGGGCCAGAAAGCCCTTGTCGGTGGCATCCAGGTGGAGTACCGCCTTGTTGTTTGGGGTTAGGGTACCTATACCGACATTGTTTTGCGCGCGGACTGCCACGCTTACCAATGCCAGAAAGGTAAGGAGTGTTAAGGTTTTTTGCATGCTGGATTTAAGGTTTCGATTGGTTTATAGAGTTGAATTGTATTTATCTTACCAGGGTTACGTTTCCAGATTCTGACCTCATAGTGCTACTGCCTTCGAGCTGATATTGTATCTTCCACACATAGACACCTATATCTTGCTTCACATTCTTATAAGTGCCGTCCCAACCTTCTCCAACACCATCAGTTTCAAAGACCTTTTCGCCCCACCGGTCGAAAATTTGGAATGCAATTTTAGTCAAATTTTTGTTTAAAGGCTTAAAAATATCGTTTAGCTGGTCGTTATTAGGCGAAAATGCATTAGGAATCAATAAGAGGTCAGGCATCAGCAGGAGAGTGAGGGAATCCCTGAGGCTACAGCCTGATCTGTCTGTCACTACCACTGTATATTGGATAGTTTCCGTAGGACTTGCGGTAGGATCTTTTATATTGTCATAGTCCAGATATGTAGATGGTGACCATTGCACATTATCTATATCCAGAGATGTCAGCCCGATAGCGGGATTGAGCTGAACGGTCTGTCCGGAATAGATATTTTGGTCAGGACCGGCATCTAGTGTAAATTTTTTAGAGCCCAGGGCAAATGGATGTGGGCTAAAGTTAGACCAGTTTGACACCTCTACAGATGTGAGTCCATATCCCGAACCTATCGTTGACCTGCCCATATAGTTCCAGCGGCTGGCCGCCCAGTGCGCTATTTGTGTCCAGTAGCCATCGTTTACATCGTCATAGTACATCTTGATCTTGGCAGACGTGCCGCCAAGGCTATGATAAAGCCTGTGATAGTAAAGTGGATTGACCCGGCAGAGCGTATCATCCAGTTTTGCTACATCATAGCTATCTGCTGTTGGATCGTGTACTATCCTAGCTCCGTATATATTGTGGGCAGCAGAGGACGGGGTCATAGCCACGGGCCTGTAGTAAAATGGTAAAGTCGAAATACTAGATGGTGTACCTGTAGGATAAAGATAAGCCGAGGTACTATTGGTAGCCCGGGAGAGACGACCGGTATCCAGACTACTCACAAAGCCGTCAGCTCCGCTGGCCTTAGTAATGGCTGCAGGATCAGCATTTAGTACGAGCATCTCATACTGCTGAGTAGCCAGTTCATGATTGCGTAGATCCAGTATCCCGTCTACAGTAGCATTGAGGGTCTGGGTTTTGACAGAATTAGCCGTACCGGCCAAAATGAGGTGGTGGAAAGCTGTAACTACAGACCCTGTGATCAGCTGAGCATCGCCCGATAGCATCACAGAGTCTTGATACGATATCACGGTACCATTGTTGACCCAGTTGCCCCCTAGTTCATATAGCCCGGTGGTAGCCAGTGCTCCCCCACCAGTCAGGGAGTCATCATTTATGATTGAGCCTGTCACATTGATGTCGCCTGCATTCTGTATCAGACCATCGAAATTGTGGAGAGAATCATTCAATACAGTCATCTGTGACCCGGGAGTCATATATATTGAAGCACCCCTGTTATTAAACAAGGCAGACTGCGACCACGCGGAGAGTGATAGCAGACTGGATGTGATAAGGCATAAGTATAGCTTCATACCATGGTGCGCATTAGGGTGCCAGTGATACAGTGTTTCAAGATTGGAAATTACAAAAATATTTTCCAATAACAACTTTTAGCAAAAAAACGGCTCTAGTATGACGCGATCCGGCTAAAAACGGATGTATAGTGCGAAAAAATGATAGAAAATAAAGATTTTAGTGCCTTACAATCGCAAAAAGCATGAAAGTAGCCGTGGTAGGCGCCACCGGTCTGGTAGGCAAAAAAATGATGCAGGTGCTCGAGGAGCGCCGGTTTCCCGTTACCGAATTTTATCCGGTAGCGTCAGAAAAATCTATCGGTTTACCCGTGACTTTTTGTGGTAAAGAATATAAGGTGCTCAGCATGGAGCAGGCCGTAGCGCTGAAACCGGATATAGCTATTTTTTCTGCGGGAGGAAGCACCTCAAAAGAATGGGCACCCAAATTTGCATCCAAAGGCACTGTAGTGATAGACAACTCCTCTGCCTGGCGCATGGACCCTGCTATCAGACTCGTAGTACCGGAGGTAAATGCAGATGTGATCGGCAGCCATGATAAAATCATAGCTAACCCCAACTGCTCTACCATACAGATGGTGGTAGCACTAAAGCCTCTCCATGACAACTATAGGATAAAGCGGATAGTAGTCTCTACCTACCAGTCAGTGACAGGTACGGGCAAGAAGGCTGTGGACCAGCTCATGAACGAACGAAAAGGTATAGAAGGCGAAAAAGCCTATCCATACTCTATAGATCTCAATCTCCTGCCGCATATTGATGTCTTCACGGACAATGGATATACCAAAGAAGAAATGAAGATGGTCAATGAGACAAAAAAAATAATGGGTGATGACTCCATCAGGGTCACGGCCACTACCGTGCGTGTGCCGGTCATAGGCGGCCACTCAGAGAGTGTAAACGTAGAGTTTGAAAAGGACTTTAGCCTGAGCGAGGTGCGAGCTATTTTATCCCGGGCACCGGGCGTATCTCTGGTGGACGATGTAGCCAATCTAAAGTACCCTATGCCTAAAGATGCACATGACAGAGATGAAGTTTTTGTAGGTCGCTTGCGCCGTGATGAGACGCAGCCCAATACTCTGAATATGTGGATCGTATCAGACAATCTACGTAAAGGAGCAGCTACCAATGCGGTACAGATAGCTGAGTATATGAAGGAGAAAAAGTTGATAGGATCAGAGGGGGGCCCGGCCTGAGTTATTTCGGAGCATTGCGCTGCTCTCGCCGGTTTCTGACTATTTGCACGAGCATTTTTTTAAAGTCCTCCTCAGCTCCTACCAGCCGATTTACCTTTGCCTTGCCTATTGCTGCTTCAAACTGGGGTATGTACCTCTTTTTCAGGTCCAGTTTCTTTTGCTCAAACTCCATTTGTTTATCTGCAGACAGGTGCGGGTCAGTGCCATCGTCCATAGGATAGAATGTGCGCCGCAGCGCAGAGAGATCACGCCTGTAGCCATGGTATACCGGCCAGAATCTTTGTGATTCCTCCGGGGTGAGCTCCAGACGATGAGTGATAAAAGCGATGCGCATGGACTCTACTTTCTCCCGCTGGGTAGTCTGAGCGTACCCCTGCTCAGTCGCTACCAGTAGTGACAAAGTGAGGATGAAAGTACCTATGCATTTTAGAAGCTTCATTTCTATCTCTGTGTCGGGTCTACCTATCAGTCCAGAATATCTTCTTCTGTCAGACTTTGATTTTCTGAACCAATTGCCTTGAGATGGGCAGGAATATTTTCGGGTTTGTCAAAGTAATGTGTAAAGTCAACGTCATTAATATTTTGCAGAATGGTCCGCTCATCAAAATCATCTCTATGCCTGCCTATATATGAACTGATCTCACTCTCTGGAAGCTGCTGCATCTGAGCAAATATTTTTTCCTCAGGAGTCAGTGTACTATGTGCGAAAACCATTGCAAAAATCACCGCGACAGATAATACACAGGTAAAAGCAAAGGCGTGACCGGGACGCAACACACTATCCCATACTCGATCCATCCAATCGCTCCATTTGCTCACTGTGGCCTCCAATGCTGAGTGGTGCTCCCGATTTTCCCTCTCTGCCATAGCTAATAGTGTAGCCGGTAGCGATACAAAATAATCAGCAGGCACAGCGTACACTGGACGCTTGGGGCAGGCTGCGAGAGATGGCGCGGCATGCACAAGCTCCTCCGCTACTTCGTCAGCATAAATATGAGCCATCAGATCGTCAGCAAAAGAGGCCAGATACTCAGCTGGCAACTGGGGATGAGGCACCAGACGCGGCAAAGAAGCAAGCACAGGAGGCAATGAGACCTCTATGAACCGATCTTCTACTACTGCCAGGATATGCTCCACAGAATCAATAAAATAGCCCTCCGGCGCCTGATAAAAATCCTTTTTATCAAGACCTGACAGAACCGGCGCTATGCCAGAGAGTTCAACTGATATGTCTGTGGACGGCTTCACTGATTTCCCTATCAGGGGCTTTTATCTTATGACTTAGTGGATTTGTTAAAGTTTAATGGTCAGATAGCAAATATTTCTCAATTTTCTGGGCAGCATGAAAGTAGGATGCTTTCAGCGCTCCTACGCTGGTATTGAGTATTTCACTGATCTGCTCATATGGCATTTCATCGTAATATCTCATATTAAAGACAAGTTTTTGCTTTTCCGGCAGCAGTTCTATGGCTTTTTGCAGCTTGCGTAGCAGCTCCTCGGGATCTACAGACTCAGATTCAGCCTTGATATAACTGGATGGGCTGAGGCTTTCCTCCTCGCCACCCTGGCCAGCCCCATCAAAAGAAATAACGTCATGTTTCTTTTGCTGGCTGAGAAAGTTCAGGCACTCATTAGTAGCAATGCGATACATCCAGGTGAAAAGCTGAGAGTCAGAGCGAAAATTCTCTAAGCCCTTCCATATTTTAATGAAGGTATTTTGCATCACATCATTGGCATTCTCATGCTCCACTACCATGCGGCGGATATGCCAGTAAATTTTCTGCTGATACTTGTCTATGAGCAGGCGGAAAGCCCGCTCGCGTGAGGAGCCGTGGTGAAAAAGGTCTAATATTTCGCTATCGGTCATGGTGGTATACCGGTCTGCGGTCAGAGGTTGTTATTTTTTACGGGCCAGGGCGCGTCTCACTGCTGCTATCACATCCGGCGTATCCAGACCATATTTGGCCAGCAGCTGATCCGGGGTGCCGCTCTCGCCAAAACTATCATTTACAGCTACTTGCTCCAGTGGTGCGGGCAGCTCCCGGCCCAGCAGCGTGGCGATAGCACTGCCCAGTCCGCCTATATAGTTATGCTCCTCACATATCACAGCGCACCCGGTTTTGGCCACAGACTTTATGACCGCTGCGTGATCCAGTGGTTTAATGGTATGGATATTAATTAATTCTACAGATATGCCGTTCTTTTCCAGCTCTCGCGCTGCCTGGAGAGCCTTCCACACGAGATGGCCGGTAGCGAAAATGGTGACATCCGTACCCTCATTCATTACTACAGCCTTACCGATCTCAAAAGTCTGATCAGCCGGGGTGAAATTAGGCCACTTAGGCCTACCGAAACGCAGATAGACGGGGCCTTCCATACGGCCAGCGGCTATCGTCGCAGCCTTGGTCTGATTGTAGTCGCACGGATTGATCACTGTCATGCCGGGCAGCATCTGCATCATACCTATGTCTTCCAGTATCTGGTGTGTCGCGCCATCCTCTCCGAGTGTCAGGCCGGCATGAGAGGCTGCTATCTTTACATTTTTGCCGGAGTAGGCTACCGACTGGCGTATCTGGTCGTAGACACGGCCCGTCACGAAGTTTGCGAATGAAGTAGCAAAGGGGATCTTGCCGCCTATGGTCATACCGGCAGCTATACCGATCATATTGGCCTCTGCTATGCCGCACTGTATGAAGCGCTCCGGAAATTCCTTGATAAAGTCGTCCAGCTTGAGCGAGCCAACCAGATCTGCACAAAGAGCTACGACATTGGGGTTCTCGCGGCCCAGTGCCAGTATACCGGCACCGAATCCTGATCTGGTGTCTACTTCATTTTGTACAGTATAGTCTGAGAGTGCCATGTATGTTTGGTTTGTATCGATTTGTTTAAATACTCCGGATCAATAGTCTTTCTCCTCCACCAGCTGACCCAGGGCTGCCTTGAGCTGCTCATCATTAGGGGCTACTCCGTGCCATTTGTGGCTACCCATCATAAAGTCTACACCGGCACCCATAGCTGTCTTCATGATCACAAAGACAGGTTTGCCATGACCGGTGCGGCTTTTGGCCTCATTCAGGCCATCTATGACCTGCGCCATATTATTGCCATCTGCTATGGCCATCACATCCCAGCCAAAGGCTTTAGCCTTCGCCTCCAGATCGCCCAGTGAGAGTACTTTCTCTGTCGGGCCATCTATCTGCTGGCCGTTGTAGTCTACGGTGCAGATCAGATTATCCACCTTATGATGCGGCGCAAAGAGCATAGACTCCCATATCTGCCCTTCCTGCAGCTCACCATCGCCATGGAGCGAGAAAACAAGGGAATTGTCCCTATTGAGTTTCTTGGTCAGCGCAGCTCCTATAGCTACACTCATACCCTGACCGAGAGATCCTGACGCTACGCGGATACCCGGCAGGTGCTCATGAGTAGTAGGGTGGCCCTGCAGCCTGGAGTTGAGCTTGCGAAAGGTAGCCAGCTCTGCTACATCAAAATAACCACTACGCGCCAGCACTGAATAGAAAACCGGGCTGATGTGACCATTAGAGAGAAAGAACAGATCCTGACCTATGCCGTCCATAGAGAATTTTGGATCATGCTTCATCACATCGAAGTACAATGCAACCAAGAACTCCGTGCAGCCTAGCGATCCTCCGGGGTGTCCCGAGTTGACCGCATGTACCATCCTCACTATATCTCGGCGCACCTGTGTGGCCATACGCTGCAGCTCCTCTATAGATGCCATCTGTCAGATTTTGCGCTAAAATATAAAGTGGCGCTATCCAAAGGCCTGCTATTTATGTACAATCAGTGAATATCAGGATGGGGCCGCGTCGCTCCGCAACTTTTTAATATGTCCTTTGTTTACGTTCTTTGACCTGAAACTCCCACTGATCATGAAACAATCATACGACAGACTGATAGCCGGCAATAAGGCCTGGGCTGAAGAAATGCTCAAAAATGACCCGGACTACTTCAGCCGGCTCTCCAAGATCCAAAGACCTGACTTCCTCTGGATAGGCTGCTCTGACAGCCGCGTACCAGCCAATGAGGTGACCAATACCCCCCCGGGTGAGATCTTCGTACACCGCAATGTGGCCAACATAGTGGTACAAACAGACCTCAACCTGATGAGTGTAGTACAATATGCCGTGGAGGTGCTGGAGGTAAAGCACGTGATAGTCTGCGGCCACTATGGCTGCGGGGGTGTGATAGCCGCTATGGGGCAGCATCACCTGGGTATCATCAATCAATGGATCAGCTCTATAAAAGATGTATACCGCCTCCATCGCAAGGAGCTGGATGCGATAGCAGACTTTGAGGAGCGTAGTAACCGCCTGGTAGAGCTCAATGTACAGGAGCAGGTCAATAACCTGGCAAAGACCGCTATCATACAAAAGGCCTGGAAGAAAGGCAAAAAGCCGGAGATTCATGGCTGGGCCTATGGTCTAAAAGATGGCCGCATACACACCCTATGCAGTGTCACGCCCGAAACTGCCATGGACCCCCTGTATCAGTTTGATGATCTGTAAATAGCTCCGTAACTACTGCTTCGCTCATATTTTTTAATTTTGAGGTCATATGAGCTATAGCCCCACAAATAAAGTCCGCATCGTCACTGCCGCCTCGCTCTTTGACGGGCATGACGCCGCTATCAATATCATGCGTCGCATCATGCAGGCCAAAGGTGCAGAGGTGATCCACCTGGGCCACAATCGCAGCGCACAGGAAATAGTAGAAACCGCGATACAAGAAGATGCACAAGGCATCGCCGTGACCTCCTACCAGGGTGGGCACGTGGAGTTTTTCAAATATATGTATGACCTGCTGAAAGAGCGCAACTGTGGCCACATCAAGATATTTGGTGGTGGTGGTGGCACTATATTGCCTACCGAGGCAGAAGAGCTGCATCGCTATGGTATCAACCGTATCTACTCTCCTGATGATGGACGTCAGATGGGCCTGGAAGGAATGATAGAAGACCTTGTGAAACAATGTGATTTTCAAACAGTAGCCTCTCTGAATGGAGAAGTAATAGACCTCAACCCGAAGGACTGGAAGAATATAGCACGCTCCATCACTTATGCTGAGAACGGTAATAAACTCGATCTCAAATCTGCGGACAAAAAGATCCCTGTACTAGGGATCACTGGTACCGGGGGTGCGGGCAAATCATCGGTGACTGATGAGATCGTACGCAGGTACCTGATGCACTTCCCGGATAAAACAATAGCTGTCGTATCTGTAGACCCGTCTAAGAAAAAAACAGGTGGCGCACTACTCGGTGACCGCATCCGTATGAACGCGATATCCAGCCCTCGCGCCTATATGCGCTCGCTGGCCACACGCGAGAGTGACCGCGCCCTGAGTGAATATGTCCAGGAGTCTATAGATGTCTGCCGGAGCGCCGGATATGATTTCATCATACTAGAGAGCGCAGGTGTGGGCCAGAGTGATGCGTCCATTCTGGACTATTGCGACGTTTCCATGTATGTGATGACACCTGAGTATGGTGCGCCGTCTCAACTGGAAAAGATCAATATGCTGGACTATGCAGACGTGATCGCTATCAATAAGTTTGACAAAGCCGGTGCCCTGGATTCGCTGCACGATGTACGCAAGCAATACAAGAGGAACCATACTATGTTTCAGGCCAAGGACGAAGACCTGCCTATAGTGGGCACTATTGCATCACAGTTTAATGATGCCGGCGTGAACCATCTTTTTGAGGTGCTCTTCAATGCCATAGAAAAGAAAACCGGTATCCCATTTAAAGTAGAGCACACATCGGCCAAAAGTACCGCGAGCAAGACGCAGGTCATACCGCCGGCACGGGTGCGGTATCTGGCTGAGATAGCAGAGACCATAGAGCAGTATGACCGCTGGGCTGACGAGCAAAGCGACATAGCCCGCAAGCTATATCAACTACAAGGCGTGATAGACATGGTGGAGAAACCCGAAAAGAACTGATCATCACCGGTTCAGACTGCAAGATAAATCGTGCCTATACGTCTTAACCCTATACAGACCTGTTAATCTTAATCTCATGCAGACTCCCGATCCGATCATCAATAAAGTAGCCCAAAAGAATATCATCACGATAGACCTGGCCGATTTCTTTCCAAAGGAATCAGAAGTCACCGTGATCGATATGAAGGACTATCTTTTCAAGGGCCTAATTCTGCGTGAGGCGGATTTTCGTGAGCAGGTGAAGGCTACAGACTGGTCCGCCTATCGTGACAAGTATGTGGTATTGCACTCCTCAGTAAATGCGATCATACCTATGTGGGCGTACATGGTGATCACTGCGGAGCTGGCCCCATATGCAAAGGATATAGCTAATGCTGCTCCGGATCACGCTACCAATGTTTTCCTTTATCGCGCTATCGAGAAAATAGACTCAGCACAATATGAAGGCCAACGAGTGGTGATAAAAGGCTGCGGAGACAGGCAGATAGATGCAGCAGCATTCGTCTATATCACTCAGAAGCTGGCACGCACTGCTCGTGCGCTTATGTATGGTGAACCATGCTCCATGGTGCCTGTCTACAAAAGAGTGGTATCACAATAATTTCAGGATTTTTTCATTCTGATAATAAGGGGCTACGCCATATGTGGGTATCGGCACCTTTATTTACACCAAACATTTTACTTAATTAGAGTACGTGCTACGATCCAAATATATAACTCTCGCGCTGGCGCTATTCGCTATAGGTGCTGCATCTGCCGGCATCTATGTAGTCAAGCCTACCCTGATCAATATTTTCTCGCAGAAACGTGTAGAGACGCCTGGGCTGAGCTGGCGCCGGGATACGCTGTTGCACATCTATCCATTTCACGTAGAGGGAGAGTTGTCTTTCGCCGGAGAGCCGGTACCGCTGGACGAAGCCGATGTACGTGAGCGACTGGACCGTGAGCTACAGATCAATATCTACCGCCAGAGTAATACGATATTGGACATGAAGCTGGCCAACCGCTACTTTCCTGAGATAGAGCGCATACTCACCGAGGAGCGCGTACCGACAGACTTCAAATACCTGGCTCTCATAGAAAGCGACCTGCGCGACGCTATGTCTCCTGCCGGTGCCGGCGGCTTCTGGCAGTTTGTACCCAGCACCGCTAAGCAATATGGCCTGGAGGTGAATGACGTAGTGGACGAACGTTATAACATGGAGAAGTCTACCCGTGCCGCCTGCGCCTACCTTCGTGAGGCCAAAGATCGCCTCGGTTCGTGGACTGCCGCTGCAGCTTCCTACAACTTTGGTATAGATGGCATAGCCGGCAAGCTGGAAGCACAGCACACTACCAACTACTATGACCTGGCTATCACCTCTGAGACATCTCGCTACGTTTTCCGTATGCTGGCTATGAAGGTGATCTTTGCCGATCCGGATAGAGCGGGCTACCATATGCAGGTAGAGGACCTGTATCAGCCGCAGGCTTATACTACGCTGCAGATAGACACACCTATAGACAAGCTCGCAGACTTCGCAGATGCCAATGGCATCAAATACAAGGAACTAAAACTCCTCAATCCCTGGCTGCGAAACACATCGCTACCCAATAAGACTAAAAAGACCTATTGGGTCAGGATCCTGACTAAATAATTTAAACTCTTTTGATCTCCGCGCCTATGGCATTCAGGCGCGTGTCTATGTGCTGGTAGCCGCGGTCTATCTGATCTATATTATTGATGATAGACTTACCCTCTGCAGAGAGGGCGGCTATGAGCAGTGAAACACCTGCGCGTATATCCGGAGATGACATGGTGATGCCTCGGAGTTTGTACTCCCGATTGATACCGATCACTGAGGCACGATGTGGATCGCAGAGTATGATCTGGGCGCCCATGTCTATCAGCTTGTCCACGAAAAACAGACGGGATTCAAACATCTTCTGATGGATCAATACCGAACCTTTAGCCTGTGTAGCCACTACCAGCACTATGCTGATGAGATCTGGCGTGAAAAGCGGCCATGGCCCATCAGCTATGGTCAGTCCAGAGCCGTCTATGAATCTTTGTATCTCGTAGCGCTCCTGCGCTGGTATAAATACATCGTCTCCGCGCACTTCCATCTGTATGCCTAGTTTCTGGAAGACAGGCAGGATATTGCCCAGATGCTCCACACCGCAGTTTTTGATAGTGATCTCAGACTGCGTCATGGCTGCCAGACCGATGAAAGAACCTATCTCGATCATATCAGGAAGCATGCGGTGCTCAGTACCACCTAGTGTATCTACTCCTTCTATCGTGATCAGGTTGGACCCTACACCATGGATCTGTGCTCCCATTCTGTTTAGCATAGAGCAGAGCTGCTGAAGGTATGGCTCACAGGCCGCGTTGTAGATAGTGGTCCTACCTTTGGCCATTACTGCGGTCATTACGATATTGGCCGTGCCCGTCACCGATGGCTCATCCAGCAGGATGTAAGTACCCTTAAGGTGATCGGCCTTGATCGAGTAAAAGCTATCCTCAGAATCAAAGTTGAACGTAGCGCCCAGTTTTTCAAAACCGAGGAAGTGCGTATCCAGTCTCCTACGGCCTATCTTGTCACCACCTGGTTTTGGCATGTAGGCCTTTTTGAAGCGGGTGAGCAGGGGACCAATGATCATAATAGAGCCACGCAGGGCAGCGCCCTTCCTGCGAAATACATCCGACTGCAGGTACTCCAGGTTCACATCATCTGCCTGAAAGGTATAGGTATCTGCATTGACGCGCTCCACCTTGACATTCAGGTCGCGCAGGATATCTATCAGGAGATTGACATCGCGGATGTCAGGTATATTGCTGATCGTTACTTTATCTGCCGTGAGCAGCACGGCGCATAGTATTTGCAGCGCTTCGTTTTTGGCACCCTGTGGTATGAGCTCACCCTTGAGCTTCCTCCCTCCCGTTACTTCAAATGCATTGGCCATAAGAGTAGTTAGTGATTTGTATTAGGTATAAAGACAATACAAATGAACGGAAAAACCCTTCGGCTACGCCCTCATGGGTATAGAGACTTGCAACAGTAACATGTGGAGTGTACAGATTATGCGAAATAGGAGAAATCCCAGGTTTTATCTCCCTTTCAGGAAGTAGTAAAAGGTTTTCATGTATTCATTATTGAGCGCTATGAGCCCGTACTCATCTTTCCACCAGTAGTTCTCATCAAACTGAGAGTCATGTGCGCCACGCATAATGATCTTGATATCCGTACCGGCAAATTTCTTGCGATACACCTTGCCCGCCCGCCTTGTATGAAAGAGGCTCGTCACCACTAGTAGCTTTTTGACCTGGTGCGCGCGGCAGTAGCCCAGCAGCGTATCGGCCTCCTCTGCCGTACTGGTGCCATAGCGCAGTAGCGTGATCATAGAGTCGGGTACCCCATTCCGCACGATGTTTTTCTTTAGCAGCTCACTCTCATAGACTGTATCGCCCATGATCAGGAAGGCACGCTCGAGATTGCCTCCGGGGCAGATCACACGCCTGGCATAGCCGTCTCTGTACAGCCGCGCCCCTTCATTGCCACGGTCAAACGCATTGCCGGAGAGCACGACCATTGCATCAGCCTCCTCGGGCACATCTTGCTTGATCAGGAAATTAGAGAAGCTCTGCAGGATGGGAGTTTTGAATACCACTCCTACCGCTATGAGCATGATACAAAAGGCGAGAAAGACAAGCAGGTTTCTTCTCAAAGCGATAGCATTAGATCTTACTATTCAGCCAGGCTATCTCATCCAGGAAGACGCGCTCCCTGTCTGCCGCAGGCTCATTGTGCAGCTCATGATAGAAGCCCGGGTATGGCTTGAAGGTAATGAGCTCTTTAGGGCCACCAGCAGCGAACTGCTCAGAGCCCGCAAAGGCAATCAGCTTGTCATCCGTACCATGTAGCAACAGTAGGGGCACACTCAGTTCGGAGGCATGTTCGAGAGCCCACTTACCCGCGTTATACGTATCAAAGAAAGTACCTGCACGGGCAGTATTGTGGATCAATGGATCGGTTTCGTATTTGCGTACCTCTGCTTTATCTCGTGATATGGCCCCGGCGTCCAGATCGGCTTTCTCGGGCCACTTGGGGTATATCACACGCATGATGCGGGCGAGTAGCAGCTTGATAGCAGGCGGGTCAAATCCAAGCCTGAGCCATGGTGCGGTAGCGATCGCGCCTGCTATTTTGGGCTGGCGGCGCAGCAGGTAGTTAAGCACCATATTGCCACCCATGCTGTGGCCATAGAGGAACTTAGGCACGCCCGGAAACCTCGTCTCTGCCTCATCGAGTATGATCTTGATTGAGTCCAGGCTCGCATCCAGGCTGGGCGAGAAACCGCGTGGACCCTCCGTATGACCATGTCCGTACTGGTCAAAGGCCAGCACAGCATAGCCCTCGCGGCCGAGGCGTTCTGCTACGTGGGCATATCGACCACTGTATTCTGCGAATCCATGCACCAGGCATATCACAGCTTTTGTATTGACCGGGCTCCATCCCTGCGCATAAAAGCGGGTGCCGTCCTGTGTCCAGTTCCACTCAAAATGATTCATTCCCTTTACGTTTTATACACTAAATTACTATTCAGTTTGAATTATCCATGAGGCGTCTTGTGCTTTTCATTTTTACCATCGTTCTTTTCGTTGGAAACAGTCATCTGGCTTACGGCGTTCCTAAACCATATTTAAAATTTGTATTTACAACTTTACCGACCTCACATTTCTGGCCAGATAGCGGCATTATTATTTTTAGCGATGATAGTTTTCCGCGGCATTGCGATACTGCAGAAGAAGGGAAGCTTCTAATTTATAATGAGAAAAATGGCAAGTATATCTATGGGAGTGTATTAAGCAGCATCAAAGGCCGCTGGCTGAATGAATATGCTTTACGACTCATCTTATATCATGATACTACGACTGTAACGAGTAACACCTTTAGAATCTCGAATTCGAGAGCAGAAATCAATGTTTTTATATCTGACAAAAAAGTTGAGGCGCACGAAGCGTTCCGATCAGCGCATAGTGATGCATTGTGGGCGATTCGGTTTATTACAGCCTTTACGATCACCAGATTTATAGTTTTGCTGGCCTTCTATCTCCGAAGAGGGACAACCCGCAGGCAATATTTACAGCTCTTGCTGGCTTGCGCTGGTGGTGGCACCGTGACTTTGCTGGCTCTATCAGGACTTGTTTTCAAACCATTAAGTCTATTTGTCGGTATATCTCCCATATGGTTCTTTACAGAAGCGTTGCTATTCAGGAATTATACCTTCCCGGCAGCTTCGCGATCATATATTATCGCAAGTATTGCCTTAAGTTTTATTGCATCCCTGGTGGTTAGCGCATTTTTTTCTCTCTTTAATATTTAGTTTCGCTTGACAATCTCTTAGAATGAAAAGAATGCTGATCCTCCTACTCGTCATCATACTCATACCAGCCATCTATGTAGGCGGCTTTATACTCTATGGTATGGCTACTAAATTTAAACCGCAGCCTGTAGAGGACGTATCGGTGCAGCCTGCAGAGCAGCCGTCTACCCGCGCGATATCATCATTGGATACGCTTTCCTTTATGACGTGGAATATCGGCTATGGCGGCCTCGGTGCCGAGACGGATTTCTTTTATGATGACGGCAAAATGATCACGACACCACAGGAATGGGTGCAGAAGTACACCAAAGGTATTTTTGCTACAGTCAAAGAAAACCAGGATGCCGACTTTATCTTCATACAAGAGGCAGACCGCCATGGCAAGCGTAGCTGGAATGTGGACGAGGTAGCAGGCATAGCTTCCAGTGCTCCTGATCACAACTACGCGTTTGCTGTCAACTTTGATGTAAAGTATCTCCCATTTCCCCTGGAGCCGTGGAAGGACAAGATCGGTCCCGTATATGGTGGTTTGCTCAGCTTGTCCCGCTTCATGCCGGAGGAGACCCAAAGGATATCTCTGCCGGGTATACCGGACTGGCCTAAGAAAATATTCTACCTGGAGCGCTGTCTGATGATGCAGCGCTTTAAACTACCCAATGACAAAGAGCTGGTAGTAGTCAATACACACTTTGAAGCCTATGATGACGGATCTGTGAAAAAAGAACAGATGGCGCTCACCAAAAAGCTACTGGAGGCAGAATATGCGAAAGGGAACTACGTAGTGCTCGGGGGTGACTGGAATATAGCGCCGCCGGATTTTAACGTAAAGAAATGGGAGAAAGAGCCGAACTATGACAAGCTATATGAAATGAATAACGACTCTAACTACATCCCGGGCTGGAAGTACGTATATGACGGCAATACACCGACAAACCGCAAGAACAGCCACGCTTTCGATCCTAACACCACCTTCACCACAGTGATAGATTACTTTTTTGTCTCTCCCAATGTGGATGTAGTAGAGGTGAAAGGCATCAATGCCGGCTTTGAATATTCAGACCACAATCCCGTGCGTATGAAGATCACGCTCAGGCCAGAGCACCCAGTCGCGCTGGCAGTGGCAGACAGTGTAGTCGTCGACTCTATGGCTGCAACACAAGCAGATACTCTGATACATGATGAGATGAGAGATAATGAAGAGAGTGCAGAAGTCAAAAAGGAATCAAAAAAATCTGACACTAAATCTGACAAGACCGCTTCGAAAAAGGACAACGAAACCTCATCAAAAGAGAAAGAAACGACCGCCGGAGATAAACCTGCAAAGAAGTCTGATAAAAAGGTTAAAAAGGCAGCAGCTAAAGCTACGGCGCAATAGGGCTTCCAACCATTACTTTCTGGCTGAGTTTCTGCCGGATCATAGATACCAGTACGTCTATAGCCACATGGTTTTCGCCGCCCTGCGGCACGATGATATCCGCAAATTTTTTGGTCGGCTCAATAAACTGATCGTGCATCTTCTTGACCAGCCCATAGCGCTCTATCACGTCGTCTACATTGCGGCCCCGCTCATGCATGTCTCTGTGTATGATACGTATGAGCCGATCGTCCGGCTCAGCGTCTACAAATACTTTGATATTGCACAAATCACGCACCTGTACATCTGTGAAAAGAAGGATGCCCTCTATGATCACCACGTGACGCGGCTCTATAGGTATAGTGGCTGACTGACGTGTGGAGGTGATATAGTCATAGGTAGGCTCTGCTATCGTCTTGCCAGCCTTGATGTCTGACAGGTGCTGTACTATCAGCTCAAACTCTATAGACGCCGGATGGTCAAAATTGATTAGCTGCCGCTGCTCCAGGGTCAGGTGCGCATTGTCCCTATAGTAGCTATCCTGAGACATGACAGCCACGTCGGCCTTTGTAAATTTCTCCATGATCCGCCTGACTACGGTAGTCTTGCCGGATCCTGAGCCGCCCGCTATGCCTATGATGATACTCTCCATACGGGTCTTAAAGATATTAAAATTGACCTTTTGTACAATTTTCGCCTCATATCTACCGACGTTAGGTTTAACATCCGTTTGGCATGCCTTGTCGTATTTATTCCTATCTTTGCAGTAAAATCAATTTACAATGTTTGGATTAGGCACACCGGAGATAATTTTGATACTGGCGGTAGTATTGGTCCTGTTTGGCGGCAAAAAGATCCCTGAGCTGATGCGCGGCCTCGGTCAGGGCGTGCGCGAGTTTAATGCGGCTAAGTCTAATATCAGGAATGAGATCGAAGAAGGCATGAAAGAAAAGCCGACTCAGGTCCCACCATCTGACGCCAAGTAATCTTAACGCTTTAATTTTTAGGCATCTTACTATATTTGGATGCTCCTCTGCAAGTATAGCAGGTGAGCATCCAAATTTTTTTAGCAGTATACCAACAGTCATAAATGTTTCAGACCCACAAGGAGATACAGGCAGCCATCGGCAGCGGTCAGACAGACCTGAAAAGCCTCGTGACTACCTATCTGACCAATATAGAATCTAATCGCCATCTCAATGCTTTTTTGGAAGTCTATGGCGAGGAGGCAATGGCGCGCGCAGCGGAGCTCGATGGCAAAACCACAGGCAGGGGTCGCCTCTATGGCATGGTGATCGCGATCAAGGATAATATCTGCTACCGTGGCCATAAAGTATCTGCCGGATCAAGGATATTGGAAGGGTTTGAGTCTATCTATTCCTCTACCGTAGTAGAGCGCTTGCTGGCAGAAGATGCTATCATCATTGGCCGGCTGAATTGTGATGAATTTGCCATGGGCTCGAGCAATGAAAACTCCGCCTACGGCCCGGTGCTAAATGCCCGGGACAACTCACGGGTGCCGGGGGGCTCATCTGGCGGCAGTGCAGTAGCTGTGCAGGCAGATATGTGCCTCGTCTCATTAGGATCAGACACAGGTGGCTCTATACGCCAGCCGGCATCTTTTTGTGGCGTAGTGGGATTCAAACCTACCTACGGTCGCGTATCGCGCTGGGGACTGATTGCCTATGCTTCTTCCTTTGACCAGATAGGCCCGCTCTCTCACTCTGTAGAAGATAGCGCTCTGGTCATGGAGATAATGGCCGGTGCTGATGAATATGATAGCACAGCATCATCTAAGCCTGTACCATCTTACAGTACCGAAAAGTTTGAGAAAAAAGCCCGCATAGCGGTGCTAAAAAATACGGTAGACCACCAGGGAATCAACACAGAGGTGCGCAGCGAGACAGAGAGGATCATAGCAAAACTCAAGTCCGAAGGGCATACGATCGAAGAGGTAAATTTTGACCTGACCGACTATCTGATACCCGTGTATTATGTGCTGTCTACTGCAGAGGCTTCTTCTAATCTTGCCCGCTTTGACGGGGTGCACTACGGCTACCGTTCGCCTCGTGCTACTGAGATGGACAGCGTCTATAAACTGAGCCGCACGGAGGGCTTTGGCCGCGAGGTCAAGAACCGTATCATGCTCGGCACATTCGTACTGAGCGCCGGCTACTATGATGCCTACTACTCTCGTGCCCAGAAGGTGCGCCGCATGCTCAGTGAGCAGATTAGTGAGATATTCCGCAGCTATGATTTCATCCTGCTGCCTACGGCCCCATCTATTGCATTTAAGCTGGGCGAAAAGACAAGCGACCCTACTGAGATGTACTTGGCTGATATCTATACAGTACTAGCCAATCTGGTAGGCGTACCCGCTATTTCACTGCCGCTGGCAAAGAGTGCAGAGGGATTGCCTATTGGTATACAACTGATGGCAGAGAAGCATGAGGATGCGAAGCTGTTTGGCTTCTCTAAGACACTGATGCAGTGGTCTACTTTATATCCATAATTTAAAAAAATCTGCCTGAATACCGCGGAAATAGGGTATTTTGACATTTTTTTATACTTTCACCCCTGTAGATTATTCTAGCCACCTAAACACGCGACTATCGGTCAATTCTACCCGTTATCAGGTCAAAGTTCATATTTTAGCCCGATTTCGAATTTTGTATCAGCGATACACTAGCGGAGCTATGCTCGTGTACGTCACTGAGGCAAGACGTATTGTGCCCATTCCATGCATTTCAGTGCTGACTCTTTTTAAGAAGAAGCCACTGAGGTGAGGGTGGTTTTTGACTTTAGATAAAGAGGAATGATAGCATACCTGAACGGTAAAATCGTGTATAAAAGTCCCACGCATGTGATCATGGATGTGGGTGGCATAGGGTATATGGTCAAGATCAGCCTGCATACCTATGCCCAGGTGCAAAATCTGGACCAGACCCTGCTGCACATTTCTCTCGTGGTGAAAAGTGAGAACCAATCTGTCTCCGGTTTTGACATGTATGGCTTCTCTACAGAGCTGGAGAAAGATATTTTCGAAAAACTCATTTCTGTATCAGGTGTCGGCGCCGCGACGGCGCGCATGATGCTGTCCAGCTTCAGGCCGGAGGAGGTCCAGCATGCCATCCTCACAGAAAATGAGGCTATGATCCAAAGTGTGAAAGGCATCGGGCCAAAGTCTGCCAAGCGCCTGATACTGGAGCTCAAAGACAAGATAGGCAAAGTGTCCGGGGATGTCTTAATTTCTCCACGCAGTCACAATACCAATAGAGATGAGGCGTTAAATGCGCTCATGGCGCTAGGATTCACCAAGGCTGCTGTAGAAAAAGTACTAACTAAAGTTTCTGCAGGCGACCCTTCGTTGTCCGTGGAGGGTATGATCAAGGAATCTTTGAAGCAATTGTAAATGCAGGTAAGGCATAAGATATATACGGGCATTCTGACGCTGGCGGCTATGAGTACGATGCTGCTCGGCTACTCTGCCACGTATCATAAGCTGTGGACCAGCGACCCCGCTCCTACTGCTGAGCCCGCACCTCTACCTGACTCGCCCACGCTCAAATATCCTATGACTGACCGTCAGGGGGACCATGTGACGGACACAAAAAAAGATCCGTTTTATCTACCGGATCCCGCTAACGTCAAAAAGGATGTAGAGTACGACCCTGTGACCGGTAAGTATGTAGTGACCGAAAAGGTAGGAGATGTAGATATCAAAGAACCTATGTACCTCACCTACGAGGAGTATCTGAAGTATACCGAGAAACAAGAGCGCAACGACTACTTCAAGAACCGCTCACGCGCCATCACCCTGATAGAAGACAAGAGCATCATCCCGCCGATCAATATGAAAAATAAGATCCTGGATCGCCTCTTCGGAGGTACCAAGATCGAAGTAAAACCTCAAGGTAACCTGGACCTGACTCTCGGTGGCAACTATCAGAAAATAGACAATCCCAATATACCGATCCGTAATCGCCATACGGGAGGCTTTGACTTTGACATGAATATTAACATGAATGTCGTAGCCAAGATCGGTGATAAGCTACAACTCGGTCTGAAGTATAACACTCAAAGCGGATTTGACTTTAACAATCAGGTGAAACTCGGCTACACGGGCAAAGAGGATGACATCATTAAAGAGATCGCCATAGGCAATGTGAATATGACGCTACCTACACGCCTTATCAACGGTAGCCAGTCACTCTTCGGCTTCAAAACTACATTGCAGTTTGGTCGCCTCACATGGACCACCATCGTGTCTCAGCAAAAGTCCAAGACGCAGACCATCACAGTAGACAATGGTGCTCAGAGGACCAACTTTGAGCTGCGGGCAGACCAGTATGATGAGAATAAGCACTACTTCCTTGCGCAGCACTTCAGAGACCAATATGACTACGCACTGAGTAATATGCCTACGATACAGTCTATCGTAAACATTACCAGGCTGGAAGTATGGGTGACTAACCGTAATGGTACTACTACAAACGTGCGTGACGTAGTAGCCCTGGCAGACCTCGGCGAAAAGAATCCACATAACTACCCCGCTACCGCAAATGGCTCAGGCAATCCCGACAATAGCAGTAACGGACTCTACGCCGCAGTGGCCAGCAATCTGAACGGTCGCTATGTAGATCACGTAGAGAATACAATGACAAGTCTGGGCCTCTCACAGGGTACAGACTTTGAGAAAACCTATGCACGCAAACTCCAGCCTACGGAGTATACCTTCAGCCCCAATCTCGGCTATCTCTCTCTCAATACGGCACTAAATCCCAATGATGTGCTCGGTGTAGCCTACCAATACGAAATCAACGGGCAGGTCTACAAAGTGGGTGAATTCTCTACTGATATCCCGCCGGACTCCAATAGCGTCAGCAAGGTGATCTACCTGAAACTCATCAAGGGTACGGCACTCCGTGTGAACCTGCCTTACTATAAGCTGATGATGAAAAACATTTACTCGCTGGGTGCCTATCAGGTCAGTCCGGAAGATTTTCGTCTGAATATATACTACAATGATCCGGGAGGCGGTGAAAAACAATTTATGCCACAAGGCTGTCTGAAAGGCAAACAGCTCATCAAGGTGCTGAACATGGACAACCTCAATGTGCAGGGAGATGCGCAGCCCGATGGCCAGTTTGACTTTGTACCGGGCATTACTATCATTCCTCAAAACGGACGACTCATTTTCCCTGTTCTCGAGCCTTTCGGCAGCGATCTTCAAAAGGCGTTTACCGCATGCGGCACCTCTACCCAGACCTCGGGGCAGTATGTCTATCAGGAGCTATATGACTCTACAAAATTTAACGCACAACAATTTCCTGAGCGAAACCGCTTCATGATACGCGGCCAGTACAAGGGAGCTAACGGCAGTCAGATATCTCTCGGCGGCATCAATATACCAAAGGGGTCGGTGAAAGTATCTGCCGGCGGCGCACTGCTCAAAGAAGGTGTGGACTATGAGGTAGACTATAGTCTGGGCAGAGTTACAATTCTGAATCAGGGTGTCCTCAACTCCGGTCAGCAAGTCAAAATTGATTTTGAGAATAATAGCCAGTTTGGATTTCAGCAAAAATCGCTATACGGCACACGCCTGGACTATCTGCTCACCAAAAAGATCAATATAGGTGCCACAGTCATGCACATGACGGAGCGGCCTTTTACCCAAAAAGTAAATATAGGTGAGGATCCGATATCGAATACCATCTTCGGAGCAGATATCAAGTATGAGACCAATGCCCCGTGGCTGACCAAGGCTCTCGACAAACTGCCCGTCTACTCTACCAAGGAAATGTCAACCATCTCCGGCTATGCGGAGGTAGCGCATCTCTCTCCGGGTAGCCAGAAGTCGATCAACAATGCTTCCGGTCAGGCGCAGGTATATGTGGACGACTTTGAAGGTACTACGACCAACTACGACCTCAAAAATCCACTCAACAACTGGCGCCTGGCGTCTACTCCGCGAAACTCCCCTGATGCCAGCGGTCGAAATATGTTTCCGGAAGCCGATAATGTAAACAACCTGCAGTACGGATACAACAGAGCAAAATTTGCCTGGTATCGGATAGACAATACTTTTTACGTCAACAATCCTAACATTACAGAACCCTATCAGCGTATCGTATCGCAAAAAGAGATCTTCCCCAATAAGCCTAACCAGCTCCTCGACAATAATATCTACACATTTGACCTCGCCCTCTATCCACTGGAGCGCGGCCCGTATAACTATGAGCAAAGCAATAGTGCGACACCGGGCGTGTCTGCCGGTGTCAATTCAAACGGAAGCCTGAAAAATCCACAATCGCGTTGGGGTGGTATCATGCGAGCGCTGGACAATACCGATCTGGAGTCTACTAACGTAGAGTTCATCGAGTTTTGGATGCTGGACCCTTTTCTGGGTCATCCGCAGAGCCAGGGCGGTCAGCTTTATATCAATCTCGGCAATATATCCGAAGATGTGCTGAAAGACTCACGCCTCTTTATGGAGAATGGACTCAATCAGGACCGCAGCCAGGTAGACCGCACGGGATGGGGCCTCGTACCTAAGCTGCTGCCGCTGACCACGGCCTTTACATCCGATCAGGACAGGCCGTATGAGGATGTCGGTTTTGACGGATTTCGCGACCAGGACGAGCGTGACAGCCTTGCCTCTTTCCTGACCAACTGTCAGTCCTTTATGGATGCGACCGCTTTCGCAAAGCTGCAGTCAGATCCCTCTTCAGACAACTATACCTTCTTTAATGATGCTTCTCTCGCGTCAGAGAGCGATATCACTAAACGCTATAAAAACTATAATGGCCCGGATGGCAATACACCTGTGCAATCCGGAAACTCCCTGAGCAATGCCGGTACCAGCCTGCCGGATAATGAAGATTTAAATAAGGATAAATCTCTCAATGAAGATGAGGAGTACTTCCAATATCGCATAGATCTGAAGCCTGGTATGGATGTCGGAAACAACAAATACATCATCAGTAAGCAAAGCTCCGGCATCACATCGGCTAATGGGGAGACAGAAATGTGGTACCAGTTTCGGGTACCGATACATGACTATGATGTAGAGGTGGGTAGCCTACCGGACTTTAAGGCAATCCAGTTCATCCGTATGTTTATGACAGGGTGGAAGGATACCAGCGCCATACTCCGTCTCGCCTCTCTGGACCTGATAAGAAACCAGTGGCGTGCATATGCTTATCCTATAGATCCGGGGTCTGATTACCTGCCTAATGACAACGCCAGCGATGCCTACTTCAACGTAGGAAAGGTGAATATAGAAGAGAATAGCGGCAAGACACCTGTCAACTATATCCTGCCTCCCAATATAGACCGGACCTACGCCATAGGCGCACAAACTAATCAGTACGTGCAGCAGAATGAGCAGTCGCTCTCTCTGAAAGTGTGTGGTCTGCAGGATGGCAACTCGAAAGCCGTTTTCAAAAATATCAGTATCGATATGCGGCGCTACTATCACCTCAATATGTATGTACACGCCAACCGGATAGAGGGAGAGGCGCCTATCAGAGATGGCGATGTCACAGCCTTTGTACGTCTGGGTACAGATTTTACTGCCAACTACTATCAATATGAAATACCAGTACACGTGCTCGACTCGAGGTCGGAGCGTAGCAATTTCAGCAGTGATGTACCGGCAGACCGCGACTCGGTCTGGCCACCACAAAACAATGTGGATGTAGACCTCCAGCTGCTGGTAGACCTCAAAGTATATCGCAACTCTATCAACTGGCCTAAAACCGTGCCTTTCGACACGTTTGTAAATGGTCGTATATACAGTATAGTAGGCAACCCGGACCTCGGTGCACTGAAAGATGTGATGCTCGGTATCAAAAACCCTGCAAAAGGTGACACTGTATACCACAATCCTTATGATGATGGCCAGTCAAAGTGTGTAGAGGTGTGGTTCGATGAATTACGACTCTCTGGTCTGGACCAGCACGGTGGTACCGCCGCCCTGGGAGAAGTGGCCATCAAACTGGCCGATCTCGGGAGGGTAAATCTGACAGGCAGTATGCACACCCATGGCTTCGGTCAGATAGAGCAGAAGATAGATCAGCGCTATAAGGATGACCTGTACCAATATTCTGCATCGGGCAATCTGGAGCTAGGTAAGTTATTTCCTGTCAAGGCGGGCATCCGCCTGCCATTCTTTGGCAATATCACACAATCATTCAGTCTGCCGGAGTTTGATCCATACATGAATGATGTCCGCTCCGTACAAGAGATAGCAGCCATGCAGAAGGCCGGCGTATCCTCAGACTCAGTCAAAGCATATAAACGTCAAATTGAAACTATTAATACACGTAGAGGCTTCAACTTTACCGGTGTGCGTATCATGCCAAAGCTGAAGAGCAAAGTACAACGCGTCTACGATCCGGCCAACTTTAGCTTTACTTATTCATACAATGAAATACTACTAAGCGATCCCTTTATAGAACTCAATAAGCGCAAAACACATGTGGGTATTGTAGCCTGGAGTTTTTCACCTCAGGCCAAAGAATTTACACCACTCAAACGCATCATCAAAGCAAGGACAAAGTGGCTGGATATCTTCCGAGATTTCAATTTTAACCTGATGCCCGCCACGCTCAGTTTCAATACTGATGTCAATCGTGATTTCAACTCTATAAAACTGCGAAACCTCGGCGATGTAGGAGACTCCATCCCTACTACATACAATAAGTCCTTCCGATGGAATCGGATGTATGCATTTAAGTATAATCCTTTTAAATCGCTAAGCATAGATTATACCGCTACCAACCAGTCTCGTATAGACGAGTATGATGGTGAAGTAAACACCCGGGAGAAAAAAGACTTTATCTGGAATAACTTTAAAAAGGGCGGCCGTAATACCAATTATGCTCAGAACTTTGCCGCAGCCTATACATTACCTATCAATAAGATCCCTGCCTTTGACTTCGTCTCTGCCAATGCAGGATACGCCTCTACATATACATGGGTAGCTGCGCCGCAGGTGTATGACTCGGCCACAAAATTTCACACGAATAACCCCTTGGGTAACATTATCAGCAACACCCAAAATCTAAGAGGCAAAGTGGATCTAAACTTTAAGAAGATCTATGACAAGGTACCCTTCCTGAAAAAATACAATCAGCCTAATCCCAGCCTCGGTGACAAGAAAGAAAATGACAAGAAGCGCGAAGCCATACGCAAGACCCGCGAAAAAATCAAAGAAGAAATAGATAAGCTGATAGAGCGGCGGGATAAACTGCAGCAGGACCTGCTGGCCCTAGGCAATGACAAGGCTATGCCAGACTCTGTGCAAAAAGTAAAATCCAAACAACTCAAAGCTGAGATCAAAGCTGTAAAAAAGCAGATCCGTGCCAAACGCAAAGACTACCGGCAGAAACAAATGCCTCCTGATCCTTTTGTATCTGTGCTCATGCGGCCGCTGCTATCTCTAAAAACGGGTAGTGTAGAATATAAAGAGACTAAGGGAACTACGCTCGCAGGCTTTATGCCCGCTACCAATCTGATAGGCAATAATACGAAACTTGCTGCTCCCGGCTATGATTTTGCATTTGGGGGACAGCCGGGAGACAGGCTCTTTGGGTCCATAGACACGCTGGCAGCTAATAGGTGGCTGGATAGAGCTGCGGGCAAGGGTTGGATCAGTTCGGACACCTTGCTTAATACACGCTTCACCCAAACAAAACTGACACGACTGGATATTAGGGCCGGCTTTGAATTGTTCCCGGATTTCAAAATAGATCTATCCCTCTTCCGCGAATATTCGGAAAACCAGAGCCAATTCTTTAAGGTTGTGACGCCAGGCGATGGCTGGGAGCATCTAAACCAGATGACCATAGGCTCCTATACTATCTCTTATGTACCGGTCAGGACATTCTTCAATAATATTGATGCTCAGGGATTTTCGCAGACCTACAAAGACTTTGAAAATAACCGGGCCATCATCTCTCAGCGCCTGGGTACAGCTAATCCAAATTCTGTAGGAAACTATCTGGATCCCACCGACTCTACACATACCCGTACCAATGTAAACTACAGGTATGGCTATGGGCCGCTGCAGCAGGACGTATTGATCGCATCGTTCCTGGCAGCGTACAATCATCAGGATGCTCATAGGGTAAATCTGAATCCATTCAAATCTACACCTATGCCTAACTGGCGTATCACATACAATGGCCTGACCAAGATCAAATGGCTGAAAAAGGTATTTTCCAACTTCACGTTATCTCACGGTTATAGCTCTACACTCACTGTCAGCAGCTTTCAGACCAATCTTGATGCACAGTATACCAATAAAAATCTCAGTCGCGTGGATTCTATCAGTAATAACTTTTACTCAAGCCTCAATATGCCTAGTATAGTGATGAATGAGCAGTTCTCTCCTCTGATCGGTATAGATATGACCTTTGTCAATAAGATCAGTGCGCGCTTTGACTATAAGACCTCACGCACCGTCACTATGACTTTTGCCGATTATCAGCTTATAGAGAACAAGAGTACCACCATCACAGTTGGTGCAGGCTATATTATCAAAGGATTGAAAGTAAACTTTATCAAACTCAAGAATGGCAAACCGCTTCGGCTTGATAATGACCTTAAATTTAAGGTAGACGTCTCCTACAGAGATGGGGTCACGGTCAATCACCGTATAGATCAGAGTCTGCCGCAAATCACAGCTGGTAGCAGCACACTGACTATCAGCCCCGCCATAGATTATATGGTCAATAAGAATATCACCGTGAGGCTATTCTGCGACTATAGCCACACCAATCCTCGCGTGCTTTCCAGCTTCCCTACTACCAATGTGAAAGGTGGCCTACAGCTGAGAATGTCACTGACACAATGACGCGCCGGGCGGTAAATACACTAAAATCAAGATATTTGTGTTTTAATAATGATGCTCTCTGCTTTCGCATTTGTTTTCAGGCGCTCTTTTCTATATCTGACCTGTGCAGTAGTAATAGTACTACTGTCTTCCTGCCACACACATCGTATAGCTACCGGCTCCGCAACGGTGACAGGGGATAGTACTCGCTCCTTTACGCTGGCAGAAGATTCTATGCTACGGCTCGCCGATGCCAATAGGATAGCCTATAAGTACTTCGCCACACGCGTACGCGTCAGCTATAGCGATGGCAAAACCGAACTAGACTTCACTGCAGTGATCCGTATGAAGCGAGATAGTGTCATCTGGCTATCCCTGCAGGGTCCATTTGGTATAGAAGGTGCGCGGGTATTCATCAGCAGAGATACAGTGCGTATAGTCAATCATCTGAGTAATGAATATACCTGTCAGCCATTGAGTAGTTTAGCACGCCTGCTGCCTGTACAGGCCAGCGTGCCGGAGCTTCAGGACTTTTTATTGGGTTATTACATGCACCTATCCGGTCTTGATCCGCAATACCTTGGTATGGAAGACAGCCTGCATATAATAAGGGCTGAATCAGCACAACTCCTGTACGGGGCCTTCCTTTATCCCCAAAATTATACAATGGCTAAAAGCCTGTTGACAGACAAAATGGTAGGCCAGCATATGAGCATTACTTTTGGGGGGTATGCTACGGAGGCCGGACACCCCTTTTCTGAAGATCGTACTATCGCACTGAAACAGGGAGATCAAGCCTACACGTTACACTTGTCATACTCCAAGGTTCGCATCGATGAACCGCTTGACTTTCCGTTTGAGGTGAGTCCGGGTATGAAGCGCAGCGACCGCATACGCTTTGAGTGAGTGAGTGATGCGCGCGCATCTTTTAGACAAAGTGGATAAAGTAAATTCATATCGCAGACCTGCACCTTTTGGCTATGCACTGGCATTGCTCGTCATATTGTGCTCTCTTCTGCCGGCGCAGTTGCTTACCGCCCAAAACTCATCTCAGAGCAATAAGCAAAAGAAAGAACAGCTGGAGCTACAGATGAAAAAGCTGCGCAAAGAGATAGCTGAGATGGAGAAGCATCTGGCGGAGACCAGCAGCCAGAAGAAAGAAAACCTGGAGCAGATAGAGATCATCAAAGATAAAATACACAAGCGTGAAGAGCTGATCTCAAACTACAGCCACCAGATAGACAATCTGGACAATAATATCACGGAGACCAAGAAAGACATAGACGTACAGTCCATCCAGATAGAAAAGATGAAGAAGGACTATGCGGAGATGCTGCGCCACACATATAGCAGCTATGCACTTCAGAATCCGTACACTTTCATCATATCCGCTCACTCATTCAATGAGGCTATAGCCCGGTATAATTATCTGAAACGTGTATCTGACTACCGCCGCCAGCAGGCGCTGGCGCTGGACCTCTCTATACATGAGCTGGAGGGCAAAAAAAGCAACCTGGAGCAAAGCAAAAAACGCAAACTAAGCCTGCTGGAATCTCAGAGTGAGCAAAAAGAAAAACTAGAGACAGAAAAGGAGGAAACAGATAAAATGATAGCGCAGCTCAGCGAGAAGGAAAAGAAAATGAAGCGCTATGTAGACATAAAAAACAAGGCTATACAGGCGCTGAACTCCAAGATACAGAAGGTCATAGAAGACGAGATCCGGATGGCCCGCAAGAAGGCCGAAGATGCCGCGAAGAAAAAAGCACTCGCAGAAGGGAAACCGGAGCCGTCGAAACCAGTAAAAGGTAGGACGGAATATATACTCCTCTCGCCAAAGGACCAGGCAATGTCAAAGGACTTTGCGGGAAACAAGGGCAAACTGCCTTGGCCTGTGGCAAAAGGTGCAATAGTCGGTCAGTTTGGCAAGCATGAGCATGCCACGCTGAAAGGAGTCTTCATAGAAAATAATGGTATAGATATACGAGCCGCAGATGGTGCTAACGGCAGAGCCATTTTTAATGGCTCTGTGGTAAGCGTCTTTACGCTTCCTACTACTCAGACCTGCATCATTATCAAGCATGGTGAATATTTCAGCGTCTATTCCAATATCTCTTCCGCTACCGTCAAGGCCAATGACAATGTCATAACCAAACAAAATCTGGGCCTGCTATCTACAGACAAATCTGACTCCCAGACCAAGATACACCTGGAGATATGGAAGGGCAAAGACAAGCTCAATCCTGCCGAATGGATCAGTGCTAACTGATCATCTTTTAGCAATCTGTTTCGGCGCCCTTTTTTAACTTCGTACCTCTTAACTTTTATTCATGACCAGATCACTACGCGCGCTAGCTGCATTAGCCGCATTGCTGTCGCTGTCCGTCGTCCGGGTCTACGGGCAGGAGAGCGTTTTCCGAGCCAACGGGCCCGATGATTTCCGCGAGGGGGTACATGCTTTTATCAATGCCACTTTATACAAAGACTATAAGACCAAAATAGATAGCGGTATACTATTGATCAGAGAGGGCAAGGTGGTAGATGCCGGTCGTGGAGTGTCTATCCCTGTGGGAGCCATCGTACATGATATGAAGGGCAGGTTCATCTACCCTTCCTTCGTAGATATCTATACTGACTACGGCCTGCCGGCTACGCCCAAAGTACATACTGCCAACGAGGATGACGGCGGCATACAATATACCAGCAACGTAAAGGGGGCCTATGGCTGGAATCAGGCCATTCGCTCGGAATATGAAGCTCAAAAGAACTTTGCTGTCAATGAAAGTGCAGCCAATGACTTGCGTAAACTGGGGTTTGGTGCAGTGCTCACGCATCGCAAGGATGGCGTGGCCCGTGGCACCGGTGCTGTAGTGACCCTCAATAACGAAAAGGAAAATAAAGTAGTAGTAAAGGGCAATGCCTCCGCACACTATTCTTTCAGTAAAGGCACCTCTACCCAGGAGTATCCGTCTTCGCTGATGGGTACCATCGCACTGCTGCGGCAGAGCTATCTTGATGCACAATGGTATAAGGCCTATGGCTATAAGACGGAGTACAACCTCTCTATGGAGGCGTGGAATAATGAACAAAACCTGCCGCAAATATTTGATGCAGGCAACTGGCTGAAAGAGCTACGCGCTGATAAGATAGCGAAGGAGTTTGGCGTGCAATATATACTCAAGGGTGACGGCACAGAGTATCGCCGTATCTCTGAGCTAAAAGACACCAAGGCAAAATTTATTATACCGTTATCTTTCCCAAAAGCCTATGATGTAGAAGATCCATACAAGGCGCTCTGGGTAGAGCTGGCAGAGATGAAGCACTGGGAGCTGGCCCCGACCAACGCTGCCGCCCTCAGCCACGCGGGTATAGACTTCGCTATCACCTCTGCAGACCTGGAGAAAAAAGAAGACTTTCTCAAAAACCTGCGTACAGCGATCAAATACGGTCTGAGTGAAGAAAATGCGCTCAAAGCTGTAACGCTATCACCGGCTCAATTCCTCAATGTACAAGACCAGATAGGATCTCTGGACAAGGGCAAACTGGCCAACTTCATTGTCACCTCTAAACCGCTTTTTGATGAAAAGGCTGTGATCAATGAAAACTGGATACAGGGCAAGAGATATGAGATCGCTAAGTTTGACCCGAAAGATATCCGTGGTGAGTACAGTCTGGCTATCAAAAGCGCAAAAGAATCCTATAACTATCCTTCGCTGAAAGTACAGGGTGAGCAGGCTGCGCCTAAAGGGCTGATCACGCAGGATACGAATAAGATAGAGGTCAAGCTGACCATAAAGGACAATGACCTGACGATCTCTTTTGATCCGGACAAAAACAAGCCCGGCAAATTTCTTCTGACGGGGGTGCTGCAGAGCGACAAATCATGGAAGGGTAAAGCCCAGCTGCCAGATGGTGAGTGGGCTGACTGGACGGCGGCTTTTGTGCATGCACTTCCTGACACTACTCATCCCCCTAAGGCTGACACTGTGGACCTCACTAAGCTGAGCAAAGTATTATATCCTTTTGACGGATACGGCAATGAAGAAGTACCTAAAGCAGAAAATGTACTGATCAAAAACGCTACCGTCTGGACAAATGAAAAAGAGGGTGTACTGAAGAATGCTGATGTAGTGATACGCAGCGGCAAGATCAGTGCGGTGGGCAGTGGCCTGGCCTGCGCAGACTGCAAAGTGATAGATGCGGCCGGCAAGCATGTGACCTCGGGCATCATAGACGAGCACAACCATATAGCGATCAGCGAGGGTGTGAATGAAGGTGCGGAGTCGGCCAGCTCGGAGGTGCGCATAGGAGACGTAGTGACGAGCGAGGATCTCAACATGTACCGCCAGCTATCCGGTGGTGTCACGGCGGCACAGCTACTCCATGGCTCGGCCAATCCTATAGGAGGGCAGTCGGCGCTGGTCAAGTTTCGCTGGGGCTATGCACCTGAGAAACTCAAAATACAAGGCGCCGATGGCTTCATCAAGTTTGCCCTCGGCGAGAATGTAAAGCAGACCAACTGGGGTGAGAAGTTTACGATACGCTATCCGCAGACGCGCATGGGCGTAGAGCAGACTTACGTGAATTATTTCACCAAGGCGCGTGAATATGAGAAAGCACTCCAGGCCAGAAAGCCCGTACGCCGAGACCTGCAGCTGGAGGCACTGGTAGAGATCATGAATAAGAAGCGCTTCATCACCTGCCACAGCTATGTACAGAGCGAGATCAATATGCTGATGCATGTGGCCGATTCATTTGGCTTCAAGGTCAATACCTTCACCCACATACTGGAAGGCTACAAGGTAGCAGACAAGATGAAGGCGCACGGTGCCAATGCATCCACCTTTAGCGACTGGTGGGCATACAAGTATGAGGTGATAGACGCTATCCCATATAATGCAAACATCCTAAACCGCATCGGCATCAATACCGCCATCAACTCTGATGACGCGGAAATGGCTCGTCGCCTCAATCAGGAAGCAGCCAAGACGGTGAAGTACGGCGGCACATCTGAGGAAGATGCCTGGAAAATGGTCACGCTCAATCCGGCTAAAATGCTACATCTCGACAGCCACATGGGTAGCCTGAAAGTGGGCAAAGACGCAGACGTAGTGATCTGGTCAGACAATCCGCTCTCTATATACGCACAGGTGGAGAAAACATACGTAGATGGCATCTGCTTTTATGACAAAGAAGCAGATGCGCAGAAGCGCGAGTACATCAAGCGTGAGCGTGCCCGCCTGACACAGAAAATGCTGGACGACAAGAAAGCCGGTAGCCCTACGCAGGACCCGGCAAAGAAAACCAACAAAGCATATAGCTGCGGTGGGAATAATGAATAAGAACAAGCAATAGATAACAAGTAGAAATTCAGTCATGATAAAGAATATAAAACTCTGCTCAGCGCTGGTGATGGTCTCATTATTAGTGAGCTTTGCCGCTATAGCACAGGAGGATGTGCCGGTACCCGCACCTAAGCAATCAGAGCGCCTCTGCCTGAAGGGTGGCACAGTACATATAGGCAATGGACAGGTGATAGAAAACGCCTACGTGCAGTTTGAGAATGGCAAGGTGACTGCCGTGATGCCCGCCGGTACTTTCAAGACAGACGAGACTATGGGCCGTATCATAGATGTGAGTGGCAAGCAGGTCTATCCCGGTCTGATCGCACCTAATACTGTCCTCGGCCTCACAGAGATCGAGGCAGTGCGCGCTACCAATGATATGTATGAGACTGGCTCGGTCAATCCGGATGTAAGGGCTATCATCTCCTACAACACTGACTCCCGTGTCACGCCTACAGTGCGCTCTAACGGGATCCTCTATGCGCAGATAGTGCCGCAGGGTGGCCGCGTATCAGGCACCTCGTCAGTCGTGCAGCTCGATGCGTGGAACTGGGAGGATGCAGCTGTGAAAGCAGACGAAGGCCTTTTCATCTCCTGGCCCAATATGTATCATATGAAGGGCTGGTGGGCAGAGCCCGACGGCTATGAGCTAAACAAAGACTACGACAAAAATGTGCAGGAACTGAAAGACCTGTTTAATGATGCAAAGTCATACGCCTATGCGCCTCATGAGAAAACGAATCTTCGCTTTGAGTCTATGAAGAAACTCTTTACAGATCGGGCTAACTTATACATACGGGTAGACTACGTGAAAGAAATATTGCAGGCGATCACCTTTGGCGAAGAGATGGGTGTGAATGTAGTCATCATGGGTGGAGCAGACTCCTACATGATCGCCGATGTGCTGGCGGCTAAAAAGATACCGGTCATATTGGGTAAAACACATGAACTGCCTACCTATAGTGATGAAGATATCCAGCAGCCGTATAAGACTGCAGCCATTCTGCAAAAAGCGGGCGTGCTATACGCGATCAGCGAAAACGGCTTCTGGCAGCAGCGCAATCTCATGTTTGAGGCGGGAACAGCTGCATCATACGGCATGACTAAAGAACAAGCACTGAGTGCCATCACGCTCAACCCTGCCAGGATCCTGAAGCTGGATGATAAGATCGGAACTATCGAGGCTGGCAAAGCAGCGAGTTTCATCATATCTGATGGTGATCTGCTGGATATGCGTACGTCAAACATTTCTCTTGCATTCATAGATGGCCGTCAGATAGACCTGGACAATAAGCAGAAAGAGCTATACAAGAAGTTCTCGGCGAAGTACTTTGGCAAGTAAAATCACGCCTTGCCACACACAGGCCTTTTATCTACTTTCATCCTATGGACAAGCTCGCTGGATTTCTCGCACCTATCTTGATTTACGCGTTTGTTTTTTTGCTGAATGCGGCTGTGCCCGGCCGGTGGGTCACAGGCTATGCCATCCGCACCGGCACGGATGAGAAACTGCGCTACCGGCTCAACGGTATACAGGTTCTCTTCATCACAGTGGCCTGCTGGGTGGTGGTCTGCTATATGGGCTGGCTCCCCTGGGACTGGCTCTACACCTATAGATGGGAGGGTTTGGCAGGAGCTATTTCGTTCGGGTTGGTATTTGCCGCAGCTATCGTAGTACCGCATCCAGCAGTGAAAAACAATTTCCTTGTAGACTTCTATCTGGGCCGGCTGGAAAATCCGCAGCTCTGGGGCGGTCGGATCGATGCCAAGATGTGGCTCTACCTGATAGGCGCTATCATGCTCGAGCTGAATGTATTGAGCTTTGCCGCTCATCACTATCTGCTCTATGGTGCAGAGGCTTCCACCGGTATCTATCTGTGTGCTGGATTGCTGACCTATTTTGTCGTAGACTATCTCACCTTTGAGGAGGTACACCTGTATACGTATGATCTCTTTGCAGAGCGGGTGGGTTTTAAACTGGGCTGGGGCTGCATCGCCTTTTATCCATATTTCTACGCCATCCCTCTATGGGCTACGGTATCGCTGCCGCCGGCCCATTCGTCCGTAGCCTCTTTGGTTATTGCCGCATGCGTATTCTTCTCCGGCTGGAGCATATCCCGTGGCGCCAACCTGCAGAAATATTATTTCAAAAGAGACCCTCGCAAGGTGTTTCTCTGCATCCGCCCCGAGTCGATCACAGACGGCAGGCGGACGCTGCTCGTCAATGGCTTCTGGGGCCTGAGCCGCCACATCAACTACCTCGGAGAGATCCTCATGGCTACAGGCATAGTGCTCGCCGCGGGGCATCCGCTTTGCATCTGGCCCTGGTTGTATCCCTTGTATTATGTAGTGCTTTTGTTCCCCCGCCAGATAGACGACGACAAGCGCTGCGCGGCCAAGTACGGTCCCCTCTGGCAGCAATACCTCGGCAGGGTCAGGTACCGCATCATACCGTATATTTATTGAGTTCTCTTCTTCTTGCTATTTCGCTTTACCCGGGATGGCAGCCTATGTGTGACTATTGCCCATACATCTTCCTCGTATTATCTCCCATGATAGTGATGGCAGATCGGCGCGGCATCATGCGCTGCATGAGAAAGCTCGCGAGCTTATTGCCTGTACCGGTTATTAAAGATGGCGTGGTGCCCAGCCTGCGGAGACATTCGCTCACGACTTCGTCAGGACTTTGCACAGATGGAGCAAATATGCTAGTCTTTTGAGGTTTCGTATTGATATAGTTAGGTGTCGAGGTAGCTCCGGCACAGCAGGCTATCACATCCACCCCGCGGTCGCGCCACTCGTACCACAGACTCTCGGCCAGCACCCGGTCAAAGGCCTTGCTCGCTGCATAGGCAGCGAGGAACCCGCTACCCTGAAAGCCCGCTAGCGAGGCCATCAGTATCACAGCGCCCCTGCCGCGCTGTAGCATCGGTCCTCCAAGCAGTTGGGTGAGCAGCATCGGTGTGATCATATTGGCGTGGGCGAGTTGTGTATGTTGTGCGATCGTGTTTTTCTCAAAAGGGCCGATATAGGATAGGGCTGCATTATAGACCAATATATCGATCTCCCTCGCGCCGGTAGCGGCGGCCAGCTGCTGTGCAGCCTGCGGATCGGCAAGGTCGCAGGTGATACAATCCACTGCTATGCGATATTGCTTACGGAGTGCGGTCGCCAGCTTCTCCAGAGGTTCCGGCCGTCTGGCTACGAGTATCAGATTAACCCCTGCCGCGGCGAGCTGTGTAGCAAAGGCTGCCCCTATGCCTTCCGATGCCCCTGCTATGAGCGCGAGCGTACCATATTTTTCTTTCCATGTCATATTCGAATGTACAGATTTAGCCTACGGAAATTGCTTATTCATTTCCTTATTGCAGCAAACTCTACCTTTCATCATACTAAATGACATTGCCGCATGTTGCTGCAAAAGTATTTGTCTCGCTCGTAGCCATGGAACATATATACATCCTCTGTCTGGAGATGTTTGCGTGGACCATACCCGGGCTGATGCATTCCATTCACTGAAGCCTGAGCTATTCCTCCCTACCCCATCCATTCGGATTTGGGTTGACTACTTTCTCAGCCTCCCACTTGTATTGATAGCGTGGGAATGGCACCTTGAAGATGTTCATCATCTTAAACACTGCCAGCTCAGCCTTATTGCCGTTGCTAAGCTTTGGCAGGTCGGCATCGAGAGAGAAGTTCAGCACGCGCATACGTGGCAGGTCCGTGCGGTCATGCTTGTTGCCGTCCCTATCTATCCACTTATTTTCAAAGCCGCCGTACAAGTTCTCCGCACTATAGCCCACAGAGTAGCAGAGCCAGTCAGGATACACGCCGGGGTGAAACTTAGATGGATTCACAGAGACCCATAGCGTGATGTGGTTATAATCTTTCAGCCTGCGGCCTATACTATCTGTACCAAAGAGTTCTTCTGATCTTTCCCCTAGTTCACCCTTGGGATAGTCGCCACCTTCGTACGATGACTTCAGCATGATACGCTGCTCCTCCCACATCCAGTATTGCGACGCAGCGATAAAGGCTCCGAGGAAGTTGGCCTCCAGGTCACTGGAGGAGGCACCCCACTTGGATGAGTAGCCATCCATGATCTCTATCGAGCTCTGTATAGAGATGCCCAGCATGGCAGCAATGACTGCAGATTGCTTATTGCTCAGGCCACACCAGCGCAGCAGTTCATAGCCCCATATGGTCTGAAAGTAGCCACCGTAGATATGTCCGGCTTTGTCTATCTGATTCCATTCCTTACGATCGTCAAACCAATGGAACTTATTCAGCTTAGTCTTCTTATACCAGAAAAAATATAAGCCTGTGACAGAGATGGCATATAGCCCGACGATGGTATAGCCCAGCGCCTTGATCCGGCCACGATCAGGTACAGGAGATCGGTCCCAGATGGTCAGTGGTCCTCCGTCTATTTGTACCGGCGCAGGCTCAGGCTTGCGTATGTAGTCACGCCAGAAGATGTACAAGACCAGGACCAGAAGTAGTATCACTACATTTGATTTGTGCTGTCAGCAGATAGCGCAAAATACGCATTCTCTCTATATCTCCTCCAGATAGTTGAGGTCCTTGGTAAATGTCTCCTCCATATAGTAGAGTGAGACGAGAGGTATGACAATGATAAATACGGCCAGTATCTCGGCACTCACCAGTTTATTGAAATAGCCATAGAGCCATGCATAGATCAGTGATATAGGAGTGAGGGAGGCGCGTATCAGGTTGGGCACTGTAGTAGCCACTGTCGCGCGGATATTGGTACCAAACTGCTCTGCAGAGTTGGTGATCACTACAGCCCAGAAGCCCGTACCCACTCCTGTGACTATCATAGCGATATAAAAGTACGTAGCACTACAGCCGTGCGCCATAAAGTACATCACGAATCCTACCGCCGTGAGTATGAGAAACCAGAAAACCGCTTTGCGGCGGCTGCGCATATACTGGCTCATCCAGCTGCACAGCAGATTGCCCGCAGTGATACCTGCATAGGTATACATGATGGCATATCCCGGGTCTATCGTACCCTGTATATCCAGCAGGTCCTTGCCGGCAAAAGTCGGCGAGAAGGTGATCAATATCCCCACAGCAAACCATGTGGGTATACCTATCAGGATACAGCGCAGGTATTTCATAAAAGTATCCCAACGGGTAAAGAGCTTTAGGAAATTGCCCCGGTCTACCTTATGCTCCAGCATATCTTTGAATAAACCCGACTCATAGACACCGATGCGCAGGAGCAATAGCGCGAGCCCCAGTGCACCACCCAGAAAATAGCAATACCGCCAGTCATCCAGCACGTGGCTGATCACTCCGGCGAATACAGCACCCGACACTCCCACCACACCTACTATCATGGTACCATAGCCGCGGTGCTCTGTAGACAGGGACTCTGACACAAGTGTAATGCCGGCACCCAACTCTCCCGCCAGGCCAAAGCCGGCGATAAAACGGAGCACCTCATATTGCGTCAGGTTAGAAATGAATCCATTGGCGATATTGGCGAGTGAGTACAAGATGATCGAGCCAAAGAGTACGGACAGGCGACCACGCTTATCGCCCAGCATCCCCCAGAAAACGCCGCCTACGAGCATGCCTATCATCTGGATATTGATCAGCAGCAGGCCATACTTGTCTGCCTCTGCCTTGGTATATCCGAGGGAGGTCAGGCTCTTGATACGCACGATGCTGAAGAGTAGCAGGTCGTAGATATCTACAAAATAACCCAGGGCCGCTACGATCACTACAGGGGTGAAGATGGCGGCCAGCTTGACACGGGAGGTCTCAGTCATGATCAGAGTTTGATGGACGAATAGTCCATCCAAGATGGTAAGTTTCTGTGATAAAGAGAAGCGCGATCCGGCTTACGACTTTGATGCTGTGAGATGGTAGTAGATAAAGGTCGTATTGGCCAGGAGCAGCATAGCACCCGCCTGATGCAGCACACCCCAAAAGACAGGTACATGACCTACGCAGTGCAGTACAGTGATGATGCCGATAGTGGCCTGTAGCAACACCGCCAGAGGAAACAATTTAACTCCTGTACTGAAAACGCGGTCACTGTCCAGGCTGCGCAGCTGAAAGTAAAACCAGATCACTACTGCCACCAGCAGGTATGCCGTGCAGCGGTGTACAAACTGGATGAAAGTCTGCTCCCAGTGTGCTCCTGCATCGTAATAGAGTATACCGTCCCACCGCACCGGCAGCGAACTCAATGCCGATGGCACCCATTGACCGTTCATATCAGGCCAGGTAGGGTAGGCTAGTCCTGCTTTGGTGCCGGATAGTATACCACCGAGAAATAGCTGTACGAAAAGCAAAACCATCACAGCCAGCGCTATCCGCTTTTGCCGGGGCGCGTAGACGCCATATTGTTTTCTTTCCCGTAGTACATAGAGCGTGAGCCAGACCAGATTGGCCAGTATCACGAGCGCTGTAGTGAGGTGCATAGAGAGCTTCACAGGCGAGACATACGGTTTATCTATCAGGCCACTAGCTACCATGATCCATCCCAGCGTAGCTATCAGCACCCCCCATACCAGTACAAAAGCAAGTCGGACTGCCAGGTCCTTATTGATCCAGCCCTTGATGACGAATAGGAGCAGACCTGCAAAAAATATGATCCCCATCAGACGGGCATTATTGCGGTGAAAGAACTCCCAGAAGTAGATGAACTTAAATTCACTCAAGTTCATATCCTGATTGATCTGCTGGTACTGGGGGGTCTGCTGGTATTTAGTGAATTCTGCTGTCCACGATGCCTCTGTGAGTGGTGGTATGGCACCCATTACTATATCCCACTTAGTGATCGACAGGCCGGAACCGGTCAGGCGGGTCACACCTCCTATGATGACTTGCGCAAATACCATAAGACAACCTGCTATAAGCCAGAGACCAATCCATTTGCGCGCTGTGGAGGACATAGTAGAGATTTGACGGGACAAACATAGTATAGCACCGGCAGAGATAAAAGTGCTAAAGTACAAATGTCCCCTGGCAGGTAGCAGATCGGCCACGAAGCGATCAGAGGACTACATCAAACAAAAATGGCCACTCTGCAACGAGTGGCCATTTAGTATCTTAAATGAGTCCTTATTTATTAGATCCGGCTTTCAGGCCAGGATGTGGTGCCGGAGGATTGCCATCCCCCTTCTCGCCATCGGCTGCATAGCCAAATTCTACCCTCCTCGAGGCCTTACGCTCCGCAGGCGTCTTGGCTACATTAGACTTTTTGCCACCCTGATACTTCACTATGAAGCGGTCGCGGGAGATGCCATATTTCTCTACCAGATAGTCTACGACTGACGTAGAGCGATTGTATGCCAGCTGCTCGTTATATTTCTGGTTATTGCTGGATTCGTCTACACCCGTTACGATCATCTTTACGTCAGGGCACATCTGCAGCTTTTCTGCTACCTGATGCAGCGCACTCTGATAGGCCGGATCGATGTTGTACTTATCTTCATCAAAGTATACACCCGGCATCTCGACCTTAGAGCAGTCAAATGCGCCACGGTTCCTGCGGCCGCCCTTGCCACCGGCGCCGCCTGCCAGACCATTATCGCCGTACAGTCCGGTGGTATCATTGTCGCAGCATGGGCTAGGCGGTATCTGAGCTACACCATTTGCATCTATAGGATATCCAGGCGCTGAGAATGGCTCCTTGTCATCACAGTCAGGTATACCATCTTTATCGCTATCCAGCACTACACCCTTCACATCTACAGGGCAGCCCTTCTTTGTGTTAGGCTCCTTATCCAGTTTGTCGGGCACGCCGTCTTCATCCGTATCCTTCAGGATGTCGTTAGCGATCTTGTCAGGATTAGCATCGCTGATCTTCTTGTAGGCATAGTCCATCGGGTTGAGCCAGTAGAGTGGCTCTACGCGGTTCTTGCCCAGGTGGATCCGTACGTGCAGCATGCTGGCCAGATAGTGATCATAGTGAGGAGACAGGCCACCGAGATTGTCTGCCTGAAAGTTTACACCATCCAGATTACTATTGTTATTAAAGATAAAGTTCTCCTCCAGGCCCAGCGTCACCCACTTTGACACGTGGAAGTCGATGCCCAGGCCTACGTTGAAATCAGGCACCAGGTTATAGTGGCCTACCTCCAGTCCGCCCTTTTGAGGGTTCTTGGATTCTACTACATAGTTGCCCTGCAGTATTTTGTCCAGATCAGCACTGATAGCCTTATTGATGTCTTTCTGAGGAGTATTGTTTGCCTTCAGGTTATTAAAATCTGCCAGTGCAGCAGAGAAATCATAAATGTTGCCATTTTTATCCAGCATATCCATTTGTGTGCGGTACATATGCATACCCACACCGGCTATCAGGTTTACATTCACCAGATTGCGTTCTCTGTGAAACAGGATATTGCCAAGGTTGACCAGACCCTCGATGCGTACAGAGTGAGTCACAGTCTTATAGTTATGAAATATCGTTTTCTCCGTAGCCGGGCTGGTACCAAAGTAATTTGCATTATTAGTAGTACCATTGAGGTTTTTATCAAATTGCACATCAGAACGGGGTTGCAGTTCACGGGCCTTGTCCCAGCCGAAAAGATAAGAACCACGCAGGGAGAAGAAATAGTTGAGAGCCTTCCTGACTCCTATACCGCCGCCCCAGGCTTTTGTATAATCAGGTTTGATATCCCCTTGTATCGCAAATGAACCTCCGAAAATATCTAGCTCCCACTGATCCTTCGGACGGGCCGGATAGCGATACTTATTCTGGATAAAGGCTTTCTGCTGTTCTTCTTTTTTCTTAAATCCCTTCTGGTAGACAGCAGAGTCCAGATCATAGCGCGGCATAAGGGGGGTACTAATCTTCTTCCGGTCGTAGAAGTTGTAGTCCTTGGACTCCATATCCGGTTTCATATACTCGGTCTGGTTTTGAGAGTCCTTCTTTCCTTTAGATGTGCCTCCTTGAGCGCCTTTATCTTGAGTAGAGTCTACTGCCTGCATTTGTCCGCTACTCATCATAGGACCATCGGTCATACGGATGGCAGCCTGGCCCGCTGTAGGGTACAAAAAAGACGAAACTACCAGGGCTGTGGTGAGTAGAAGAGGAAAATGTTTCTTCATAAGACGGGCCGGTTTGGTTTGGTTGATAAGTCTACAAACTTAGGTTATTTCTCTTAAAATGCAAACTTATGAACAAAAAATCCACATTTTGTACATTTGAGTTTACAAACTGATAATCATTTTGAAACCTTTTAAGATAGGGCAATGTAGCAAAAGTCCCCGATATTTTGATACTTTTGCGCGCCTTTTAAGGAGAGAATATGAATATCAGAAATATAGCGATCATCGCACACGTAGACCACGGCAAGACGACCCTGGTAGACAAGATAATGCACCAATGTGCTCTTTTTCGTGAGAACCAGCAGGCCGGAGAGCTGATACTGGACAATAACGATCTGGAGCGCGAGCGTGGTATCACCATCCTGGCCAAGAACGTCTCTGTAGACTACAAAGGTGTCAAGATCAACATCATAGACACCCCCGGCCACGCCGACTTTGGCGGTGAGGTAGAGCGCGTGCTTAATATGGCAGACGGGGTGCTACTGCTGGTAGATGCCTTTGAGGGGCCCATGCCTCAGACGCGCTACGTACTGAGCAAGGCCATCGCCCTGGGCAAGAAGCCTATCGTGGTGATCAATAAGGTGGATAAGGAAAACTGCCGCCCTGAAGAAGTACAAGAAGGTGTATTTGAACTCATGTTTAACCTCGGCGCGACAGAAGACCAGCTGAACTTCCCAACAGTATACGGTGCCGCCAAGCGCGGCTGGATGGGTCCCGACTGGAAAAACCCTACCGAAGATGTAGTATATCTGCTGGATCAGATCCTGGAGCACATCCCCGCACCTCCTATGGTAGAGGGCACTACACAGATGCAGATCACATCCTTGGACTTCTCCAGCTTTATAGGCCGGATCGCAGTAGGCCGTGTAGCACGTGGCGTAGTAGAGACGGGCAAGGCGATCTCTCTGGTGAAGCGCGATGGCTCTATCGTAAAGTCTAAGATCAAGGAGCTTTATACTTTCTCCGGCCTGGGCAAACTCAAAGTAGATAAGGTAGAGTGCGGAGATATCTGCGCAGTGGCGGGTATCGAAGGATTTGATATCGGTGATACCATAGCAGATATAGAGAAACCCGAAGGCCTGCCTCCTATCTCTATAGATGAACCGACCATGAGTATGACCTTCACGGTCAATACAGGTCCCTTCTTTGGCAAGGAGGGCAAATTTGTGACCTCACAGAAGATCCGTGAGCGCCTCTACAAAGAGCTGGAAAAGAATCTGGCGCTGAGGGTAGAAGATACCGCTACAGCCGATACATTTATCGTATACGGCCGTGGTGTACTCCATCTGGGCATCCTGATAGAGACCATGCGCCGCGAGGGCTACGAGCTCTGCATAGGCAACCCACGCGTGATCATCAAAGAAATAGATGGAGTAAAGTGTGAGCCAATAGAGGTGCTGACGATAGACGCCCCTGAGGATGTAGCAGGCAAATGTATAGAGCAGGTATCCATGCGCAAGGGCATGATGACTACTATGGAGCCTAAAGGTGACCTGATGCACGTAGAGTTTGAGATACCATCTCGTGGTATCATAGGCCTGCGCACCCAGATACTGAACGTATCAGCCGGAGAGGCCATCATGGGCCACCGATTCAAAGGCTATGAGCCATGGAAAGGTGAAATACCTAACCGCATAGCCGGTGTGCTGGTATCTATGGAGACTGGCAAGGCTGTGACCTATGCTATGGATAAACTGGCCGATCGTGGCAAATTCTTCCTGCCTAACGGTGATGACATATATGAAGGACAGATAGTAGGTGAGCACATCCGTCCGGGTGACCTCGTGGTGAACATCAGCAAGACCAAGCAGCTGACCAACTTCCGCGCATCTGGTACTGATGAGAAGTCTAATCTGGCACCTCCTACCATCATGAGCCTGGAGGAGTCTATGGAATATATCCAGGAGGATGAGTATGTAGAGGTAACGCCGAAGAGCATCCGCCTGCGCAAGATCCTGCTGAAGGAGAATGACCGTAAGCGCGCCGGCAACAAATAGAACACGCACCATTTTAACATATTAAAGCGGTCTCCGGGCCGCTTTTTTTACTCCCGTTCACCAAGTTTTTCGATTGAGCGGATGAGCATACATGATGCCGGGGTTATTTGATAGCGCCTTATATTCTCCTATTTTGTAGCCCAGTGATGGTGATACCCGTTTTATATAATGACAGATATCTGCTAGTGGTCAATAAGCCGCAGGGACTGCTGTCCGAGCCCGATACCGCCGGCCATGACAATGTGGCTGACCTCCTGCTGAGGCAGCTAGGCCCGCTGCGCGGCAATAACATCCTGCGAAATGTGCACCGGCTAGACCGCGCAGTCAGCGGTACACTGCTCCTGGCTCGTAAGGCCTCTGTCCTCAAGCTACTTACAGCGCAATTTGCCGCCCGGCAGATCACAAAGAAATATCAGGCGATAGTCAGTGCTGCGCCACCACAGCGCAGTGCAGAGCTCCGCCACTGGCTCGTAAAAGATAACTCTCTACACAAAGCAATCATATACGATAAGCCGGGTAAAAGTGCTGATGAGGTGGTACTGCGGTATGACACACTGAAGCAGTCAGGAGGGAAAACACTCATAGAGATAGCACTCATCACAGGCAAATACCACCAGATACGCGCTCAGCTGGCTCATATAGGCTGTCCGATCATCGGCGATGAGAAATATGGCTCCGCAGAGAAGTACAGGCCGAATGCGATAACCCTTCACGCCTGTTCCCTTGAATTTTTGCACCCCATAGACCGCGTATCTGTCAGTGTACAGGCTCCCACACCGGCTGACCCCCTCTGGGATATGTTTGCCTAGTATGTTCATTTCACGGGGATATTGCAGACTACTTCCATCCGGCACATTAGCAGAATATTCACATATTTGCCGCCAAATCAGATATACTCATGTCATTACTTACCGTAGGCACTGTAGCCTTTGACGCCATAGAGACACCATTTGGCAAGACCGATAAAATAGTAGGTGGCGCTGCTACATACATCGCCTGGTCGGCTTCTTATTTTTCCAAGAAGACAAACATTGTCTCTGTGATAGGAGACGACTTTGATATGAATGAGCTGGCGCTCCTTCGCAGCAAAGGTGTAGATACCACAGGTATAGAGGTAAAAGAAGGCAAGAAGTCATTCTTCTGGAGTGGCAAGTACCACCTTGATATGAATACCCGCGATACGCTGATCACAGACCTCAATGTACTGCTGGAGTTTAACCCGATAGTGCCGGACAGCTACAAGGATAGCGACATCCTCCTGCTCGGCAATATAGACCCTGCCCTGCAGATCAAGGTGATAGAGCAGCTGCCAAAGCGTCCGAAGCTGATCGTGCTGGATACTATGAACTTCTGGATGACCGAACCATTCATAGAAACGCTGAAGAGTGTCATAGCTAAGATAGATGTCCTGACCATAAACGATGCGGAGGCACGCCAGCTGTCTAATGAGTACTCCCTGGTCAAGGCGGCGGCCAAGATCCTCGAGATGGGTCCGAAATACCTAATCATAAAGAAAGGCGAGCATGGTGCCCTCTTGTTCCATGATCATCATGTATTCTTCGCGCCGGCGCTGCCACTGGAGGAAGTATTTGATCCCACTGGAGCAGGCGACACTTTTGCCGGTGGCTTCTGCGGCTACCTGGACAAGACGCGCGATATCTCCTTTGACAATATGAAGCGTGCTATCATCTATGGTTCTGCCATGGCATCCTTCTGCGTAGAGAAGTTTGGTACAGAAAGGCTGAAGGAACTCTCTCACCGCGATATAGAGAACCGTGTACGTGAGTTTATTGACCTCGTGCAGTTTGACATAGAGATAGAAGACTAATTATCTTTTGAAGTGATAAAGGAAATGGCGGATAGCGATCCGCCATTTTTTATTTCTTTCTGTAGGCTTTATTTGAAGTCTGTCACCTCTGCTACCGCAGCATTGAATTCTTTCCAGGCTTTTTCTTTCTCCACAGGAGTGCGGCTCAGTACATGAGAGAAATAGCTACTGATAAAATCCAGATGTTTATCCAGCCGCACTTTGTCAAAGTATATCATGCCCGTGCGCCTTATCACAAAATCCAGCTCAGAGGTGACCATCTCATTGTAATAGCTGTAAGTGATCTCAGCAGCTAGCGCGAGTTGCTCCGCATCAGGATAGCTTGCTTTCAGTTCTTCCGCATTGCGCAGTATAGTTTCTGTATTACGGCCATAGCGATAGACCCAGCGCTCACGTATATCTGCCGGTAGCCAGCTATAGTATGGATCTGTCGTCACTTTCCGTGCAAAGGCCTTTAGCTCCTCGTCGGAAGCGAACTCACCGCCACTCAGCTGGTACTCTTTCGTAGAGGTATTTTTGAAGCGCACCTTAGCCAGAAGTTCCTTTGACACCAGCTCTGCTATCTTCTCAGCCATGAGGCGATAGCCCGTTAGCTTGCCACCGGCTATAGAGATCAGGCCCGATGGAGAGATGATGATTTCGTCCTTGCGCGATAGTTCAGACGGAGACTTGCCATCCTCATAGATCAGCGGCCGCAGACCAGCCCAGCTGGATACCACATCTGCTATCTTGAGACCCACTGTAGGGAACATCGCATTGACTGCATCGATCAGGTACTGCACATCATCTTTGGTGGGGTGCGGACTGTCTATATTCTGGTTGTATACCGTGTCGGTAGTGCCTACGTATGTCACGCCATTACGTGGTATGGCAAATATCATCCTGCCATCCTTTACATCAAAGTACGCAGCATGGTGTAGTGGTAGCTTCTCATACGGGAATACAATGTGCACCCCTTTGGTCAGCTGCAGGCGCTTGCCATACAGTGATTCATCACTTTTGCGCACCAGATCTACAAAAGGCCCCGCGGCATTTACCACCTTAGTCGCTTTGATATCAAAAGACTGTCCTGTCAGTTGATCCATGACTTTTGCCCCGCAGATCAGCTTTTGCTCATCATATAGCGGACCCGTCACAGCTAGATAATTGAGACAGATAGCCCCGTTAGACACCGCACTTTTGGCCAGCTCTATCACCAGGCGGCTATCGTCTGTGCGGTACTCATAGTATAGTCCGCCGGCTATTACTTTGTCGCTATTCAGAAGCGGTTCCTCGCGTAGCGTTTCCTCGCGGCTTAGCATTTTGCGCAGTTCTTCTTTCTTCACCCCGGCCAGAAAGTCATACACCCGCAGCGCCATAGAGGTAGAGCCGCGGCCTAGTGATCCATTCTTGATGATAGGCAGGAGCATTTTCTCCGGTATCACCACATGGCGTGCATTGCGGTAGACCACAGCGCGCTCGGAGCCCACATCGTGTACCAGCTTTAGCTCAAACTGTTTGAGGTAGCGGAGGCCACCATGTATGAGTTTAGTAGAGCGACTGCTGGTGCCGGATGCAAAGTCTGCTTTCTCTACGAGTGCCACCTTCATACCGCGCAGCGCTGCATCGAGTGCTATGCCGCAGCCGGTGATGCCGCCACCTATCACCAGTATGTCAAAGTGACGTGAGCGGAGATCGCTGAGGAGCGCGGGGCGCGAGCTGAGAGAGAATGCCATTTGTTAGTTGTCTGAAAAATTAGAGTCCGGTTTTGCTTTTTTCTTTTTAATGATCGTGATCTCGGAGTTTTCCTTCAGCTCATCATAGCCTGCAGATATTACCCGTATCTTTTGAAAGTCAGCCCTGCGGAATAAAGAAGCTGCAAAGGCCGCATCCTCTGTCGTTGCTCCATATATATAGTAGTTGTCAGATGTATTGAGCGCTGAGGTATTTTCCTCTATGTCGCTCAGCGGGATACTTTCCGCATATTCTACATGCTCCGCCTCATACTGCTCATCACTACGGGTATCTATGAGGTAAAACTCATCAAACTTGTAATCTATGGCAAACTCCTCTGCATCTATATCTATGATGACATCCACCATACCTCCGGCAGCCAGCCAGGCCTCATAGCCGCCATCTATGTAGCCGGCTACTGATACTACGCCGGTTTTGATAAAACTCCTGCACGCCTGCTCCTCCTGGCCTGATTCGGCTATGATGATGACTGTATACTCCGGGTCGAGTGTCAGTTCGGCATATGTACTGAGCCGGTCGGAGAGCGGTATAGATAGGGAGCCGAGCACAAATCCCGACATAAAAATGGCCGATGGCCGAGTATCAATGACTATGGTGCCTTCGTCTATGAGAGAGGCAGCCTCAGATGTAGAGAGAGGTTTCATTCAGACTTATCTGCCGGAGCAGTGCAAATTTAGTTTAGTCTGATTACTTATCCATGTATTTATGGAGATTCTGGTTGATGTGCTTCACTTTGTCATAGTTGACAGAGTAGTGCTTCTCTTTGCCATTTCTCTCATAGTTTACCAGGTCAGCATCCCTCATGATCTTGAGGTGCTGCGAGGCTATGGACTGATCCAGGTGGAGCGAGGTGTAGATATCATGCACCTTGACAGACTTCTTATTGTCTATAAAGGCGAGGATCTCGAGGCGCAGCGGATGCGATAGTGCCCTCATGACAGATGCGGCGACTTTTGACTTTGAGAAATCGATCGGGAGCGTTTGCTTTTTCATGTTGTCTGGTGTGTATAGATATATGTACGTAAAAAAAAGTATTCCGATTCATTGCTCCGTCTTCATCCAGGTGATAGCTGCCTTGCATTAAAAGACAACTTAAGCCAGCCATAAAACATAAAAGACCCACTCTTTTTTATAAAGGTGGGTCACAGGTTCTTAAAGGTTTTCATCAGCCTGGCGGTGCACTATTGTGCCAATTTTTCTACCAGTGCAGCTATCTCCTCCATCCTCTTGGCGTTGATAGAGTAGTAGATAAACTTGCCATCTCTCTCAGTAGTCAAAAGGTCTGCCCTGCGCAATATAGCCAGGTGCTGCGAGGCCACTGACTGCTCCAGGCGCAGCTTGATATAGATCTCTGTGACCGTCATTTGTTTTTTTTCTTCGATCAGCTCCATTATTTCCTTGCGTAGCGGATGGTTGATAGCACGCAGTGTCAGGACGGCTTTCTTCAGCGTAGCATACTCGAGCTTGATAGCTTCGTTTGTATTGGGTCTCGTCAGCATCAAAACGTCCTTGTTAGATTTTACAGCCATTGGGTGTGGTCTTGTTTTGTATTATAAAAATAAAAAATTTATTTGGTTTTTATTCGTCCTTCAAACTCTTTCAGATAAAACGGCTCGAAATAGGTCAAATCCGAAAAGATCTTCCTCTGATAATGCTCATAGGATAGCATTGAGATATTAGACGCAATACATTTAACATTTTCAATAATTGTGCCAAACTTATTATTTGAAAAAAGATTTATCATTTTATGGGATGCCGTACCTCCGAAATATATGTTTGAATCATATAAACGTAAAAGCCGATCAAACAGATGTATATCTACTGTCACGAAAGCGTCTTTTTCTAGAACTTTAAGATCACCATCATAAACGGCTATATAGGCATCATCCCTCCGCGCATCTATCATCGGGACGTATACAGCAGCTGCATCAGTCATAGTGGCAGTCATCTGACAGGCCAGACCCATCAGAGTAGGTATGCCTATGAGCGGGAGGCCGAGCCCGTAGCAGAGGCCTTTGGCCAGACTCGTGCCTATCCGTAGCCCGGTGTAGGAGCCGGGGCCGCTGCTGAGCGCCACGGCCGAGAGGTCGCGCGCTGTCACCCCAGCCTCGTGAAGGGTGTCTTGTACCAAAATAGCCAAAAGGGAAGCGTGCTGGTTTCCGGTCAGGTCATCTCTGTGAGCTACCACCTGCCCGCGATCCGAGATACAAACCGAACAGACAGGCGAACTCGTATCAATATTTAATATGAGCGCCATTATATGCAGTGCGAATAAAATATATTACTTTGACATTGCAATCACCCGGCCCCAAGCTGCGCTATGTCTATGTACATTAATATAATATATGTAGACACAGGTAGAACGTTGTACAGCTTTTCACGTATAAACCTAGACACAAAACCCGGTCATGGGGGGCGATCCACACATAAGCCTGCAAGATGAGGTAAACCGCATCCGTGAGATGCTGCGCCAGCGCCAGCCAGGTGTGAGCGAAGCTATAGATGCTACCCTCGCACGCGCCGAGGCAGCACAAGATCGCGAGCGTATAGGAGATCTCCTGGTCAGCTATTCCAACTACTACTCCCTCATCAGGCGCGATCCGGACAAATGTATAGAGTACGCAGAGCGGGCCAGGCCGTATTTTGATATGGCTATACCGAGGCGCGCCTCATACTACTATGGCAATCTGGGCATCAATTATCATTTCTTCTTCCGCCTGCCTGAGGCGCAGGCAGCCTACCTCACGGCCATACAGCATATGGAGAAGATCGAAAACCAGACAGAGACAGAGTCTAACATGCTGGCCACGATCTACTACAATCTGTACATCCTGTTCAGCTTTACAGACCTGGCCATACTGGACCGTCGCTATCTGGACAAGGCCCTGGAGCTGTACAGAAAAAATGACCATACGCCGGGCATCATATTCTGCTACGGCGCCATCATCAATGATCTGGAGAAGCAGGACAAAATAGAGGAGGCGCTGCGCTACTCGCTGGAGCGCCTGCGCCTGGCTGAGGAGACAAACAATGAACTCCAGACAGGCCTCTCAGCCTCTATCACTGCTATGCTGTATGCCAAACTGAAAAACAGAGAACAGTCACAGGCATATTTTGACCGGGCGTATAGCATCATCTTTAGCAAGAATGTGCCCACCTTTCAGGCCAGCTACTATGATGAGAAGGCACGTGCGCTACTGGCTATGGGCGATTGTGAAGAAGCGATCGTATTTTTTCACAAAGCGCTGCAGCAGTTTAAGACTACGGTGCCCACTGCACTCAACCTCTCCAAGATATACAAGCTGATGTCTGAGGCATATGAGCGCTGCGGCAAGACCCAAGAAGCGCTGGATTACCAGCGAATGTATAGCCAGACACTACTGGACAATTTTAAAATGGACAAAGTGCTCTATATGGGAGCTGTCCAGAAAGATTTTGAAAGGGAACGACAGGAGCGGGAGACAGAGATGCTGCGGCAGAAAAACGAAGAGATACGCCTCTACGTGACTCAGCTCGAGCAGTCCAACGATGAGCTGAAGCAGTTTGCCCATGCAGCCTCTCATGACCTGAGGGAGCCGGTGCGCATGATCGTATCCTATGCCGAGCTACTTGAGATGAGCCTGAAGGATAAGGTAAATCCCGAGCAAAAAGAATTTTTGAATTATCTAAAAGAAGGTGGCAAACGCATCAATGAGATGATAGCCGGCATACTGACCTTCTCTAAGGTGCATAGCCATGACGAGCTGACAGAGGTAGACCTCAATCTGACACTACAGCGCGTCAAAGAAAACCTGCGCATGATCATAGCAGCGCGTAGTGTAGAGATAGACTGTGCACGCCTGCCAGTAGTGCGGAGCAACTCCGTACTGATGATACAACTCTTCCAGAACGTCCTATCAAACGCTATCAAGTATAACCAGTCAAAAACACCACGTGTCGCTGTGACCTATACCCGCGAGGGAGGCTTTTATAAGTTTTGTATCTCTGACAATGGTATCGGTATAGACGACAAATACAGGGATAGCATCTTTGATATGTTCTCACGCCTGCACAATAGGGAGCACTACTCCGGCTCGGGCATCGGCCTGGCCATATGCCGCAAGATAGTAGACCGCATGGGTGGCACTATCTGGAATACGCCTAACAACGAAAGGGGTACAGACTTCTGCTTTACTTTGCCTTCACGGTAGCGAAGGCGTCTAAGCCTTCATCCAGGAAATCTTTAAATTTTTTAGGGTCTGCATCATAGCCGTTCCATGGTGTATTGAGACGTTGCTCCTGTGGGCTGATCAGTGCATATTGCGGCTGGGTATTTGTATTAAAACAGATAGCCTGAAAGTCGCTCCACTTATCTCCGTAGGAGGTCCGGTCGTCACCGGTCATAGGCGATTTATATACCATATCGGCAGGCAGTTTGCGCCTGTAGTCATCTACATACAGCGAGATCACTACATATTTTTCTCTCAGCCTGTGATATACCTCCGGATCAGTCCAGATAGACTCTTCCATCTTGCGGCAGTTGGCACAGTTATATCCGGTAAAGTCTATAAATACAGGTTTATTGACCTGGCGGGCATAGGCCAACCCCTCGTCATAATCGTGAAAACAACTCAGCTCATCAGGACAGTCAGACGGTTTGGCATAGATAGAGTAGTAGTTGGGCGGGATGAAGCCACTCAGTAATTTGAGATCATTGCCAGGCAAACCATAGGCGCAGTATACTGTGAATAGCAGCACTAAGGCAGCCACCCCCATCCTGATAGGCGCGATTTTCTTGACCGGAGCTTCAGATTTGAATCTCAGGACTCCTATGAGATATAAGAATAATGCCGCACCCAATATGACCCAGATTCCAAGAAATATCTCTCTTTTCAAAACTCCCCAATGTGCCTGTAGGTCTGCATTAGACAGAAACTTCAGCGCGAGGATGAGCTCGGCAAAGCCGAAAACCTTTTTCACTGTGTCCATCCATCCGCCTGACTTAGGTAGTTTCTTGAGCAGATCAGGGAAAAAAGCAAATACTGTAAACGGCAATCCCATGGCAAAACCAAAAGTGGTCATACCGATCATCAGGTTCATTTTGCCATTAGCCCCATTGAGGCTGGCCAGAAGGGTACCTATGAGGGGCCCTGTACAGGAGAAAGAAACAATCACCAGTGTCAGCGCCATAAAGAAAATACCTATCATGCCGCCGGCGTTTGAAGCAGAGTCGACCTTGGTGGCCAGCGAGCTGGGTAGCGCTATCTCATAGTAGCCGAAAAACGAAACTGCAAAAATGATAAAGACGATAAAAAATATGAGGTTGTACCACATATTAGTCGATAGCTCATTGAGCGCATTGCCCGATAGATTTAAAAATAGGAATGGCAGGGAAAGCAGGAAAAATATAAGTGTAATGGAAAATCCATAAAACACGGACTCCCATCTACCCTTGGTTTTATTTTCACCCCGCTTGATAAAGAAGCTCACCGTGAGAGGTATCATAGGAAATACACATGGTGTGAGCAGTGCACCCAGACCACCACCGAGCCCAAGTAGTATGATGATCCACACCGTGAATTCTTGTTTTTTCTCTGCTATGACTGCCTTTTCAAATTTAGATTTGTCAAAGAAGTTTTGATAATAGCCGGAGAGCCCGGAAGTAGGTGCTGCGGCCGTCTGGCTGGCAGTATCTGTGCCCGCAGCGGCCCGGTCATTACCTGCGTTGTTATCCTGGCTGGTATTGCCAAAGGCCGAAGACACGCCTGATTTGGCTTTGGCGGTGTCTGCGCCGGTAGTCGCGCCGCCTACAGATATTTTAAATATCTTGGTCTCAGGCGGTAGGCAAGATTTATCATCACATACCTGAGCAGTCACCGCACCGGTCACTATGGTTGCCTTCTTTAGCTTTATACGCTGGGTAAAGATCGCACGGGCTTCAAAAATTTTCATCTTGCCACCGTTTAGCACGTCATCTATCACGTGTACATTAGGCCCACCCTCGGCCGTAGCGCCTATGAGTTCTATGTCTGTATTTTTGTCAAACTCTATGCTAGTAGGCAGTGGAGCGTCTCCATCTACCTTCTGGCTGTAGCCGTGCCATGGTTTATCTATATCCATAGTCAGTATCAGATCATACTGATCGCCCTTCACATGCTGCGCACGAAAACTCCAATGGCGCGGAGTGAGTACCTGAGCAAAGGAAAGACTACTAAACAGGAGTAGGACGAGAAGTGTCTTGATCTGATTCATGACAGTATAGATGTGGGTCAAATATAAGAATCTGTCCGTTGGACGGGTAGATGGCTAAATCATTACAGCCTAGGGGAGTACAATCTCAAATTTCTTGCGCTCCGGCGCCAGGCAGGACTTGTCATCACAAGCCATAAACTCAATAGTGCCGGTCACTTTAGTGCCTTTTTTAGCCTTCATCATTTGTTCAAAAACAGCCCTCTCTTCAAAATACCTGAGTTTAATCTGAAATACATCATCCATGGCATCTTTCATGTTGGGGCCTGATTCTGTCATCTTGCCGAGGGTCTGCAAGCCCGCAATCTTATCATAGCTGAAACTCGTCCTGACCGGGCCGCCGTCAGGGATGTTGATACCGTAGGTATGCCACGGCTTATCTATCTGCGCCGTAAAGATAAGTTTGTATTCGCCTTCTTTTACTTTCTGGGCCTGCCACGTCCAGTGCACAGGTTTCACGATCTGGGTAAAGGATGATTGGGAGATCAAAAGTACTGATACAAAAAAAATGAGACGCTGCATACTAAAATGGTTGTGGTCCAAAGGTAGGATAATCTGACGCCAGAGCCAGCCTGGTATAGATTGTTAAGATTTTTTTGGTCGGATCAGTTCTCTTGCGCTTGCTTCTGCCACGCCCTGTACGTGCGCTCCATCTGGCGGATATGTACCGGTATATGCTCTTCATAGATGCGCAACCAGTCTTCCATAGTCATGGCACCATTCTCTGAGTGCTGTATCGTAGCGCTATGCCAGACCTCGTCCGGTTGGTCTTTTATGAGCTGCCAGCTGCACTGGCGCATCACCTTAAAGAGATCCAGTGCCTCATCTGTAGACCGGCTGTGATAGTCCAGCGCCTGGGCCCATTTATTCTCATCATAGCTATAGACACCACTCCCCGGCTCGGCTATCATCCGCCTGCAGCGTATATAGGAGTTAGCCTCACTGTCAGCTATGTGGATGATGATCTCATGGATACTCCACTGGTCAGGGCCGGGCCGCCATTGCCACATCTCTACCGGATACTGCCACAGAGCTGCGGTCAGCATTTCATATGCTTTGCCATATGAGGCTATCAGGTCCTTTCTTTCAGGTATAGTCATGATCGGGTCGTTTATGGCCTCAAAATAACAACTTTGTGATAGTGACATATTATATTTAGAATAGATTTAGAACCTCAACAATTGATTTTCCCTCGTTGCGTCGCAAAACTTGCGCTAGTTCATTCAAGAAAAAAATAGTCCGGTATTGTGAAAAACAGGACAGAATCCTATATTTGCCGTCCCCTAACGGGGTAATTCCTCCTTAGCTCAGCTGGTTAGAGCACATGACTGTTAATCATGGGGTCCGAGGTTCAAGCCCTCGAGGGGGAGCCAAACTGGTCAAGCCGTCAGAAATGACGGCTTTTTTATTTCCCGTTTAATCACGCTTCCCCTTTAAGCGATATCTATTCGCCCCTTGGCATTACGTTTGTTTCAACGATACCATCCCCCTTTCTGCATTGTATATCCTGACGAAAGATTTTTATTCTATCAGAAACATGCCTGCCATGGATACATCAAACATTATCTCTCTTATTTCATTATCTATTGCCATTATATGCTCGATTATCATAGTAGCTGATATCGCTAGTGGTCATAGACAGCCGATGACCATCATGAATGTGGTCTATCCCGTCACAGCACTCTATGCGGGTCCTTTAGCCTTATGGCTGTACTTCGCTGTAGGGCGTAGGGATGCGAGCGATGTGGTGCAGCATATGGATCATATGCACCATCAGACACATACGATGAAAAACCATAAGCCTTTCTGGCAAAGCGTAGTAATAGGAACACTACACTGCGGGAGCGGATGTACACTGGGAGATATTCTGGCAGAGATTTTTTTGCTCGTCATACCTATAGAGATCTTTCATAGTCATCTGGCCGGAGCCTGGACGGTAGATTTTCTATTCGCTTTCCTCATTGGGATCCTCTTTCAGTACTTTGCCATCAGGCCAATGAGAGATATCTCCGCAAAGCAAGCGCTGATAGCAGCGCTCAAAGCCGACACCCTGTCACTCATAGCCTGGCAAATAGGTATGTACGGTGCTATGGCTATATACTTTTTTGTGATCATCGGTCATCGCCTACCTGCTACAAAGCCCTCATTTTGGTTTGCCATGCAGGCAGCTATGATAGTCGGATTTATCACAGCATATCCCATGAACTGGTTTCTAATAAAAGAGGGGATAAAAGAAAGAATGTAACATCAACGGCCCTCGATCAATATCACCGATACTCCGGATGACGCTCTATCTGCACCGCCACATAATCTGCTATCTCAGATATCTGCATATCTGAAATGGAATCGTGGAAAGAGGGCATTTTGCCAAAACCGAAAGTAATGATCTGACGAAGTTCTGCCGGGCTTTTTCTCGGTTGCCGTATATCCGGCGCAGGCAATCCGCCCGGTGCCGGGCCACCCTGACCCGAGATCTGGTGGCAACGTGCACAATTATCTACAAAAAGCTGTTTTCCGGCAGACGCGGAAATACCGGAGGGTGACATGCCCGCACCGTTATGCTTCGGCTCGCAGGCTGTCAGGATTATTGTGATGAATATTAAGGTATATATCCGCATCATACAGGACTACCTCTGGGCAGCCATGTCATACGCAGCAAATAGCATACCGTGACACTATATGAGAAAGGAGCACCGCAAGTGCGCCCTCCCCCAATTTGGAAAAATACTAAATCTCTATTTCCACCCGCCTCCCAGTGCTTTGTAGATGTTAATATCGGCCTTCAGTTGTTTGTTTTTGATCTCTATGAGCTGCATGCGAGACTCAAGTGCCTCACGCTGAGTGAGGAGCACCTCCATATAGTCGGCCCGTGCTGAGCGGAAGAGTTTGTCTGATACAGTGATAGACTGCGTGAGGATATCTACCTCCGTAGACTTGGTGTCATAGCTCTTGCTGTATTTGTCTATAGCAGAGAACTGATTAGAAACCTCCACGTAGGCTTTGAGTATCGTCTGCTCATAGCTGTAGACTGCCTTCACCTGATTGGCACGGCTGGTATAAAAGGCAGCCTTAATAGCATTCCTATTGATAAGGGGTGCCGCTATATCACCAAAAAGGGATCCCAGTAAGGACTCCGGTCTAAACCATACAGCAGGGTTGAAGGCCTGGAAGCCTATCTCTGCGGAGAGGTGGATGGTAGGATAAAAGCTTGCTTTGGCCACCTTTACATCCAGCTTGGCAGCAGCCAGTTCCTGCTCGGCCTTGCGGATATCTGGACGGTGATCAAATAGCTGGGCCGGCGTACCTACAAAGATCGAATCAAACCTTACCGTGTTCAGCGTGAGGGGATTTCTGCGGATAGGCTGCGGGAAACGTCCCACCAGATAGTTGATATGGTTTTCTGTCTCTACTATCTTCTGCTGAATATCATATTGCAGATTCTGTGTATTGAGCAGTTGGGCCTCAAAACGATTAACGGCGAGCTGTGATACCCGTGCATTATCTTTTTGCTGCCTGATGATGCCTAGTGCATTTTTTTGGATATCTATATTCTGATTGATGATCTCCAGCTGATTGTCCAGTGTGAGCAGCTCATAGTAAGATTCGGATATTTCAGCTACCAGATTAGTCACCATAAAGTTTTTGCCCTCTATGCTGGCCAGATATCTGCTTACCGCTGCCTTCTTGGCATTGCGCAGTTTCTTCCATATATCGAGCTCCCAGGAAAAGGCAGCACTGACGGCTATATCTCCGATCGGCTCCGGAAATTTTTTGCCGGGCTGTACCTCCAGCTGATCCTCTACAGCGCCCTGTGGCGTATAGCGGGGCGTCTTGGCTACCCCCCCGCCCAGCTTCAGGCCACCAAATGGCAGGTATTCGCCTTTGCGGGCGCGCACCTCTGCGGCTGACACCTGGATCTCCTGCATGGTGATATTGAGCTCCTGATTATTTTTCAGCGCGGTATCTATCAGCGCTATCAGCTCAGGATCCGAGAAATAGTGGCGCCAGTTGATATTGGCAGAGTTGGTCGTATCCTGTGTAGCGCCATTGTAGGCAGAGGGTACAGTCTTATTTTCTGTCCGGATCGGCTCTTTAAAAAGTTTGCAGCCTGCTATAGATACCAGCAGCAGGGTGGCTGCGACGTATTTATGCATTTTTGTCTTCGTCATTTTTTCTGCCTGTTAGCTTCTTTAATATTTTCTTGATGTTCTTGGATAGGGCTGCCTCCGACTGGCTCTCTACAAAATCCTCGCTCAGTGGGCTGATCTCCTCATCTCTGATCAGACTCTTACCTTCAGCTATCTTGCCGACCACATAGTAGAGCCCCGGCACGAGGAAAATGCCAAAGGTGGTACCAAAGAGCATCCCCCCCATGGTAGAGGAGCCGATCGTTTTATTGCCCACCGCGCCAGGACCGGTGGCGACTACCAGCGGTATCAGCCCTGCGATAAAGGCAAAGGATGTCATGAGGATAGGCCGGAGACGGACCCGGGCACCCTCTATCGCAGCATCCAGCACCGGCGCGCCCTGCAGATGCTTCTGCACAGCAAACTCCACGATAAGTATGGCATTCTTGCCCAGGATGCCTACCAGCATGATGAGGCCCATCTGTGCATAAATGTCATTAGCCAGTCCCATGCCCTTGAGCATAAAGAAGGAACCAAATATACCCGGCGGTAAGGAAAGCAATACTGCGAGCGGAATGATAAAGCTCTCATACTGGCCGGCCAATACCAGGTAGACAAAGATCAATACGACTGCAAATATGACGATGGCCTGATTGCCGCGACGTGCCTCGTCATAGGATAGCCCCTCCCACGCGATACCATATCCGTGAGGCAGTGTCTGGTCGGCCACTTCCTGTATAGCATGTATCGCATCGCCGCTCGTATACCCATTGGCCGGCACACCTTTGATGGATGAGGAGGTGTAGAGGTTGAATCTCGTGATCTCATTCGGCCCCTGCGTCTTCCTCATGCTCATAAAAGATGAATAGGGTACCATCTCTCCTTTATCATTTTTTATAAAGAGGTTGAGCACGTCTTCAGGAAGCCTCCTAAACTCAGGTGCTGACTGCGTATAAACCTTAAAGAAGTTGCTAAACCTGATGAAACCCTGCTCATAGGTACTACCTATCAGTATATCCAGGTTATCCATCGCCTTGCCTATCGTCACACCTTTCTGCATGGCTAGCTCATTATCCACTACCAGCTCATACTGCGGATAGTTGGCGGCATAGAAGGTAAAGAGACCTGTCAGCTCCTTTCGTTTTTTGAGGGCTTCCATAAAATTCTTATTTACTCTGTCAAACTCCTGATAATCTACGGTAGCAGCTTTATCCAGCAGGCGGAGAGAGAAACCATCCGAAGATCCGTAGCCAGGTACTGCGGGAGGTTCAAAGTACTCTACGGTCGCTCCCATATCCTTGGTCTTCTCTTCCAGCTCGGCTATGACCTGTTTTACATTATGTTTACGCTCAGACCAGTCGGCGAGGTTGATGAGACAGGTACCGGCATTGGACCCTCGACCCTCTGTGAGAATCTCATATCCGGCCAGAGAGGAGACAGACTGTACTCCTTCTACCTTCATCGCTATCTTCTGGAGTTTGCGCGCCACATCATTGGTACGCTCCAGCGTAGTGCCAGGGGGCGTCTGTATGATAGCGTAGATCATACCCTGATCTTCATTTGGTATAAATCCTGATGGAAGAACTTTATTGACAAAAAAGATAGCAAACGCAAACGCTATAAATATACCATAGGTCACTATTTTGCGGTCGGTGATGACATGCAGCACAGCAGTATATTTATTGGTGGCCGTTTCAAAGTGACGGTTAAACCAATCAATAAACATATTAATAGGAGTCTTGCGTCTATGCTGACCATGTGTGTTTTTTAAGATCATGGCACACAGCACGGGAGTGAGCGTGAGGGCTACGACCCCGGACAGCACTATAGAGCTGGCCATAGTAATAGCAAACTGCCTGTAAAACACGCCTACGGGCCCGGACATAAATGCTACTGGTACAAACACGGATGTCATCACGAGTGTAATAGCTATGATCGCTCCGCTTATCTCGTTGAGCACCTTTTTCACTGCCTTGTATGGCGATACGTGATCATCATGCATTTTGACGTGCACAGCCTCCACTACCATGATCGCATCATCTACCACGATACCGATGGCCAACACGAGTGCAAAAAGTGTGACAAGATTCAAGGTCAGCCCAAACATGCGCATGAACAGAAAGGCGCCGATGAGAGACACCGGTACAGCGATGACAGGGATCAGCGTAGACCGCCAGTCACCGAGAAATACAAATACTACGAGCGCCACCAGTATGAAGGCCTCCAGGAGTGTATGGAGCACCTTCTCGATAGAGGCATCCACAAATTTGGATACATCATAGTTGATCTCATAATCCATACCCGGAGGGAAGTCTTTTTTGAGTTCTTTTAGTTTTTCCTTTGTCTCCTCTATCACCTGACTGGCATTACTTCCTATATTTTGCTTCAGCACGATAGATGCTGCGGGATAGCCATCCTTATTGGAGTAGATATCAAAGAACTCACTGCCTAGCTCTACTGTACCAACGTCTTTCAGTTTAAGGCTTTCGCCGGTAGGATTGGCACGCAGAATGATATTGGCATACTCCTCCGGAGTATTGAAACGCCCTTTGTATTTCAACACATATTCCAGAGACTGCGCTGATTTACCTGAGGCCTGCCCTATACGCCCGGGGCGCCCTATCACACTCTGCTCAGCCACGGCATCCATCACGTCCTGCGTAGAGATATTGTACGCTCTCATACGGTCCGGATTCAGCCATATACGCATCGCATACTGGCGACTACCGAGTATTTTGGCCCGACCCATTCCGCTGATACGTTGTATCTCGGGTAGGATCGTAGTATTGGCATAGTTATAAAGGAACTTTTCATCTGCATTCTTATCCTTGCTGTATAGGTTCACGTACATGAGCATACTGGGCTGCAGCGGACTGATGATCACACCCTCACGCTGCACCAGGGGAGGTAGGTTGTTTATCACCTGATCCACACGCGTTTTTACGTTTACCACAGCCGCATTAGGATTCGTGCCCGGCTCAAATACCACCTGGATAGTGGCCTCACCGGCACTGGTGGCGTCAGAGATGATATATTGCATACCCTGCACACCATTTACGGCTCTTTCTATCGGTATCAGGGCTGACTTGACCAGTACATCGGCGCTCGCACCGGGAAAGTTGATAAAAACCATGACCCGTGGCGGTGCGATCTCTGGAAACTGCGAGATCGGTATCGTGCCGATAGCCAGTAAACCCAGGAATGTGATGGCTAGTGAAATGGCTATCGCCAGTACCGGCCTATGTATGAATTTGCTGAACATTTTTTCTTCTTGATTTGTACTTACATTTATTCTGCGTGGAGGTCTTTCAGCTCAGATATAGCTTTCTGAGGATCTACATACTCATATTTGATCTTGTCATTATTCTTGACCTTGCGGAGGCCATCCAGCAGTATGTGGTCAGTCAGGCTGAGGCCCTCAGATACCACATAGAGATGTGACATCTCTTGCGCCACAGTGATCTGGCGCGACTTGACTGTTCCGTCCTTGTCCACTACGAAAACATACTTCTTATCCAGCACCTCAAAGGTGGCCCCCTGAGGTATGATGATCGCATTCTTCAGCTTGATAGGCATCAGTACATTTCCGGTTTCTCCATGCCTTAGCACGCCATTCGGATTGGGAAATGTGGCGCGGAAAGCAATGTTGCCTGTCTCATTATTAAAGTCCGCCTCTATCGTTTCTACAGTACCCTCCTGGTCAAACATGTCCTGATTGGCCATGCGCAGCTTGACCTTGCCGAGACCGTGCTGATTTTTATTAGTGATATAGCGCAGGTATTCTGCCTCGGGTACGTTAAAATATACCCACATCTTGCTATTGTCCGACAGAGTGGTGAGCAGCTCCCCCTCGTCCAGCAGGCTACCCATCCGCACCATAAAGCGGTCAATGATACCGTCAAAAGGTGCCCTGATCTCGGTAAAGCTCAGATGCGCCTGGGCGAGTCCCAGCTCAGCCTTAGCCTTATCGAGTTTCGCCTTTGCTAGTGCCATTTCCTTTGGAGATACGATATTGCTATCAGATAGGCTCTTGGTATTGAGGTACTCTATTTCTTCAAAGTTTACCTCTGCCTCTGCCTTTTGTTTTTCATTCTGATAGACTATGGGCATGATCTGAAAGAGGAGCTGCCCCTTGTGTACATGCTGACCCTCATCTATATAGATATTCTGCAGGTAGCCCTGCTCCATGGCCCTGATGTCTATGTGCTGAATGGAGTGGATCTTGCCCACATATTCCTTGTAGATGATCGTATCCTTCTGGATCGGGCTGGTAATAGGAAATACTTCTGCCTCTTCCTTTTCTTTTTCATTGTGGTGGCAGCTGGCTAAGACTAACAAGATAACTGGGCAGATGAGAATTGCGATCCTCTTCATGATGCTTTTGATTTATTAATTGATGATTTTTCGGGAAACCGGACTGGTGAGCTATGAGCTCTCTGCTATGCTGCTCATGGCTGCACTACAGATGTGCGATAGTCTTTTTGCGTATAGTACGCATGACTACCGTTTTTGAGTAAAGATCAGAAGATAAAACTCCGCCAGGAATGGTGGAGTACAAAGAGACATATAGTAGCACAACTTTGATTGACCGCTGTACTGAGGATAAAAGTATTTTCCTTAGCACCGAAATCAAACCGTCGGTCTGTAGATATTTCGTCCATAGCCTTGCCCGGGCCGCCCTCGGGCGCGTCATCATTGGGGCCAATCTCATCAAAGACCTCCAGCTGACCATGCATGATACGGGATATGACAGGAGGCAATGAGACATATGAAGAGGAGCCTGTGAGGTCTGAAGAAGCCGAAATAATATATGATGGCTGCAATGACAGCACCGGCTCAGATGCAAGCGCTGCCGACTGCCCGCCCCAAAAGATAAAGCCCAGCAACAGAATGACGCAGAAGTGGGAAACCGACCTGACCGAATAGAAGGAGAGGCTGTAAGGCCTCAGACACCTGAGTACATTTGTCATTGCGGGGTGAAAGTTCATAAACATATCAGCGTGGTCAAAAGAAAATAACTTTTTTTAGTCAAAGCCAAGATTTACCGAGGTGAATGCGGCATATCCGTTGGTAATTAACAAAGCGGGGATTAGACCTGCTAAATGCTGATTTGTAAAATCCGGTTAGCAAAAAAGATTTGTTAATATTATTT
>JAFDYQ010000026.1 GCA_018267365.1 Bacteroidota bacterium | reverse complement strand
ATTCTAAAACTGTATACCATGTGTCCGGTCAGTTGTATACTATGTGCCCGGTCCGCACACCCCCTGTAAAAGGGGGATTGTCAACATTTTGTGATTGTTGAGCAAAGGTTGCTTTACGATGTCTTAGAGGTCAGGGAGTATGGATGAGGGATGCCATTTAAGGGTATTTATTATGGGGCATCCTTATTGACTTTTGTTATCCAATCAGGCATTGGGGGCGAAGAGGTCTTCGGCAAACTGGATGTAGGTGCAGTGGAGCGGTGGCTTGGCGGTGTAGAGGTGTGGGTTTTTAGCGGCGTCGGCGCGGAGGGCGGCGATGACCTCATTATCTGTGGCGCGCGGGCTAAAGTCCTTATAAGCAGGGTCGTTGACATATTCCTGCTCGTAAAGTTCTTCTGCAGTCAGAGGTTTTGGGGCCTTTTCTTTTTTTGTTTTTGAACCGGTGGGCACCTTTTCATTTGCCAGCTCCGGGAACTCGTGGCGGAGGTGCGAGGGCAGTTCGCTTTCGCCTTTGGTATTGTAGCCATAGTTGGTGCGCAAAATGAAATGGCAGGTAGAGACATTTAGGCGCTTGAAGAGGCCACCATGCTCCAGTTTCTCGATAAAAAGCGATTCGATAAAGTAGATCAGGTCCATGATCTCTTCGTCGTTTTCCCATTTCTTCTTCCAATAGCTCCAGAGCTGCTTGTAGCAGCGGATCTTATTGAGCGCCTGGGTGAGGGTGTAGATAGCAGAGAACTCATCGGTGGCTATCTGCTCGATGCGGGTGAGGGTGTGGAGGGTTTTTTCGCGGGTCCATTTGGAGGCGTTTTGATTGCCGAGTTGTGTGGCGGACATAGGTGATTATTTTGAGGTTAATGAATACGTGAGCAGAATTTTCTGAATGCTTTGAATAAATCAGAATGGAATACACAATACAACCCTCCAAACCTCCCTAAAGGGAGGCTTAATGCAGGGATACAATTTTTGAATCACATCATATAGACGCAGTAACCGCGTGTGTGATCGGGTTATTTACTTAAACTCAAGATTGCTTCAAGAAATGCCGCTATTTTTTTTTGATGAATTCTCCCGCAAATGTCCTTGTGAATTTTGAATATATTTTTGAACCACCTACCTATCGGTAGGCAGGCACAGCACACATAGAAATGCGGGAGGCAATAGAGTCATTTGTAGTGATGCAAATATGCGTAAAAAGGGCGACTTTATGCGTGAGACTTATTCACAAACTGGTGCCCGGGGTTGGCGTAGGGCGATGCCCCACACTAGAGGTATGTCGCTCCGCCGCGGCGGACTTAAATACAAAGTAAGCCATCAGCCAGAGCTGTGACCTATCTATTGATCGGGTAATCGAAAGAGGCTACGCCTGCGCCCTGTAATCTGCCTCGGAGAGGGTGGTAGTGGTACCTTTCAGAAACTGGCGGAAAGATTCACCCAGATTGCTGGTGATGGAGGTGCGGGAAAGGATAGGGCGGGTCACTACCTCTATCTCCAGATCGGGCATCAACTCCTGTATCTCCTCCAGACGCTCCAGATACATGATCTCTTCTTCAGCAGTCAAGGTTATTTTTGCCATCGGATCTTCATTTTACGAAATCTAAAGATAGATTTTTTCACAACATTAAATTTGTGTAAAGGCTTCATTTCCCGTCAGAAGGCTAAAAGTCTGGACGAAAAATGACCTGTATACCTAGTTTTGGGTATGTAGCAGCCTCGCATTTTGGCAGTAGTCAGGTTTTAATAATTTTTGAGGTGATATAGCACGTGCACATCTTTAGAGTGGGACGCCATCGCTTTTTTTCTATTTTCACCCCCGATGGCAGAATATATTGTTTCAGCGCGCAAATACCGTCCGGCACGATTTAAGGACATGGTGGGTCAGGAGCATATCAGCTCTACGCTCCAGAATGCCATCCGTACCGGCCAGCTGGCGCACTCTTTCCTATTCTGCGGGCCGCGGGGCGTGGGCAAGACGACTGCCGCCCGTATCCTGGCCAAGACGATCAACTGTGAGAATATCACCCCTGATATAGAGGCCTGTAATGAGTGCCAAAGTTGTAAATCATTCAATCAGAATAGCTCTTTCAATATTCATGAGCTGGATGCCGCCTCCAATAACTCGGTGGAGGACATCCGCCAGCTGGTAGAGCAGGTACGATTTGCACCTCAGGCTGGCCGGTACAAGATCTATATCATAGATGAGGTGCACATGCTCAGCCAGGGCGCATTCAATGCGTTTCTGAAGACGCTGGAGGAGCCGCCGTCTTATTGCAAATTTATTCTCGCGACTACGGAGAAGCACAAGATCCTGCCGACCATCCTGTCGCGCTGCCAGATATTTGACTTTCGCCGCATACCTATAGATACTATCGTAGGCCACCTGCGCCATATCTGCCAGCTGGAGGGCATAGAGGCAGAAGATGATGCACTGCATATCATCGCGCAGAAGTGCGATGGCGGTATGCGCGATGCGCTGTCTATGTTTGACAGGCTGAGCAGCTTTGCCGGAGGCAAGCTGACCTACGAGTCGGTGCTCAAAAACCTGAATGTCCTTGACTACGATTATTTCTTTAAGGTCACCGATGCGCTCCTCACCGAGGATATGAATGCGCTGATGAGCTACCTGTCAGAGATACTCAAGAGGGGCTTTGAGGGAGATGACTTTATACTCGGCCTCTGCGAGCATTTCCGCAATCTGCTATTTGCCAAGAATATAGATACGCTGCGCCTGATGGAGGTCAGTGATTCTATCAAGAAGCGCTATCTGGAGCAGACCAATATGGCCTCAGAGAGCTTCCTGATCAACTGCCTCTACCTGGGCAATCAGTGCGATGTAAACTACAAGCAATCAAAGAACAAGCGCCTCTCTGTAGAGCTGGCCCTGATCAAGATGTGCTATGTCAATGCTACCGTAGAAGCTGCCGAGGCTTCAAAAAAAAAAGCTCTAGTATAATCATCACAGAGGCCGCCAAAGGGGGTATAGATCCCGTGGGCCCTAAAGTACAATCAGTGACTCATAGCTCGGGCTCAGCTACTGCTGCTGCCCGCCCTTCAGCCGCTCAGCCACGGCTGGCATCTGACAAAGAGTCTGCTGTAAAAAAATCATCCAAGCTCATCTCTCTGGACAATATCCATGAGATCACCCAAAAGAAGCAACAGGCGGAAGAAGAAGAGCTGAATGGCACCGGGCCGCTGATCCGCGAGTTTAACGAGGAGAATGTGATACAGATATGGGCCGACTATGCGGATAGTATCCGGGAGGCCAAAGGAGGGACAGCTTCTATCATGGACGGCGTGAGGCCTATGGTAACAGATGCTACGATCTCACTGCTCTTCAGCAGTGACCTGCAGCGCAGCCGGTTCAATGATATTCTACCAGCCTTTAAGGCCTATATACATAGAAGGGTGGGGTTCAACCCGCACATCATAGTAGATGTGACCCAACAGGCCGAAACTGCCCAGAAATTCTTTACCCCAAAGGATAAACTGGAGCGCCTGATGGAGCTCAATCCGGCCCTGCGCCGTTTTCACAAAGAGCTGGGGCTGGATCTGGACTACGATTAATCGGGTCCGGCATGCGATCTGATTCAAAATCAGGGTAGTGGACTGATGTTAGCGCGGTGATTGCTTTTTGTCATATCCTGATCAGTAACCTTATCATAAATATCCCGTATATGACAGTCCGAACCAGATTTTTCAGATACGGTGCAGATAGACAAAACAATAGGATACAATCCAACACTGACTCCGGCCAAAGGCTTCTACTACAAGAAGTCGCGGGTATCGGCATGGGATAGGATCAAGGCTTGGGGCGAAAGTTTCGCAGCCCAGTTTGGCAATTGGGCCGGTTCTGAGGCCTCTATCGTCAGAATAGTGATCGGCTCTACATCGCTGGCCTGCTTTGTATTCGGTCTCACAGGTACGGAGCTGTATCACTACCAGAGCATCAATATCCTCCAGTCTCTGATGGGGCTGCTCATCATGCTGGCTACATTTACCAGCATAGGCAAGGCTAACATCCGTACCCTGGGCAATATTTTTATCTACCTTCTCGACATTTCTAATGCTACTCTGGTAGCCACCAGTCACTTCGATGACAAGCTGAGCTACCAGTTCATTATTTACTTTTTTGTCTCCAGCCTATTCTTTAATAGCAAGAACTCCCTGCTGGCTTGTATCGTGCTCAATACCGCCTTCATCTTTGGGATAAGCGTACTGCCGCACGGCAATTCATCATCAGTGTCTGACTTTTATATCGCCTTCGTAGCCTCTGAGTTTGCACTGATGCTACTGATGGTAAAGCGATTTAATATGGAGGAGCAACTGGCAGAAAATGAATCTAAATACCGCCTCCTGGCCGAGAACTCTGCCGACATCATCTGTACACATAAACCTAACGGAGAATTTGATTTCGTAAGTCCTTCAGTCTATTCTCTCACAGGCTACCTGCCCGGAGAGCTATCTGGCAGATCTGCCAGCCGTTTCATCTATCCGGATGACCGTGAGCTATACAATCGGCACATAGCCAATCATAAACCGCAGGATGAGGACAATGTATTCCAATACCGCTTTCTGAATAAAGAAGGAAAGTATATATGGCTGGAGACCGTGGTACGGGGCATGGGCACTGATGGAGAAAGCCGAACTAACTTCCTGAGCCAGACGCGTAGCTTCCAGCGCCACCATGAGTATCTGGAGCAAATAGAAAAGCAAACCGCCGACCTGCAGGAGAGCTACAAGGACCTGGAGATGTTTGCCTATATCTCCTCACATGATATGCAGGAGCCTCTGCGTATGATCTCAAACTACATGCAGCTGCTGCGCCGCAAGTACGAGGCTAAGCTCGATACAGATGCTATGGAGTATATAGACTATGCTGTGAAAGGAGCATCAAACCTGCAGGCGCTGATCAAAGATCTGCTATCGTACTCTACCATCAATAAGAAGGAAATAAACTGTGTGCCGGTAGATATGGAGGTGCTGCTGGATGATGTATTGTCGGGATTGCAGCTGCTGATGCAAGAGCGCAATGCAAAAGTCTATATCAATGAGCCGCTGTGTCCGCTCATGGCAGATAAAAATGCTATCACCCAGCTGGTACAGAATCTCATCCAAAACGGTATCAAGTACAATACATCCGCCTCACCGGTGATACGCATCATCTGTACAGAGGAGCCCAATCACATCACCTACTGCATACAGGATAATGGTATAGGTATAGACAAGCAATATGCGCAGCAGATATTCGAGCCATTCCAAAGGTTGCATAATAAGCATAACTTCCCGGGTACGGGCCTGGGCCTCTCTATCTGCCGCAAGATCATAGACCGTCTGCACGGCAAGATATGGGTAGACTCTGAGCCGGGTGTAGGATCTTCTTTCTACTTCAGCATACCTAAGGTGCAGCCGGCAAAGGAGGCATAAAAAATATCAGTACAAAATTAAAGGCTAACATGTGTTAGCCTTTAATTTTATAATACTTTATAGTTAACTCTCCGGCGTGATCTCTATCGCATCCACTTTCGCATTGAGCAGCAGCTCCTGGGAGCGGATGATGCCTCGGTGCATGATGTCTACGGCCTGTAGTATCTGCTCCTGTGTCATGCCGCCCATCATCTGAAATCGGATAATAGACTGATTGCGCGGCACTGCAGGAAACTCGATGAGATTGGCCACCAGGCCCATGGAGAGTATCTCACGCGATAGCAGGCGCGCCAGGCGCGAGTCGCCTATCAGTACCGGTACAAAAGGGCTCGGTATGCCATTGGTATAAAATCCCCTTTTGTTCAGCTCGCTGATAGCAAATTCGATATTGGCCAATAGTTTCTTGCGGATCTCTTTGCCTTCATCTGAGAAAGCTATCTCCAGCGCTTTGTATATGATAGCACACGATATGGTAGAGATGCTGGAGGCAAAAGTATATGAAGGAGAAAATATCTCTATCTGCTGGCGGATCACACGAGGGCCTGCTACAAATCCACCCGGATTGCAGAGCGTCTTGCTGAATGATCCCATCACTACGATATCCTTTGCAGATTTGAGGTCTATGGTCTCCAGCAGTCCGCGACCCTCCTCTCCCATACAGCCGAAATCATGGGCCACGTCTATGATCAGGATAGCCTGGTATTTTTTGCAAAGTTCATATACAGCTGGCAGATCGGGGCCGTCAGAGTTCATAGAGTAGAGGGACTCTATCAGTACAAATATGGCACCCGTACCCACGCGGTCTGTACAGAAGCGGAGCTTTTTCTCCAGGTCCTCCAGATCATTGTGCTTAAATTTGTAAACGTGCTCCGTAGCATAGTTGGCCGCCACGTCAGATGAGTTGTGCTGGAGCATGTCCATCACGATATAGTCCTTTTGCGTGACGAGGCCGGCTATCGCGCCAAAGCAGGCACTCCAGCCACTGGCAAAGACCTGTGCCTGCTCCATATGGAGTACCTCGGCCAGCTTTTTTTCGAGTTTATTGGTGAGGGTATTGCGGCCACCGAGTACGGGAGTACCTCCTGAGGTCACACCAAATTCTTCGATAGCGTCTTTGGCAGCCTGTATCACTGCGGGGTGGCTGGTCATACCCATATAGTCCTGAGAGCCAAAGTTGAGACAGGGGGTATCTTCGTCTGCCCAGGTATTAGTCAAATATACTTCCGGGCCGAGTGTAGAGGCTACGGTGCGGCTGAAGGGATATACACCATTCAGTTTGAGCAGGTCTACGTATTGATTGAAAGGGGTATAACGTTCTTCCAGTGTTTTGCCCTTGGGGCTGCGATAGAGAAACGAACCACCCAGGAGTGCATTGATATCAATATTGTCCGACGTTTTCCGAGCCATAAGCCTTGGGGAGTTAACTACTATTATTTAATTATGTTTGTCGCTCTGGCGAAACTTTTCCCAAAATAAAGCATTTAATATATGTTGTCAAGAGTAGCAACTTTCATATTTATAACCACAATCATGTTTATGCAGTCTGTCATTGGACAATCTTCTGTGAAACCCTCCGCCCCTCTACCCAATGATATGTATGGCGTCAGACAGTTTACCCTCAAGAATGGTCTTAAAGTATTTATATCTGTCAATAAAGAAGCTCCCCGTGTGCAGACTATGATAGCGGTAAAGGCCGGCAGTAAATATGATCCTGCGCAGACCACAGGTCTGGCCCACTATCTGGAGCACATGATGTTTAAAGGTACGCAGAAATATGGCACACGCGACTGGGCTAAAGAAAGCATTTATCTAAATACAATATCTGATTTGTATGAAAAGCACCTCAAGGAGACCGATGAGAATAAGAAGCGTGAGATATATCATGAAATAGACAGTGTATCAAAGCTGGCATCGGACTACGCGATCCCCAGTGAGTATGACAAGATGGTAGCCTCTGTAGGGGCGGGGGGTACCAATGCCTTTACCAGCAATGACATGACCGTCTATGTAAATGATATCCCGTCTACGGCTATAGACAAGTGGGCCATGCTGGAGAGCGAGCGCTTTTCTACGCTGGTGCTGCGCCTCTTTCACACGGAGCTGGAGACAGTGTATGAGGAGTTTAACCGCAATCAGGATGATGATATCCGCTGGTCGGGCTTTGCCATAGATAGTATGCTCATGCCAAACCACCCCTACGGTACGCAGACTACGATAGGCAAAGGTGAGGACCTCAAAAATCCGTCTATGGTCAATATCCACCGCTACTTTGATACCTACTACAATCCTAATAACGTAGCGGTGATACTGGTGGGAGATGTAGACCCTGACAAGGCCATAGCATCTATAGAGAAGCATTTTGGCAGCTGGGCTGCGAAACCAATACCGGCATTTGTGAAGCAGCCACCGGTGCCGCTCACGCACGTACAGACAGCTGAGATCAAAGGGCCGACCAAAGAGCACCTCTTCATAGGCTACAGGCTGGATGGAGACGGCACTAAGGATGCGCTCATGGTCAAGATGATAGATATGATCCTTTCTAACGGCACGGCAGGCCTGATAGATGTCAATATCATGCAAAAACAGAAGGCACTTGCGGCCAGTTCATTTGTCATTCCATTGAAAGATTATTCTGTATTCAAACTATATGGCGAGCCCAAGCAGGGCCAAAGTATGGAAGAGCTGAAAGACCTGCTCATCTCCCAGGTAGATATGATCAGGAAAGGAGAATTTGATGATGCGCTCATACCGGCTATCGTGCAGAATATGCGCCTGACGAAAATGAAGAACAGGGAGAGCAACCGTGCTGTAGCCAGTGAGCTGATGGATGCCTTTGTGAAGGATATCCCGTGGTCATATAGGGTAGAGGAGCTGGATATGCTGGCCAAGATCACCAAGGCTGATGTGGTGAAGTTTGCAAACGAAAAGTTTAAAGACAACTACGCTGTCTGCTACAAGCGCGCCGGCGAGCCTAACCGCCACAAGGTAGAGAAACCCAAGATCACGCCTGTCACACTGAATAAGGATAGTACATCTGCTTTCAAAGCCTCATTTGACAAAATACAAGTGCCTGATATCAAAGCAAAATTTGTGGATTTTGAAAAGGATATGACCACGGTAAAAAATGCCGGTTCTGCACCATTCCGCTATGTGCACAATGACCTTAATAAGACTTTCTCTTTGAGCTATGTTTTTGAGCGCGGTACTGATGATGATAAAAACATCGGTCCGGCTATCGAGTATATGACGCTACTGGGTACAGACCAATATACAGTAGGAGAATTGAAAAAGGAGTTTTACAAGATAGGCGTATCCTATAGTATCTCTGCCGGCAGGGACAGGGTGATAGTGAAACTCTCAGGCCTGGAGGATAACCTGGAGAAAGGCCTGGCGCTACTCTCAGGCTACCTCACCCATCCTAAAGCGGACAAAAACGTCTATGAAAACTACGTAGCCGATGTACTGAAAAAGCGTGCTAATGCAAAGACCAACAAGGGCATCATACTACAGCAGGCTATGATGAACTATGCCAAATACGGCACTAAGAATCCTTTCACCCATGTACTTTCGGAAAAGGAGCTAAAGGCAGCTACGCCCGAGCAACTGCTGGCTATAGCAGCCAATGCCCTGAGCACACCGAGTGATATCTATTACTATGGCCAGCGCAAGCCTGATGAGGTCAGAGTGAAAGTGAGCGGGCTCTTTGCCGGTCACAAGGCTGCAGCATCAGCTAAAGCAGATGAAATACCATTCCCTGAGCAGGCACTGGATACGCCTACCGTCTACTTCTGCAACTATAATATGAAGCAGGCAGAAGTGATCATGCTGGAGAAAGATGAGAAGTTTAATAAGGATCTCTTCCCTTATATCACGCTCTACAATGATTACTATGGCTCGGGGCTTTCGTCTATCCTCTTTCAGGAGGTACGGGAGAAAATGGGCCTGGCGTATTCAGTGAATAGTGGTTTCACCGCACCACAATATGCCTATGAGTCGCACTACCTGCAGTGCTACGTAGGCACTCAGGCTGACAAGCTAGAGACTGCTATGAAGCAGATGAGCACACTGCTCAATAATATGGTAGAAGTACCAAAGCAATACGAGGGAGTGCGCTCTGCCGCTGAGCGTACACTGGAGAGTGAGTGGATCACCGGCGAAAATATTTTTGCGGCATTTGACAGGGCGCGCAAGCGTGGGCTGAACTATGATGTGCGCAGGGATATGTATAGTGAGATACCCAAATTGTCCATGAGTGATCTGGAAGTATTCTTTAACAAGCATATCAAAGGCAAACCCATAACCTATCTGGTGATAGGCAAAAAAGAGAATGTAGATTTTAAGGTATTGGAGTCTCTCGGCAATGTGAAGGAGATGAGCCTGGAGGAAGTATTCGGATATTAAAAACATAAGATCGGTCATGAAGAATATCAAGAAGCTGGCTCTGTCTATTCTGCTGATGACAGCTATCGTATCAGTGGTAGCTGCGCGTGGCGCTACACTCACTGCCCAGTCTGAAACAGGTAAAGTGCAGCTCATCGTGAAACTCGCCGATGTGGATGGGCCACTGGTATCTGCTCAGCTCACCACAGACCAGGGTCCGGCTAACCTCACCGCAGAATACGATGCCTACTCTATCATAGATGTGCCCAATCATATCATCACGATCTGCTTTCAAGAGAAAGGAAAGCCTGCCGGCACACCGGATGCAGAGATCATCAAGGTCTGGGCTATACCCAGCAGCTTCGTGAAACTGACCACCGGTGAGTTTGACTGGCGCTTTAAGATCAAGACCGGGGGCAATATGCTGAAGGAGGTGACTACGCTGAGTGGGACTTTTGAGCAGAAGTGAGTTCTCTGATTTTTCTTGTTAAAAATAGTGGCAATTAACTTGGAATATCTTTTTATTATTTAATATTGCTAAATATTTAAGCAAAAACCAAAATAAAAAGTAAATCCAATGAAAAAGACAGTATCCTTGTTTGCCCTGACAGTTTTCTCGATCTATTCATTTGCCCAGTGTTCTAAACTAAACACCGGGGAGATAGATGGTAAAGTTCAAAAAATAGCTACTTCTCCTATGGCTATGGCTGCACCTATGTTTGCTCATTCCAGTATCAGCTATACGCCATCATCAGATCTGTATATTATTTATTTTGATCTCGAGTTTCGTGATATTGAAACCATTCATGAGGGCAGCAAAATATTGCTTCATTTTGAAGATAAGACTTCTATCGAGCTGACTGTAGACAAGACCGAGATTTCAGAGCCAGAAAACGGGGCTCCTGTAGTACAAAATGGAAGAATATGGCACAACTCATTTTCTTTTGTCCTGACAAAGGAGCATGTGGCAAAAATGAAAAGCACTAAGTTTTCCTATCTAAACTGCACAGATGCAGACTACATCTATTCTCCGAAAGGTAAAGGTCAGTCTGTGTTTCAGGAAATGCTGGCATGTATAGACAAGAACCTCTGATCCGGTTTATTGTCCCTTTAGAGCAGCATATTGTCTATAAGCCTTACACCACCTATCCAGGCAGCCACCAATGCCACAAGTGGTGTAGTAGTAGATATGTTCTTGACCGGTTTTAGTGTCTTTGCATTGCGTATAGCTACATACTCTACCTTAAACTCAGAAAAGGAAGACAGCCTGTCAAATGCTTTCTTCTCATAATCGATGACCGGAGTTTTCTGTGGTCCATCGTCTGTGGTCCGTCGTCTTTTGATTGACGCTTTTACTGACCTCAGCACCTTTGATATCTCTACGGCTTTCGCACGAGACTTCTTATCCAGACGTACATTGCGGCTGCTCATGGCGAGGCCGTCTTTCTCGCGCTTGACGGGACAGAGTACGAGCCTGGTCTTTAGCTTCAGTTGACGGATCATGTCAGAGCATATCATGGCCTGCTGGTAGTCTTTCTGACCCATATACAGCCTGTCAGGTGTGACTGCCCTGAGCAGCTTCTCTACGATCTGGGCCATCCCGGCAAAATGCCCCGGACGCCACTCTCCCTCCAGCGTTTCTGCCAGGAAGCCGAAATCCAACGGTTTGGGGTTTTTTAACCCGGTAGGGTACATCTCAGCTACAGATGGCAGGAAAAGGATATCACATTTGGCTGTAATCAGTTTCTGCATATCACTTTCCAGCGTGCTCGGGTATTTCTCAAAATCATTAGGATCATTGAATTGTGTCGGATTGACGAAGATGGAGCAAACGGTTATATCGTTTTCACGTCGCGACTGTCTGATCAGAGACACGTGCCCCTCGTGGAGGGCACCCATAGTAGGAGCAAAGCCGATTTTTTTACCCTCTTTTTTGAGTGCAAAAATTTGATTTTGAATATCTTGAATAGTCTTAAATATCAGCATATGGAGTGTTCACAATATTACGCACAGTGTAGCGTTTTGTAAACTTTAAAATAATTATTAGTATCTTTGCAGACGCAATTTATACAAGTTTATTCGTTCACAACAAAATTCACCGAGATGGAGAAAAAGAGAGTTCTGATAGTGACCCATGAAATGGACCCTTATATTAACCTGACTCAAGCCGCCAAAATAGCCAATTCTCTCCCTAAATACCTGCAAGAAAACGGAATGGAAATCCGGGTACTCATGCCAAAGTTTGGCAATATCAATGAGCGCCGCCACCGTCTGCACGAGGTAGTGCGCCTCTCGGGGATCAATGTGATCATAAACGATGAAGATTATCCACTGGTGATCAAAGTAGCCTCTCTGCCAGGTGCACGCCTGCAGGTTTATTTTTTGGATAATGAGGACTTTTTCAAGCGCAAGGCTGTATTTGAAGATGAAAACAACCATTTCTATGAGGACAATTCTGACCGCATGATCTTCTTTTGCAAAGGTGCGCTGGAGACTGTACGCAAATTTGGCTGGGCACCGGACCTGATCCACTGCTTTGGCTGGATGACCAGCCTCATCCCTATGTTTCTCAAGACGACCTACAAGGATGATCCTATTTTTGCAAATAGCAAGGTGATCTATACACTATCCAATAACTATTTCAAGAGCAAGCTGAAGGCCGATTTTTCTACCCAGCTGCAGATCAGTGACAATATCACTAAAAAGCATGTGGACTACTTCAAGGAAGGAGATAACACCAGCCTGAATATCGGAGGTTCAGAGTTTGCAGATGCCCTTTTGATAGAGAATGATATAGATGAGTCTATGGCAAACTACGTCAAAAAGGCAAAGGGTAAAATAGTGCTGAAACTCAAGAGCAGTGATGATGAGGAGGCGCTGCCGCTCGTGGGAGATTTTTACAAAAATGTCCTGGCTAACTAATACTTAACGCCCAAGCCCCAGCAATTGAAGAAGCATCTCGTCCGGTTTTGCCAGATCGCTTTTGCGGTCACATTGGTATGTTATCTCAGCTCCTGCAAAGATCCGGCTATAGCTGATAAAAACAATACTCTCGGCTTTGATCCCATCAACCTGGAGCACCTGGATACAGATTCGGTCTATATCAATACTGTAGCGGAGGCACCTCTGCTGGCCTCAGCGGTGAGTACAGGAGTGCTGGGATCTATGGATGATCCGATCTTTGGCAGGACGTTTGCCAGCTTTTATGCTCAGTGCCTGCTATCCAGCAGTGGTGTGGTGTTCAATAATAGCCCTGTGGCAGACTCGGCTGTATTGTATATCCCCTTTTTGAATGATTCCTCTAAGTACGGCCCTTGCCGGCAGCCTATAGATATACAGGTATATGAGGTGAGCCAGTATATGGACCCTACAGCCACATATTATCAGAATGATGCATTTAGTGTATATAGCCAGCCGATAGGCCAGCTCAATAATTATGTACCTGACCTCGTCGATAGTACCTTTGCCTGGCACAATACGCAGGCCCCGCAGATCATAGTCCGGCTGAATAATAGTTTTGCGCAGAAGCTGCTGAATGCAGACTCGGCATACCTCTCCAGCTCTACAGATTTTATAAACTATATGAAAGGGATATATGTGACGACCAATACCTCCAAGGTGGGGGATGGGATATCCTATCTCAATCTGCAGAGCGCTCGCATCAGCCTGTATTATCACACGTCTGCAGCTGATACGCTCAGATTCGATTTTCCGATCAGCTCTTATTCCACTACTGTAAATCACTTTGATCATCAGAATAGTGGCAAACCGGTGAGCACAGCGATAGGGGCCGGCGTGTCTACTACTACCCAGCCAGCCGGCTATATCCAGTCAGGCGCGGGTGCGAAACTAAAAGTGCGGATACCCGGCCTGTCTACACTACCTGCCAATATAGGTGTCACTAAGGCGGAGCTAATCCTGCCGGTAGATATATCTGATACAGCTACCTACCACCTACCGGCCAACCCTGTGCTATATCGGCTGGATGATACTTTGGGCACTTTTGTCCTGAATGCCTATAACCTGTCCGGTGTGGGCAATCTAAGTACGCGGCAAGATAATGCAGGGAATAATTATTATTGCTACGTTTTCAATGTCACAGAGTTTGTGCAGCGTATGCAAAACGGATATTATGGAAACTATGGATTCTACGTGCAGTACTCTTATACGGTCAGAGCAGACCGGGCCGTGATACTAAACGATCCCAGCCAGTACGCGCGCCAGTGTAAACTGAAAATAACATACACAAAACTGCAATAACTATGTGCGGAATCGTAGCATACATAGGGCCGCGTCAGGTATACCCGATCCTCATCAAAGGCCTAAAGCGCCTGGAGTACAGAGGATATGACAGCGCAGGCATAGCGCTGCTCAATGGTGATATGCGCGTATACAAGACCAAAGGTAAGGTCTCTGATCTCGAGCAGGTGGCAGAGGGCAAGAATGTGCAGGCTCACCTCGGCATGGGGCATACCCGCTGGGCTACACATGGTGAGCCCAATGATACCAACTCACACCCGCATCTCTCTCAGGATGGCAATCTGGCTATCATACACAATGGTATCATAGAGAACTATGCGACCCTGAAGGAGGCACTCGTGGAGCGCGGGCATACATTCAAAAGTGATACGGATACAGAGGTACTGGTACATCTGATAGAGGAGATCCGCAAAAACACAGGTACGGAGCTGGATGAAGCTGTACGCCTGGCACTATGCGAGGTGGTGGGTGCCTATGCCATCGTGATCATCTCAAAAGACGACCCGACCAAACTCATAGGCGCCCGTAAAGGTAGCCCACTGGTAGTAGGTATAGGCAGCGACGGAGAGTATTTCATGGCTTCAGATGCCTCTCCCATAGTAGAATATACTAAGGACGTGACCTATCTGGAGGATGGGGAGATAGCCTTTATCACAGACGGTCACCTATCAGTCAAGACCATAGATAATGTGAAGAAAACTCCTTTTATCCAGACACTCGAGATGAACCTCGAAGCCATCGAAAAGGGAGGTTATGAGCATTTTATGCTCAAAGAAATACATGAGCAGGCCAAGTCTATACATGATTCTCTCAGAGGCAGGTTTGATACGTCTACAGGTAATTTTGCGATGCGCTCTCTCAAGGAATATGAGCATAAGATCAAAAACCTGAGGCGCATTATCATAGTCGGATGCGGTACCTCATGGCATGCCGGCCTGGTGGCCGAGTACCTGTTTGAAGATATAGCTCGTATACCTGTAGAGGTAGAGTATGCCTCAGAGTTTCGCTATCGCAATCCGGTGATCACAGAAGACGACCTGGTGATAGCGATCTCCCAGTCCGGCGAGACGGCAGATACACTGGCCGCTATCGAGATGGCCAAGGAAAAGGGAGCAACTATTTTTGGCCTATGCAATGTGGTTGGTTCTTCTATACCACGCGCCTCACATGCGGGCGCGTACACACATGCCGGGCCTGAGATCGGCGTGGCATCTACCAAGGCATTTACAGCCCAGGTATCAGTGCTGATCCTTTGGGCATTGGGTTTTGCAGATATCAAAGGCAAAAAGAGCAAGTCTGAGCTGCGCAATATCATGGCTGAGCTGGATGCCATACCAGCCAAAGTAGAGACAACCCTAAAGTGTGAAGATCAGATCAGGGAGCTGGCAAAGACATACTGTGATGCAAGGAACTTCCTCTATCTGGGTCGGGGGTGTGGATTCCCGGTGGCGCTGGAGGGCGCTCTGAAGCTCAAAGAGATATCCTATATCCACGCAGAAGGGTATCCGGCTGCGGAGATGAAGCACGGTCCTATAGCACTCATAGATGAGGAGATGCCTGTGGTGGTGGTGGCTACGCGCAATGCGCACTATGAGAAGATCATCAGCAATATACAGGAGGTAAAAGCACGTAAAGGAAAGATCATAGCCATAGTGACGGAAGGAGATACTAAGGTCAAAGGCATGGCAGACTATGTGATAGAGATACCGGATGCACCGGATATCATGGTACCGCTGCTGGCCACTATACCGCTGCAGCTGCTGTCATACTATATAGCCATAGAGCGTGGGTGCAATGTAGACCAGCCGCGAAACCTGGCTAAGTCTGTGACTGTAGAATAAAGGATTTTTTGAAAATAGATAGATGCAGCCTCGGGACTTGGATCCTGAGGCTGCTTTCTTTTATCTGAATAGTGTCAGCTTGCCTGCCTTTTCTATTGGTTTGGTTTGATTGATACCCATGGTCACATGCCACCAGTACACTTCGCTCGGCTGAGGGACACCTTTATATTTGCCATCCCAGCCCTGATTGATATCGGTGGAGCGGAATACGAGTTCGCCCCATCTATTGTAAATATGCATCTCAAAAGGATCAAAGTCGCACACATGTATCAGGTGAAAAGTATCGTTTTTGCCATCGCCGTTGGGGCTAAAGGCATTGGGCATAGCTATGTGTGCGAGGCAGAGAGAGTCGCAAGACTCCCCAAAAACTATAATAGCATGTGACACAGGACAGAAGGTGTCTGATATCATTACACTGTATGTGTCTGCCTGGTATACTATCACCTGAGATGCATATACGGATGAATCTGTCAAACCTGTACTCCAGACAAAGGTCCTGATGCCGATCGTGGTATCACTCAGAGAGGCGAAGAGCGTGACACTATCCCGCTCTTCATTGCACAGTGCAGAGTCTGGTGCCATCAGGTCAAACGCCGGCGACTGACGGGTATAGATGTAGAAGCTATCAGTAGCACTGCCGCAGCTATTGGCCATCCGCACCCAGTATACACCCTGAGTGCTGATCTGTACCACAGAGTCTGCGGAGCCTGTAGACCAGGTAGAGTGCGCATGGTGGCTATTCAGCGTGAGGCTGCCCGGCAGGCATATGAAGGTGTCTATCGTGCCGCTGCTGCGCAGCGTGTCCTCTACCACCAGTGTATGCTTTGAGCTATCTACACACTGGGCGAGGTAGGAGTAGAGTGTGATTTGATATGTTCCCGGCGTGCTGGCGGCAAAAGAGGTATCTGTAGTGTAGCCATAGGTCGCGCCATTGATCACCCACTTGTAGTGACTGGCAGCCTGGCTCAGATTAGTCATAGTGACTCGTGTGCTTGTGTCGCGGCACACTATGCTATCAGAGAGTGCAAACGCACTACCTATGGCGCAGGTCGTAGCACAGGTGTCTATGATCGCCACCGAAAAGCTCCTGCTCGTACCGCAGTCATCCGCTACTATCATAGTATAGATACCCGCCCGCAAGCCCGGGAAAGTATCATGGACACTCGTGACGGTGCGTGTAGGGTACCCTGTGATAGATACGGAGTATGGTGCCGTACCGCCCAGTATGGTGTATGGCAGATCAGCAGTGGCACTGCTACCGCATACTTCCAGCTGCTCAGATACTACATTGGGTATAGGCCGGACATGCACAAATATCATAGCAGTATCCAGAGGGCATAGCGTGTCAAAAACGGCTGGTAGATTGAATATGGAAGTATTAGAAAGATAAACATTCACTGTAAACATACCCGTATCTGCTACTACAAACGTCCCCGTAGTATTGCCACCATAGTATACCCCGTCTTTCACCAGGGTGAAATATTGTCCCTGAGATGTATTGCAGGTAGCTATGCTTGGAGTGACGGACGCATTGACCTGAGACTGGCCTGTACATTCCAGCCGGTATGTCACATTCACATCATAATGATAAGCCGGCAGATTGTACGGTATGGAGCAGCCGCTATCAGATACCAGATTGTAGCTGCCCACAGGCACATTGGAGAAAAGGATGGGCGACCCGGTAGGCCGTGGCAGGCGCTCAGAGTATATCTGCCCGCTGGCAGTATTGACCAGCGTAAATGTCTCTACGGATGGCATATAAGGCTGGAATATAGCATAGGCAAAGTGGCAGGACGAATCCATCATCGGCGCAGCACATTTGCCACCAAAGAATGGCATAGTAATATAAGCGCGCCCATCCCGGCAGAGGTTGTGATGGCCTATCACAGTCAGGGATCCGGCTGGCATGTGATAAAATATTGGCCGATTGGCTGTTTGAGTCTGTATCAGCGTCGTGCCATTATATACGCTGTACTGTACCGGCGGTACAAATACCGGCGGGTCAGACATGGCTACAAAATCGCTACAGGTGAATGCACTATCTCTGATAGACAGCAGGCCCCAGTAGGTGGTATAGTGCGTAGTGTAGTCGAAACCGCACGCATCCTGTATACGGACTGTATAGGGTACGCCGGTATCTATATTTTGGAATACCGGGGCCGGCGTGGTATAGACCGTATCACGCTGCACCGGTGTGCAGCTGAGACAGGTCAGGACTACAGGATAGCAGTAGTTGATCTGGTTGTGCCGCAGGTGTAGCATACTGTCAAAGGGGCAAACATCTTCAAAGAAGAGGGTATCATCCTGATTGCATGGCAGCATGATGCTTTGTGTATTGCCGCAGCTGTCGGTCACGGTAAAGGTGTATGCCTGATTTAATGGCAAGCCACTGACGGACACATTGTGATTGGGGTTATGCTGCGTGCCTGTAGGCCCTGTGACAGTGAATGGGCCCAGTGCATTGCTGCTGATAGATACCACGGCACTACCGGTAGAGCAGTCGCTCAGTCCGGTCAGATTGAGTTGGTGAGGGTTGATGATAGAGACAGCTTTTGTACCGCAGCGGTCAGTCATAGTGATGGTATCAGGCTGGCAGCTTTTGGGTACTGCAAAGATCCCTGTAGTATTTGTAAAAGATTGCCCTCCGCTACTGAGGTGAAAACTGTATGGCGGTGCGCTGCCGGTCACTATAGTAGTGTATAGACTATCCAGAGCACCTGCTGTATTGGCCGATACCTGTATAGCTGGCGAGGGAATGATCAGATCTATCTGCGCTGAGGTAAAGATATTGGAGCAGGAGTCCATGACACGCACCCAGTAGTGGCCTGTACATACACAAAAGATATTGGAATTCTGATAAGCGCCAAACCCGGTATTGGTTCCTTGAGATGAGATCGCATACTGGTATGGAGCCCGCCCCCCTGTGACGGTCACTTGTATACAGTTATTGGGTGTGATGGAGGCTGTCAGTACCGGGAAGGTATAGGTGCCGCCTACCGTAGCGGTAGCAAAAGATATACCTCCGGCTGCATCGACCACCTTGACGGTATAGGTGCCTCTGGGTAGAGTCTGGAAACTGGTAGCCAAAGGCGGCAAGGCAATCGGGTAAGTAATATTGGCGTAGGTAGGGCCACTGACGATAGTAAAGGTATAGGGGCCAGTGCCTCCTGATGCAGCTACGTGGATCGTACCGTCATTGAAACAGCGGGACTCAGTGGTGGTAGTATCTGTGATAACTACCTGGGCCATAGCATTAAAAGTCAGAAAAAGGGTTAAAAAGGTGTATAGTAGTCTGGTCATCATAGCGGGTGATTGGCCCAAAAATAAGTCATTTGCCCTAGCTGGCTCAAACTTTATTTTTTATGCTATATGCAACCAATTTTCAGAGATTTTAGTCTCCTGCCTCCTTGTCCAAATTAATTGTACATAAAATTTTGGAGCCTTGTTGATAAGTTATATATTTGCAGTCCTTTTATAAAAGGGGTAGTATCTGCATGGCAAAACAAGACCTGATCGTACAAGACGGAACAATCATCGAAGCGCTGAGCAACGCTATGTTCCGTGCCAAGTTGGAAAATGGTCATGAGCTCATCTGCCACATATCCGGCAAGATGAGGATGAACTATATCAAGATACTCCCCGGAGACCGCGTACAGGTAGAGATGAGCCCGTATGATCTCAATAAAGGCAGGATTACATTCAGATACAAATAATAAAGACAACCGATAGCAATGAAAGTAAGAGCATCCATCAAGAAGAGGAGCGCAGACTGCAAAATAGTCCGCCGCAAGGGAGTTCTCTATGTGATCAACAAGAAGAACCCCAAATTCAAACAAAGACAAGGTTAATTAACACAATAAACACGCACAACACAGCATGGCACGTATATCAGGCGTAGACTTACCAAAAAATAAAAGAGGCGAAATAGGCTTGACCTATATATATGGTATCGGCAGGACTACTGCCAAGAAGATACTCGACTCTATAGGAGTAGATGTGAATACCAAAGTAAAGGACTGGAATGATGAAAACATCAACGGTATCCTGACCTATATAGCCAATAACCTGAAGCTCGAGGGTGAGCTGCGTGGTGAGACACAGCAGAATATCAAGCGCCTGCAGGATATAGGTAGCTACCGTGGTATCCGCCATCGTAAGGGTCTCCCTGTACGTGGCCAGCGTACCAGCACCAATGCTCGTACTCGTAAGGGTAAGCGTAAGACGGTGGCAGGCAAGAAGATGGTAACTAAGTAATCTGAATAAATAAACTGCCGGGTGGGTTCTTAGTTTCCCATCAGGTCGAAAATCTCAAAATCTAAAATGGCAAAACAGCAATCAAAGCAAGACTCAGCTAAGGCGAAAGCCAAGAAAAGGGTCGTGAAAGTAGATAGCGAAGGCAAAGTCTTCATCAATGCTACTTTCAATAACATCATCATCTCCTTTACTAATCTGAACGGTCAGGTGATCTCCTGGTCCAGCGCAGGTAAGGTTGGTTTCCGTGGATCAAAGAAGAATACTCCATATGCCGCTCAGCTCGCTGCTGCAGAGGCTGCCAAGGTGGCTCATGACGCCGGCCTGCGCAAGGTAGAAGTATTCGTACATGGCCCGGGTGCCGGCAGGGAGTCTGCTATCCGCTCGGTACATACTTCTGGTATCGAGGTGACGCTGATCAATGATACCACACCTATTCCTCACAATGGCTGCCGTGCCCCTAAGAAGAGGAGGGTATAATCACTGATCCATTTAGATAACCAAGAAAGAATAAGAAGAAGATATGGCAAGATATACAGGCCCTAAGACTAAGATAGCCCGCAAGTTCGGTGAAGCGATCTACGGTACTGACAAATACTTTGATAAGCGTAACTATGCTCCCGGCCAGCACGGTCTGAGCAAGAAGCGTAAGACTCAATCTGAGTACGCTATACAGCTGGCTGAGAAGCAAAAAGCTAAGTACACCTATGGCCTGCTCGAAAGGCAGTTCCGCAACCTGTTTGAAAAGGCAGCACGCAAAAAGGGTGTAACAGGTGAAAACCTCCTGAAGCTCCTCGAAGCTCGTCTCGACAATACTATTTTCCGCCTCGGCTTTGCCAAGTCGCGCAATCAGGCCCGCCAGCTGGTAGGCCACAAGCACGTGACTGTAAATGGCGAAGTAGTGAACATCCCGTCATATACACTGCGTCCGGGAGATAAGGTAGCTATCCGCGAAAGGTCTAAAAACCTCGACGTGGTACAGACATCTATGACCGGCAAAGGCAAGAAATTTAACTGGCTGGTGATAGACGAAAAGGCTGTAGAAGGCACTTTCGTTGACTTCCCTGAGCGTGACCAGATCCCTGAGAATATCAATGAGCAGCTCATCGTCGAGCTTTACTCTAAGTAATCCTCTGAGTGGAGCTGACCCGCCAGACCAGGGCAAAATGATCTGAGGTATTTAAATTTTCAGAACAAAACAAACAAAATATATATGGCAATTTTAAGCTTCCAAAAACCAGATAAAATAACATTACAAAAGTCTACGGATTTCGAAGGTACCTTTGAATTCAAGCCTCTCGAGCCGGGATTTGGTGTGACAGTGGGCAATGCCCTGCGCCGTGTACTGTTGTCTTCTTTGGAAGGCTATGCTATCTCCGGTATCAAGGTATCAGGTGTGGACCATGAGTTTTCTACCATCAAAGGTGTGATAGAAGACGTGACTGAGATCGTGCTGAACCTGAAGCAGGTGCGCCTGAAGAGGGTGATGGATGACGATAATAATAATGACAAGATATACATATCGCTGAAGGGTGTGGAGCAGTTTAAGGCTGAGCACATAGAGAAGCACACTAATGTATATCAGGTGATGAATCCGGACCTCGTGATCTGCAATATGAACAGCAGCGTACACGTAGAGATGGAACTCACTATCAGCAAGGGCCGCGGCTATGTACCGGCTGATGAGAATGCAGGTGGTGGCCAGCCAGGCTTTATCGCTATCGACTCTATCTTCACACCTATCAAGAATGTGAAGTATGCAGTAGAAAACTTCCGTGTAGACCAGCGTGTAGACTTCGAGAAACTGATCCTCGATGTGACTACAGATGGTACGATCAATCCTGAGGAAGCAGTCAAGGAGGCATCACGCATCCTGATCCAACACCTTATGCTGATCACTGACGAGCATATCACTTTTGACGCTCCTGCAGCGGTAGAGAATGAGATGGTAGATGAGCATATCCTCCACATGAGGAAGCTCCTCAAAACACCTCTCGAGGACCTCGACCTGTCCGTACGCGCATTCAACTGCCTCAAGGCGGCTAAGATCAACTCTCTGGAGGAGCTGGTATCTTTCAATACAAACGACCTCCTGAAGTTCCGCAACTTTGGTAAGAAGTCTCTGGTAGAGATCGAAGCCCTGCTGCATGAGAAAGGCCTGCACTTTGGCATGGAGCTCAGCAAGTACAAACTGGACGAGTGATCCCTTTAGACAAAAGAATTTAAGACAAATAAGAACGACCCATTAAAAGCATTTAGAAATGAGACACGGAGATAAAGTAAATAACCTCGGACGTACTACAGCTCACAGGCATGCCCTCATGAGGAACCTCGCCATAGCGCTGTTCACTCACAAGAGGATCTTCACTACACTGGCTAAGGCTAAAGCCCTCCGCGGTTTCGCAGAGCAGCTGATCACTAAGAGCAAGACTGACTCTACACACAGCCGTCGTGTAGTATTCAGCTACCTGAATGACAAGGATGCTGTGAAAGAACTCTTCGGTGTGATCGCTGCCAAGGTAGGTGAGCGTCCGGGTGGCTACACACGCGTGATTAAGACTGGTTTCCGTGCGGGTGATGCTGCCGAGATGGCCATGATCGAGCTGGTAGACTTTAACGAGATCTATACACAAAACAAGAATGCTGCCAAGGCATCTGAGCCTAAGAAGAAGACTCGTCGTAGCGGTGGTGCTACCAAGGCTACCGGCGCTAAGAAGGCACCGGCCAAGAAAGCTGCTGCTGCCGAGGAAGCTGCGTCTGAAGAATAAGCATAACCTTACAGGTTTTAATATTACGAAAGCCCTCCATCGGAGGGCTTTCGTAATTATGAGCGTAATCAGAATGCTATATGATCACTGTCTATAGCGCCATAGAGAATATCTATCCTACAGCATACTGTTATTCGCTAGATTTGTATCCGTAAAAACACAACAATGGCCGTAAATAATCTCACAGACGCAGATTTTCAAAGCAATATCCAGCAGCATGATAAGGTGATAGTAAAGTACTATGCCGACTGGTGCGGTTCATGCAAGCTTTTTGCACCCAAGTTTAAACGCCTGTCGGGCGATGAGCGCTTTGCAGGTATCGAGTTTATAGAGGTCAACGCGGAGGAGAATCCTGAGGCGCGCAAGGCAGCCAATGTAGACAATCTGCCATTTATAGCTACCTTCAAAAATGGCCAACTGGTCAAGGGTGAAGCTACCTCCAAAGAAGATTTTGTAGTGAGTATGCTCACAGAGCTCGCCTCTTAAGAATTTGTAAAATTTAGAATCCGATATATGCAGGTACCCGTCATAAAGCAACTGGCAGAGACACATAGCATAGATGTACTACGTGCAGCAGAAGATGCGATCATCAATGAGCAAACTCCGGCCATAGAGATACAAGGCAAGGATGAAGGTGAGCAGCTCACTCACGTGCTGGCCGCCATAGAGATACTCAATGATATGGCGAAAAGTGGTATTGATTTTCGTACTGCACTGCGCAACTATACCCAGCGCGTACGCAATTCTATCAGTTAATCAGGGCTTGAAGTTGGGATCGGCAGCGCTGCGATTCTTCTTGATATTGTTATATATCGCGCTGATAGGATTGTAGAACTTAGCTTTCTCCTTGTGTATATACTTCGGCGCGTCAATACCTGCTATCGTGACAGGCTTACTCATACCCGTACCTTTTATAAACTGGTCTGCAAACTCTTCCCTATTGTGAAATGGATAGATCGTTACCGTTTTGAGTGAGTATATATCCTCTACCAGCTGTATGGTAAAGGTATACTTATCTTTTTCTGAAATGGCGCTGGCAGGTATTGTTTTAGGTATATATCCCAGCGCGGAGAACCGCAACGTATCAGTAGGATAGATATACATGGTAAACTTGCCATCCTGGTCTGAGGCTACGCCCTTTTTCTGGTTGGTGATCCACACATTGGCATAGGGCACACTACCACTTGTCTTTAGGTCGGTCACCTGTCCTTTGATCATGTATTTACCTTCAGTAAATTCAAAGTTCAGCTGCGCCTTTGCAGCGAAGCCTCCCCATATCATGAGGATCACCATGACCAGGCGGTTCAGCCGGCAGATGGTAGGATAGATAGCTTGGTTGCGGATTTTCACTGTACCAAATGTAGCAAAAACGCCTGCATCGCCATGGTAGTATATTGGGATTAAGGATATTTGTGACCTGCACGAAAGCACTTGTATTCATATGATGAGCGCATCCATAGGATCGGGTATTTTGCTTGCTTTCAGCAGCGGTATCTTTCGAATATTTCCATTTTCAAGCAGTTTTGTTGTTAAAATCCACGTTTTTGTCAAAAAATACATTCATACCCCTTTTTTCTTACCTTCGTCATCCATTCCTTTTAAACCTTTATATATGGATTTAAAGCAAATACAAGAACTCGTCAAGCTGGTCAATAAATCCGGCATCAGCGAGCTGCAAGTGAAAGAAGGTGACTTTGAGGTTACGATCAAAACAGGTGCTACCGTACAGCCCGTACAATACGCACCGGCATATACGCAGCAGTCATCTATGGCAGTCCAGCAGCAGGCCGCAGAGGCTAAGGCAGAGGCTCCAGCCCAGGCGGCTGCCACTGCTCCCAAGGCCGATTCAGGCACGGCATTCAAATCACCTATGATCGGGACATTCTATCGCAAATCCGGTCCTGACAAAGACCCATTCGTAAAAGTAGGCGATAACATCAAGAAGGGAGATGTACTCTGCATCATAGAGGCCATGAAGCTTTTCAACGAGATAGAATACGATGGAGACGGAGGCAAGGTGGTAAAGATACTGGTAGACGACGCATCTCCGGTAGAGTACGACCAGCCATTATTCCTGATCGAGAAGGCTTAATAATGAGCTTTAATATTTTCCAATCTTTAAATAATTGCCCATAACAGGGCTGTTAAAGCCCTCTGCTGGAAAGAGGGTTGGGAGAGGTAGTTATGTTCAAGAAAATACTGATAGCCAATAGGGGCGAAATAGCCCTGCGCATCATACGTACCTGCAAGGAGATGGGCATCAAAACCGTTGCCGTTTATTCCACTGCAGACCGCGATAGTCTTCACGTCCGTTTTGCTGATGAGGCAGTATGTATAGGGCCACCACGTAGCAGGGATAGCTACCTGAATATGGTACACATCATCGCCGCAGTAGAGCTGACAGGTGCTGATGCGGTACATCCGGGTTATGGCTTCCTGGCAGAGAATGCAGAGTTCGCGGACCTTTGTACGAAATACGGTGTGAAGTTTATCGGGCCTACAGGCGCCCAGATACGCGCTATGGGTGATAAGATCACCGCTAAAGAAACAATGATAAAAGCCGGCGTGCCATGTATACCGGGCTCGGGTGGCCTCGTGGACACACTGGAAGATGCCAGGAAGCTGGGCAAGCAGATAGGGTACCCGGTCATCATCAAGGCTACAGCCGGCGGTGGTGGCAAGGGGATGCGTGTAGTGCACTCTGAGGCAGAGATAGAGAAAGCATACACTACAGCCCGAGCGGAGGCCGGTGCGTCATTCAATAATGACGGCGTGTACATGGAGAAATTTATAGTAGAGCCGCACCACATAGAGATACAGGTAGCAGGCGACCAGAATGGCCGTGCCTGCCACCTCAGTGAGCGCGACTGCTCTGTGCAGCGCCGCCACCAGAAGCTGGTGGAGGAGGCACCATCTCCATTTATCAGCGATGCCGTGCGCCAGAAGATGGGCGAAGCCGCCGTGCGCGCATGCGAGGCGATCAAGTATGAGGGCGTGGGTACGATAGAGTTTCTCGTGGATATCCATCAGAACTTCTACTTCATGGAGATGAATACGCGTATCCAGGTAGAGCATCCGGTCACTGAGGAGGTGATGGACTTTGACCTGATCAAGGAGCAGATACTGCTCGCTGCTGGTACACCTATATCCGGCGAGATGTACTTTCCGGAGAAGATGCACGCCATAGAGTGCCGTGTGAATGCAGAAGACCCGCTGAATGGTTTTGCGCCATCACCTGGCCGGATCACAGCGCTTCATACACCGAAGGGCTACGGCGTGCGTGTAGATACACATATCTATGCGGGCTATACTATCCCGCCATACTACGACTCACTCCTGGCTAAGGTCATCTGCCGTGCCAAGTCCCGCGAGGAGTGTATCGTAAAGATGGAGCGCGCCATGAAAGAGTTCATCATAGAAGGCGTCAAGACGACTATTCCGTTCCACATCGCACTGATGAATAATCCGGAGTTTCGCGCGGGCAAATATGACACCGGCCTGCTGGAGCGCTTCGACTATGCTGCGGCTATCCGCGAGATGGAGTTTGTGCCATAAAAATAACAGATGAAAATCAACTTAAAGGAGTTAGTTCAGGATTTAAGCCATGAAGAAACTTTTGAGTTATTTCAGAAGTTGGATTTGATATGGGAGGAGAAATTTCAAAATCAATACGATTTTGAGAAAGATAGTAGCCATATAGGTTGGAAAGAGAGTAATTCTCAAGTCAATGCAGCCAGAGAAAAGTTCAAAAAACTTCGAGAAGATTACTGGTGGGAAAAAGTTGCTTTGAGTAAACGTGTTTCGTTCGAATATCGCCTATTCTCCGATTATTTAGAGGATTCTAATTTCGAATATTTTTGGGGTGTTCTCAACGAGATGATTTCTTCTAGAAAGGAGTTCAAATTATCTTCAACAGATAAGAAAAATCTTGAGGAAATCATAGAAAGTAATTTAAGAATCAATATTCAGGCAGATATAAAGCAATCTTATTGGGGATCTAAAGCCAAGCTATTTTGCGCCTATATACTTTTTCAATCTTCGAAAACAGATTCAAATTCTGAAGAAGAGATGAAAAATTATTTTGAAATCAAAGAGATGACAAAGGATTTGCCGGTCAACGGCTTTTATGTAAAAAGCCAACGCTGTGAAGTTTGTCATGAAAGTCCTTGTCAGTGTTGTTATGTTGGGTAAATACTTGCAATATATTGGTCTAAGCATAGTATTTTGTATTTGCGCAACACTGTTCTGTGGCAATTCAGCTATTGCGCAGATAGCCGATGTACCTGCGGCCTTTGACAAGATCAGCACTACGCCTACAATATGGCGACTGTCCAATCAAATCAAAGTACCCGCTAGTGGGCATCTACAGGGCATCCAGCCGCTGAGTGATAGCCTTATCATTATGACAGGCAGCTCGGGCCAGTATGCTTACTACCTGGTAGCAGATCACCATCAGGTCAGGAGCATTCAGAAAATAGCTGATGCACCTTTTCGCCATGCCGGAGGCTGTCAGATAGCTGGCCGCACACTGCTGGTAGGCGCAGAGGACAATCAAGGGAAAATGCGCTCTGATGTTTACAGTATCACATTTGATGATGCCGGTCATGAGAAGGCGAAGGCGATAGTAGCCAGCCGTAGCGGCACATTCAAGCGCTCTACTGCCGGTGCGGCTGGCTATGTACAGGCACAGGGCAACTGGCTCGCAGCCATAGCAGATTGGGATTCCCGCAATATAGACCTCTATGCCACTATGCAGGACACCCTGCTGCCGCTCGGTACAGCTACTGCGACGGACTCGATCCACTGGTGCGCCTACCAGTCCATCAATCTGATTATGGACAAAGCCGGAAAACTTTATCTAATAGGTATGGGACTCGATACCGGCAAGGACCGGGCAGACTTGTTTCTTGTGCAGTTTGGTCAGGGCAAGGCAACTTTGCAGCATATCAGGACTAGGTATTTTAAGTGTAAAGGCGCTGGTTTCCGCTTTGGAGCTGGAATACATATTGCCTCGGATGGCAAAATGGAGATATACACATGCGGCCGCGATCCTGACAGGAGCATCCCTGTAAACATCTTCAGATAGAAATACGTATCTTTATCCTATGGAAAAGTTCCGCAAGCTCACCCCTCATGATCTCGCTTTTGGTATAGGCCGCAAGGCTACCAAGGAGGAGTTGGAAGAGTTATTCAGCAGACCTGAAGGAAAAGGCAAGGAGGCAAGCCAGGTAGCAGAGGATATCAAAAAGCGGCTTGCTGAGAAAAGGCATAAGAAGGCTTCATGAAGGTGGAGATAAAACCTGAAGCTGAGGAAACGTTGTTCGAAATTGCTTACTTTATCGATTGCATCAACACTGATGGTGCCGGAGGCAGATGGGTAGACCGTTTCATTCAGCATCTCTATTCTTACGCTAAACCTAATGTCTCTTATGCTCTTTGCCACGATAGTGAGCTTGCTGCTTTGGGTTTGAGTTGTGTCAGTTTTAATGACTGGATTGCGGCTTTCGCAATTATAGAAGACACCTTTGTTGTGAGAAAGATCATCAGAGGCAGCTTCCTCCACTAATTATATAGGGTTCCTGATCGCCGTGTTTCTCTATCTCCTCCTCTCATTACACGGCCATATTCTCCTATTTGTACTTTATTTCAAAAAACATTTGGATAAATGTGGATAAAGGGTATCTTTGCAGTCCATTTTTCAGACGGGACGGTTGGAATCGTCCACATAAACATAGAAAATGAGTCAGACTAAGTATACGCCGCGCTTGAAGCAGCGCTATGCGGAGCAGGTAGCTCCCGCCCTCAAGAAGAAGTTTAACTACTCTTCTGATATGCAGATCCCTCGCCTCGAGAAAATATGCCTGAATCAAGGCGTAAACGGTGCGACATCTGATAAGAAACTCGTAGACATCGCCGTACAGGAAATGACGACCATAGCAGGTCAGAAGGCTGTAGCCGCTAAGTCTAAGAAGGATATCTCCAACTTTAAACTCCGCAAGAACTTCCCGATCGCAGCTCGCGTCACCCTCCGTCAGGACAAGATGTATGAGTTTCTAGACCGCCTCGTGTCTATCTCCCTCCCACGTGTACGTGACTTCAAGGGTGTGAATGGCAAGGGTTTCGACGGCCGTGGCAACTTTAACATGGGTATCAAGGAGCAGATCATCTTCCCTGAGATCGATATCGACAAGGTGACCAAGCTGAACGGTATGGATATCACTTTCGTAACGTCTGCCAAGACTGACGAAGAGGCTTATGCACTCCTCGAAGCACTCGGCATGCCTTTCACTAAAAAACAAGCACAACAATAATACTATGGCAAAGAAGTCAGTAGAAGCAAGACAAAGGAAGCGTGAGAAGCTTGTAGCGCAGTATGCTGAGAAGCGTCAGGCACTGAAGGACGCAGGTGAGTGGACCGCTCTGGATAAGCTGCCCCGCAACTCGTCTAAGGTACGCCTCCGCAACCGCTGCCAGCTCACAGGCCGTCCGCGCGGATATGTGAGGATGTTTGGTATCTCTCGTATCAAGTTTCGCGATCTGGCCAGCGAAGGCAAGATCCCTGGAGTGACCAAGGCAAGCTGGTAATAACATTAAAGAATAATATCAAAAGATAAACCAAGATGGTAATCGATCCAATATCAGATTTTCTGACACGCATCAGAAACGCTCAGTCTGCCAACCACAGGATGGTAGAGATCCCTGCGTCAAACACGAAGAAGAAGATCACTGAGATACTGTACAACAAGGGATATATCCTGAAGTACAAATTTGAGGAGACAGAAAACAAGCAAGGTGTGATCAAGATAGCGCTCAAGTATGATGCAGCTACCAAAACCCCTGTGATCAAGAACCTGAGCCGTATCTCTACTCCGGGCCTGCGTCAGTACCGTGGTAGCAAGGAGCTGCCAAGGATCCTCAGCGGCCTCGGTATCGCTATCGTGTCTACCAGCAAGGGTATCATGACAGACAAGGAGGCTAAGGCTCAGAACCTCGGCGGCGAAGTACTCTGCAGCGTATATTAATTAGAATTTTGATTTGGCGCGTGAGCGCAGTAAATAAAAAGAAAAAGAAAAGATCATGTCACGTATAGGAAGAGCTCCCATCACTATCCCGGCCAAGGTGACCGTATCGGTATCATCTGGTAATGTAGTGACCGTGAAAGGCCCCAAGGGCGAACTGCACCAGGCTGTAGACCCCGACATCAAAGTAAAGGTAGAGGGTGATACCCTGACTGTAGAGAGGCCGACTGACCAGAAGCGTCACCGCTCCCTCCACGGTACCTACCGCGCACTCATCAATAACATGGTGAAGGGTGTATCTGAAGGCAATACGGCAGTACTGGAGCTGGTAGGTGTGGGATACCGCGCCACAGTGACCGGTCAGGTACTCGAGCTCGCACTCGGCTACTCTCACCCGGTAGTATTCCTCCTGCCTGCAGAGATCAAGGCTACTACAGAGCAGCTGAAAGGTCAGAACCCAAAGGTGACACTGACATCATCTGACAAGGATCTCCTGGGTCTCGTATGTGCCAAGATCCGTATGCAGCGTAAGCCGGAGCCATACAAGGGCAAGGGTATCAAGTTTGAAGGCGAGCAGCTGCGCAGGAAGGCTGGTAAGTCTGCGGCTAAGAAGTAATCATTAAGTAAGAAAGCTATTTAAATCCAAGATAAATCATGGTGACTAAAGAATCCAGAAGGGCAAAGATCCGCAAGAGGATCAGGGGCAAGATAAGCGGCACAGCACAAAGGCCTCGTCTGTGCGTATACCGTAGCAATGCGGAGATCTATGCGCAGCTCGTAGATGATACAGCCGGCGTGACGGTGGCTGCAGCTTCTACCAGGGATAAGAGTTTCAGTCGCACAGGCAATAAGTCTGAGCAGTCCAAGGCTGTAGGCGCAGCTATCGCAAAGCTAGCTGCTGACAAAGGCATCGCTGAGGTAGTATTTGACCGCGGTGGCTACCTCTACCATGGCCGTATCAAGGCCCTCGCTGAGGGTGCACGTGAGGCAGGACTCAAATTTTAATTGATCACAAGCAATAGACAATAAAGAACATGCAAAAGGCAAACGTTCAGAAATTCAAAGCCAGCGAACTCGAACTCAAAGAGAAAGTGGTAAATGTCCGCCGTGTTACCAAAGTGACTAAGGGTGGCCGTACATTCAGCTTCTCAGCTACAGTCGTACTCGGAAACGGTAACGGCATAGTAGGTGAAGGTCAGGGCAAGGCTAAGGAAGTACAGGAAGCTATCCAGAAGGCGATAGACGACGCTAAGAAAAACCTCGTGAACGTGCCTGTATACAAGGGTACTGTCCCTCACATACAGCATGGCAAGTTTGGTGCGGCTCGTGTGATGATCCAGCCAGCCTCTCACGGTACCGGTGTCATAGCCGGTGGTGCAATGCGTGCCGTACTGGAGAGCGCAGGTGTGAAGGACGTACTCGCCAAGTCTCTCGGCGGTGCAAACCCTGCAAACGTGATCAAGGCTACGATCAATGCCCTGACACAGCTGCGCGATCCATATACTGTATCCCGCAACAGGACTGTATCTATGGACACCGTATTCAAAGGATAATCAAGAACTCAATAAACTAATCCGTCATGGCAAAGGTAAAAGTGACCAAGGTCAAGAGCACTATCGAGAAGGACGAGCGTGTCAAGAGGACTATGAAGGCCCTCGGTCTCAATAAGATCGGTGATACAAACACCATCGAAAATAACGCGGCTGTAGCTGGCATGATCCGCAAGGTAGGCCACCTGCTCAAAGTAGAAAACGCGTAATCAAACCCAATTAAGCAAAAGCAAAAGAAAGTATAGCAATGGAACTACATAATCTCAAACCAGCAGCAGGAGCTACTCACAAGGGTTCTAAGAGGCTCGGAAGGGGCCAGGCCAGTGGTCAGGGCGGTACAGCCGGACGTGGTCACAAGGGCGCAGGCTCAAGGTCTGGCTACAAGTCTAAGAAGGGCTTTGAAGGTGGTCAGATGCCACTCCAGAGGCGTATCCCTAAGACCGGTTTCAAGAACTTTAACCGTGTAGAGTTTGAACCACTGAACCTCGGCAAGATCCAGGAACTGGTAGACTCACTGAAGCTGTCTGAGATCACTGTAGAAAACCTCCGTGAAAACCGTGTGATAGGCAAGTCTCATCTCGTAAAAGTACTCGGTACCGGTGAGCTGAAGACCAAAGTAAATGTCTCTGTACACGCGATCAGTGAGACTGCAAAGTCTAAGATCGAGAGCCTCGGTGGTACAGTGAATATCGTAAAGTAGTTTTTAGCCTAAGATATTATTGTATTATTGCAGGAAGGATTTCTCTCCAGGGAAATCCTTTCTTGATATAAAGAACAAGAATTTTAAATGAAAAAATTTATCACCACTGTCCAGAATATCTGGGGTATACAGGAGCTCAGAGAGCGTATCCTGCTTACTCTGGGTCTGGTGCTTATCTACAGGATCGGTACATTTATCGCACTGCCCGGCCTCGACCCTAACTCGCTGACCAAGCTCGGGAATGCCGGTAAAACGGGTATGCTCGGCCTCGTGAATCTCTTTGCGGGCGGTGCTTTCTCGCGTGCTTCTATCTTTGCACTGGGTATCATGCCGTATATCTCTGCTTCTATCGCTGTGCAGCTCCTCACCATGGTGGTGCCACAGTTTCAGAAAATGTCAAAGGAGGGTGAAAGCGGCCGCAGGCAGCTGAACCAATGGACACGTATCCTCACAGTGATCGTGACTGTATTCCAGGCATTTGCCTATGTGCAGTATCTGGATAAGACAGGTAGCGGTCCTGTGATCCCTAAGGTTCTTTTCACCATATCTACTGTAGTGATCCTTACTGCAGGCACACTCTTCGTGATGTGGATGGGTGAGCGTATCACTGACAAGGGTCTCGGCAATGGCGTATCGATCCTCATCATGGTAGGTATCCTCGCTCGTTTCCCGGGTGCTATTATTCAGGAGTTTACTACACGTGCTACACTGGGCAATCTGATCGCTCCGGTGATAGAAATAGCCTTTCTGATATTTGTGGTGATGTGTGTGATTCTCCTGGTGCAGGGTACACGCCGTATACCTATACAATATGCTAAAAGGAATGTAATTCAAGGAGGACGTATGATGCAGGCCGGTGGTACACGTCAGTACCTGCCGCTCAAGCTGAATGCTTCTGGTGTGATGCCTATCATCTTTGCTCAGGCTATCATGTTCATCCCGGCTACACTGGGCCAGGTATCAGGTATGGAGAATGTAGGCTTCATCCGCGCGCTGAATGATATCCGTGGCTTCTGGTACAATCTGTTTGACTTTATATTGATCGTAGCATTCACATACTTCTACACGGCTCTCATCGTAAACCCTACTCAGATAGGTGATGAGATGAAGAAAAATGGTGGCTTCATACCGGGTGTAAAGCCGGGTACAAAGACCGCAGAGTTTATAGACGCTGTGATCTCTCGTATCACCCTCCCTGGAGCTATCTTCCTCGGTATAGTAGCTATCATGCCTTCTATCGTGATGCAGTTTAACGTAGACCAGCAGTTTGCTCTGTTCTTCGGTGGTTCATCGCTGATCATCATGGTCGGTGTGATTCTCGATACGCTCCAGACTGTAGAGACACACCTCCTGAACCGTCACTATGATGGTCTGACCTCATCTGGCCGTATCAAGGGCCGTCAGGGTTTGGCTCAAGTGAGCATATAGAGACAGCAATAACTCAAAATATTGTAAGCCCCGGTCCCGCGACCGGGGTTTTATTTTGGATAGGATAGCAAGGATAGGAGCTACATTGTATATGTATTTTTTGAGTATTGAGTGATCCGGCTCTTTTTCATACATTCGTCCTCTCAATCGATACATGGCTATCAAGATCAAAACACCGGAGCAGATCGAGCTGATGCGCAAAAGCGCCCAGGTACTCGCCGCCACACTAGCAGAGGTCGCCAAAGAACTCAAGGCGGGTGCTAATGGACTGCATCTGGATAAACTCGCAGAGACTTTCATTCGTGATCATGGTGGCGTACCGTCTTTCAAGGGACTGTATGGCTGTCCATCCTCACTACTCATATCGGTCAACGAAGACGTAGTGCATGGTATACCTAACGCGCGTGCTTATCGCGATGGAGATATCGCCTCCATCGATGCAGGCGTTTTTATGAATGGTTATCACGCTGATAGCGCCTACACTTTTGCCATAGGCAATGTGAAGGAGCCGACGCTCCAACTCCTCAGAGTGACAAAAGAATCACTCTACCTGGGTATAGAAAAAGCCGTAGCCGGAAATCGCGTAGGCATGATATCTTCTACTATTCAGGACTACTGCGAGCGCAAGCACGGCTATCGCTGTGTGCGCGAACTAGTAGGCCACGGCCTCGGCCAGTCACTACACGAGGATCCGCAAGTGCCTAACTATGGCAAACCTAACGATGGCCCTGTACTGCCGGAGAACTGTGTGATAGCCATCGAGCCTATGGTCAATATGGGCCGCAAGGATGTCTATACCAAGAGCGATAAATGGACAGTAGCCACGCAAGACCACAAGCCATCCGCACACTTCGAGCATACGGTATGGGTGCGCAAGGATAAGGCGGAGATACTTACCTCCTTTGAGCTGATAGAGGCAGCTATCAAAGCCAATAGCGATCTTACTTTCGTTTAGCCTGTATTTATAAATTTAAAAGCCCGTAGCGAACCAGGCTTTCGTGTATCGTTAGAAGGAAGGATCATCTGCACTGGGACCGTAGCTGCCAGGTATTGGTATATCTAAAAGACGCAGATAGACGCCGAGTTGTGCACGGTGATGCACGGTCTGGCAGTAGGCCATCCGGATCACATCTACTTTCGGGTCAGTGGAGAAGATCCTCTCACCGCTACGCATCGTCCAGTCTTTTTTCAATTGTTCTTCATTCGTGCCATTCAAAGCACCGCGTGCTGACTCCAGATTTTTTTCTAGGCACTCGAGTAGTCCCTGGGAGCTTTTGAGGATCGTAGGCTTGTACTCACTCGCGTTAAAATCGAGTTCGTCTGAATGTATCGCCATGCTCACCCAGCCTGGCAGTTCTGCTATATGTGTAGCCAGCCTGCCCATCTCCATACTCTTGCTGTGCGGTTTCCAGTCGTGCTTATCATCGGGCACGAGCGCCAGTATTTTGCGTGTAGTATTTGCTTCGTTTTCCAGCTCTTTCAGTAGCAAAGGTATGATCTCCATTCTGTTTGTTTTTTGGTGTGAATAATGGCACAAAGAGAATGTCTGCCACTGACAGCCCTATGGCAGTCCGTATTTCAGAGTAGAAAAAAATTAGAAGGCTACAGGAATTTGTGGCATGTACTCGCTCAGAGGGATATGCGCAGTGATAGTAAATGGCAGATCTGGTGAGCGCAAGTGACTGATGCGGGAAATTTTAAAATCGCGGTACTCTTTTCTCAGGTGGCACCAGCCTATCATGTGCCAGCTAAAGGCATAGAAGATCAGGCCGATGGGTTCTACGCGCCGCGAGCTGGCTTCCTCTTTATTGTTTTTATAGTCTATCTCCAGTACTTTTTTATCCGTGATATGCTGCTGTATGGCCGACATATACTCATAGTCTGGCAGCAGGCGCTCGGGCAGCTGCATACGCACAGTCTCAGACACTACTTCAGCATTTTCTTTTTGCGTGGATCGCAGGCCAGCCTTTACCTTATTGAGTGCTGATGAATAATGTTTTCTGATAGACTTATCCGTGAAACCTACAGCCACACTCTCTAGCAGCACCAGTGCATTAGCTTCTTCTGATGTAAAGGATACAGGCGGCAGGAAATAGCCCTGCGTGATAAAGTAGCCTTTAGGCGCTTCAAATCCTACCGGGATGCCTGATTCCCCTAGCGCCTTGATGTCACGATAGACGGTACGCACACTGATGTCAAACCGCGCGGCAATATGCTCTGCGGTCACGTGCTTTTTAGATTGTAGCACGGTCATGATCGCTATGAGGCGCTCCATCCTGTTCATGCGTATGAGTGTTGTCTTCTGCAAAGAAAACCATCTCTCAGTGATTTTTATATTCCTTTGCACCATGAGCAAAAAGGTGATCGTAGTAGGAGGTGGCGCCGCGGGTTTTTTCTTTGCGGTCAACTGTGCAGAGCGCCATCCCGACTATCGCATCACTATCCTGGAGAAATCCGGAAAGCTACTGGAGAAGGTCCGCATCTCCGGTGGCGGCCGCTGCAATGTGACCCATGCATGTTTTGAGCCAAAGGCGCTCACAAAATTTTATCCGAGAGGGGAGAAGGAGCTACTCGGCGCTTTTCACCGATTTATGACCGGTGATACGATCAGCTGGTATGAGGCACATGGCGTAGAGCTGAAGACGGAAGATGACGGTAGAATGTTTCCCACCACAGATGACTCCGAGACTATAGCGCAGTGTCTGCTAGGTCTTGCTGAGAAGTATCGCATACGTATCCAAACACACCAAGAGGTAGATACCCTGGAGCATAGGGATGGTCAGTGGCATATCACCTCAGGCCATGGAGATCAGTATACAGCAGACATAGTTTTTATAGCATCCGGCTCTGCACTGCGCATGTGGGATATACTCCGCCGGATGGGTTATCGTGTTGCTGATCCTGTACCTTCTCTTTTCACTTTTAATATCAAAGATGAGCGCATAAAAGATCTGCAGGGCCTATCGGTAGAGAAAGCTACTGTCATAATCAATGAGGCTAAACTGGAAGAGTCAGGCCCCCTACTTATTACTCATTGGGGCATGAGTGGGCCTGCCATCCTGAAGCTATCTGCCTGGGGTGCACGTCGGCTCAAAGAGCGGAAATATAATTTCGACATTAAGGTCAACTGGACAGGTACTCTTGCACTACCTGATTGTGTGCAGCGGCTCAAGGACTACCGTCAGGATTTCCCAAAGCGCACCATATTCAGTAAGCCTCAATTCAAAATACCTTCTCGTCTTTGGGAGCGGCTCTGCCGCCATGTGGTCGGTGCAGACAAAAACTGGGCAGACGCTACCAATAAGGAGATCGAGGCCCTGGCCGAAGAGTTGACGCGGTCTACCTTTCACGTGACAGGCAAGAGCACCTTCAAAGATGAGTTTGTGACCTGTGGCGGTGTAGAGCTGGACCAGATAGACCTCAAAACTTTTAAGAGCAAACTGCACCCGGAACTATACTTTGCAGGAGAGGTGCTGAATATAGATGCCATTACCGGAGGTTTTAATTTTCAAGCGGCATGGACAGGAGCGTGGATCGCTGCGCAGAATGCGTAGTTATCAGCGTACTATGGTTAGTTTACAGTGCTGAGTTTGTCCTACGGATTTTATAGTTACCACATACGTACCTTCACAAAGACCGGTTACATCTATTTGATGTGTGGTTGTGTTTTCTACATCCGAGTCTATCCAAGGTTTGCCGGTAATATCCGTTATACGGATATGAGAGGTATGCTGCTTACTGCGTATAGATATCTGCCCGACCGCAGGGTTGGGGTAAATCTGTGATTGCTCGTCAGCCACATCTGCTATACCCGAAGGGAGGTCCAGATCCCGGTAGAGGTATACTACCACTGGCCCGCCGTTATACCGAGCCCCACCAGCTGTGAGCTGCCCGGATGTAGTGGTAGCCATTATAAAGCCTTGAAGATCAGGAAAGCTATCGTTAAAAACCTGATACCCCTGATATCCGAAACCAGGCATGATATGGCCAGTACTATCATGTCGGGCAATGATGGGGTGGGAGTTGGTGCCAGATGTCAGAAAGCTTCCGTCAGGTAGTATCACCAGGCTCCCACCATAAGTAACACCTGAAGGGCAAGTATCGGCTGAAAGACCATTTAGTCCAAATGCACTATCAACCCGGCCACTGCTGGTAATGCGGTAAGCGCGGGTAGCATCTCTACTTTGGACTAGTATGCCTCCATTGGATTGAACCCTTAGATCTGAGATAACGTAAGTTCTCAGGTTCAAATATCCGTTTATACCAAATAGGCTATCTAATGTACCATTTGTATTAAACCTGTATATATCGGAGGTAAGTATTTTGCCATCTGGCTGCAGGCGGATATTGGGCCCGGTATAATTAGATAGAGCGCGTACAGTAGGGATATGAAAGGTACTATCTAGGGTACCATCCGTATTATAACGATCTATCATAAGGTGTGGAATGGAATAGAGCTGGTCTTGACCTACCCTGACTCCGCCCGCCATAATTTTTCCATCAGGCTGTATTAATACTGAATTGTAATTCACCCATAAGGAATCTATCCTCTTGGATACTTTACCTGCATTACCGAAGCTTACATCGGTACTGCCATCGGGCATAAACCTCCGCAGGACGGCAACCTTTGATGGCAAGCCGCTATCTCCGGCTAAAATAATTTTACCATCTGGCTGGATAGCTAGAGTATGTCCCCACTCGTTGGAAATGCTTCCTGACACAGTACCTCCATTTCCAAAAGATTGATCCATTGTCCCATCCGTATTAAGTCGGAATATACCCCACCGAGAATATACCTGTGTATATCCCAGGCCTAATATTTTACCATCGGGCTGTGTGACCAGATCAAAAAGAGAATCTACTGATGGCACCACTACACGCCCATTCACTCCAAATGAAGCCTCAGGACGCTGCGCGAATGCTGAAAAAGAAACAAGGAGAAAGATGGCGGAATAGAATCGTTTCATGATAGTATTTGATCTGGTAATTATAAGAATAATAATGAGTATCTGAAGAGAAACAATGAAGGATGAAATCGAGTTGCCTCAAAAGTTCGGAATACGAGATTAACATCGATACCTTGGCAGCGCGAGTGGGTGCGCCGATCGCTGCACAGAATGTGTAGTTGTATATCAATGACTTAGGTTTAGCTCGCAACTTTCATTAGTATATAGTCCGTCTCTCCTTATAACTTTAAGTTGTCATTATGCAGCGATTATCCCTAAGTTAGCCATAGCATTGTTATATAATAAGCAAAATGAATGTGAAAAATTTACTAACCCTTCTTTTGTTTGCTTCTTTTCTGCTGGCCTCAGCATCTGTTTTTTCTCAGGCTATAGCTGTAGGTACAGTGACAAATGTGCACTGCTATGGGGATAGTACAGGATCTATCTCGTATCATATTACGGGTGGCACACCACCCATACGCTATGTCTGGAATACGGGGGACAGTGGTGTATCGGTAGGAGGCTGTACCTATACTGTACGTATCAATAATCCCGGCGCCCCACTCAGCAATTTTCAGATACGGGTAGATGTCGCACACGCGTCCGGCATGACCGCCAATTTCAGCAATGTTGTTTTCACAGACAGCCTCAGCAATCCGATACCGTTCTGGTTGCAAGATTTTCCGACGGCTACCAATGCCACTTTTTGGGTCAGGGTCCCTACCATACCTTCAGGAGCGTCTATTATCTATTTATCCTTTTGCGGCTCAGCTACTACCTCAGCCGGCAACCCGAATACCACTTTTGAGTTCTTTGACAATTTTGACGCGGGTAGTTTTTCTAGCTGGACGCAGGCCTGTGTTACGCCTATGGCCGGATCATCTTGCACAGCCTCAGCCAGCAATACTGTCTACTACTCCCCCGGTTATAGCGCATACCTCTCGGCCAACTCTACATGCTTTACATCTCCTTATAGCGGCGCGGGCTCGACCATCAGCCATACTATAAACCCTATCGTCAACGACTCTCTAGTCATAGATTACAATGATCAATCTGCTACTACGCTGTATGGTTTCTGCAGTGGCGGCACTAGTTCAGCCAATAGCACCTTTGCAGATAATGTAAGCCTGGGCAATGGCCGTACATCCTCTCAAGGAGGCTCTTGCTCTACTAATACTGCTGCCTGGCAAAACGAAACATCACAGCCATTCAGAGTGTCTATGGGGCAGACTACTATCAAACTACAGACATATGGTGGAGACTGTGACAACTCCCAAGGCTGGTTTGACAATGTACGCATCAGGAAATATCGCGCGCACCCGCCTACCGTCGTAATAGATACGACTCCTCAGTTATTTCTTAATCATCTCGCGGCCGGCACGTATACCATCACTATGACCGGGTCTAATAATGCAGTCACTACATCGAGCTTTGTGGTCACTCAGCCCACTGCTGTAGCCCCTGTACCGGACTCTACGAATGTAGCCTGCTACGGAGATGCTACAGGTAGCACATGGGTAGCATCTGCAGGCGGTACTCCTCCCTACACCTATGCATGGAGTGGCGGGCAGGGCACTGATACAGTTAGCAATCTTGCTGCGGGAGTTTACAATATCACAGTCACTGATAGCTACGGCTGCCGGGATAGTGCCTCCGTGCAGGTCATCCAGCCATCAGCGCCATTGTCTGCCATCATTGATTCGGTCAATGTATCATGCTACGGCCAGAGCACCGGGCAGGTGTGGGCTATCACCTCTGGTGGCACCCCAGGCTATACCTACTCCTGGAGCAATAGCCAGACTACAGATACCATAGCGGGGCTGGCTGCCGGGCCATATAGCGTGACAGTGACAGATGCCGCAGCATGTACTGTGACCGCCGCCGTCAATCTCACCCAGCCGCCATCTGCCCTGAGCCTCACGGCATCGGAATCAGATGTGCCATGCCATGGCGATGCCACCGGGGAGGCATGGGCCACTGCCTCGGGTGGTACTGCAGGATACCAGTACCTGTGGAGCAATACGCAGACTACCGATACGATCAGCACCCTTCTGGCTGGCAGCTATACCGTCACTGCTACAGATATGCTGGGCTGCACAGCTGCAGCCAGCGTCACGGTAAACGAGCCGGCTACGGTAGTCTCCGTTACCGCTGATGCAGATAATATATCATGCAAAGGATATACAGACGGAAAAGCATGGGCCACTCCTGCAGGTGGGTCTCCGGGCTATAGCTTTGCATGGAGCAATAGTGCTACCACAGATACCATCAGGAATCTATCTGCTGGTGCCTATACAGTCCAGATCACTGATGCACATGGCTGCACCGCTGCGGGGTCAGTCAATATACTGGCCTCTGCAGATACCGTAATCATAGATACTACTGCTACCGATGCTACCTGCGGCACCGCAAATGGCTCGATCACCCTCACGCCATCAGGAGGTAGCACACCGTATAACTACACCTGGTCCACAGGCGCCAATACACAAACGCTGGCGGCTGTGAATGGTGGCACCTACCGGGTCACCGTGACGGATGCGGCAGGATGCTCATCTGCACGCTCCGTATCTCTGAGACAATATCCGGCGGTGACGGCATCTGCTATCATCCGTGATGATACCTGCTCACAAAGTATAGGTGCTGCTGCTGTATCAGTATCTACGGGCACACCGCCATACCTGTATAGCTGGTCCACTGCGGCTACGACTGTCTCTATCACTGCTTTGCGCGCGGGCAGCTATACTGCCACGGTCACTGATAGTATCGCATGCAGCACTGTGGTCACAGCCACAGTAGGCAATATAGATATCGTGCCACAGCCATCTTTGGGTGCTACGGACACGCCTATCTGCGGCGACGCGGTGATCGTACTGAGCCCGGGCGATTTTGCCAGCTACAGATGGTCCGATTATTCGGTAGCATCTACCTATCGCGTGACGCAGACCGGCACCTATTCTGTCACTGTGACCAATACAGAAGGCTGCACAGCTACGGTCAGCATCAAGGTAAATGACCACTGTGCCTCAGAGGTACTACTACCTACCGGCTTCTCTCCTAATAATGACGGCAGGAATGACCTCTTCCACGCGATCTACACACCTGACCTGAAGCGATTCTATATGGCAGTGTACAATCGCTGGGGTGAGAAAATATTTGAGACCAGCGATGCTACACAAGGCTGGGATGGCACCTACAAGAATGTACCCCAGCCTATCGGCACCTACACATGGTTTGCAGATTATGCATTTGATAATGGTACGTCGCGTACCCAGAGTGGCAATATCACACTGTTGCGCTAAGGGATCAGAGCGTATTGATCAGCTCCTGCGCGCTGGCCAGGGCCGCTTCGCTTACTTTTTCGCCGCCTATCATTTTGGCCAGCTCTTGTATGCGCTCCTCGTGACTGAGTACCCTGATACGTGTGTGCGTTTTACCCTTTGACACTTCTTTGTAGATGTATAGGTGCCTGTCTGCTATGCGTGCCATCTGCGGCAGGTGCGTGATACAGATCAGCTGATGGCCTCTGCTCATGGTGCGCATGATCTCTCCCACGCGTAGCGCTACCTCTCCTGAGATACCCGTATCTATCTCATCAAATATCATAGTGGGCAGATGGTCTGCCGCTGCTACCTGAGACTTGATAGAGAGCATCAGGCGGGACAGCTCACCACCCGAGGCTACCTCTTTTATTTCCTGCGGTGCGAATCCCTTATTGGCAGAGAAAAGGAACTTTACCTCGGATATGCCATTCTCGGTTAATACTTCGTTTTTAGATTTCGTCAGGTCCACGTGAAAGGCCGCATTAGGCATACCCACTTTATGCAGATTGGCTTCCACATTTTTCTGGAAAGAGGCTATTGCCTTTTGCCTGTTTTGATGCAGCTTTTCTGCCGCAGTGCGCAGATCCTTTTCGGTTTGGTGTAGTTGTTTTTGCAAAAGCTCAATGGCCTCAGTGCTACTGCCAAATGAGGATACTTTTTGCTGGAGGTCGGCCTGAATATCTATCAGCTGCTCGGTATCAGTCACACTGTATTTTTTCTGCAGGCGGTAGAGTACACTGAGTCGCTGCTGTACCTGCTCCAGCCGCTCCGGGTCCAGCGCTGCTTTATCCTGTATATCCTCAAACTCACCGGAGATATCCTTCAGCTCTACTATCGCAGCTTCTATACGCTTATTCAGGTCTCCTATACCACTATGCACTTTGATCACAGCGCGTAGCTGGCTCTGCACCTCATGGAGCAGGTCGATAGCCGATGCTTCACTTTGCTCCAGGATCTGCATGGCAGACTGGATAGCTACTTTGATGCTCTCTACATTCTCCAGCGCCTTTTGCTCGGCCTCGAGTGTAGTCTGCTCTCCGGCCTCCAGTTTGGCTTCTGTCAGCTCGTTCAGCTGAAACTGCACATAGTCAGACTCTGCTTTGGCTTTATTGTATTCGGATACCATGGCATCCAGTCTCGACTGATCTTTTTTATAGGCTGCGAAGGCTTTCTTGTAGTCAGCCAACAGATTTTGGTTTTTGGCCAATGCGTCCAGTACCTCCAACTGAAATCCCGCCTCCACCAGGTCCAGCGTCTCATGTTGACTGTGCATATTCACCAGCTTTTCGCCGAGGGCTTTCAGCACCGTGAGGTTGACTGGCGTATCATTGATGAATGCTCTGGATTTGCCGCTTTGCGCTATTTCACGGCGTATGATCGTCACGGCATCATAGTCCAGGTCATTTTCTTTGAAAAGTGCTCTGGTCTCACCGGCTGAGTCAAATTCTGCCTCTATCACACACTTCTGTCCTTGGTCATACAGTACCTTGCTGTCTGCACGCTCGCCCAGCAGTAGTGATAGAGCGCCCAGCAGGATCGATTTGCCCGCACCGGTCTCGCCGGTGATGATATTGACCCCACCGTCAAACTCAACTTTGAGGTCGTCTATGATCGCATAGTTCTGTATGGATAGCTGCCTGAGCATGACGGCTAAAATAGGGCAGTTTCACTAATTGTTCTTTCCGAAAACTCCCTTGTGGATATGTCGCACGGGTTTTACATTTTTACAATCTGATCTCCCACCATGAGTATTACATTTCGCTCCGCTACTACAGGCGACATCCAGCTGATCAATGACCTGGCTCACCGCATCTGGTGGCAGCATTATCCCGATATCATCTCTGACGATCAGATCCGCTATATGCTGGACAAAATGTACTCGCCCGCAGCCATACTGACACAGATGGAGGCAGCGCAGCATTATACCTTGATATACGATGGCGTCACTCCTGTGGGCTACTATGCGATCAGTGAGAAAAGTCCTCGCCATTTTTTTCTGCACAAATTCTATATTGATACCACACAGCATCGTAAGGGTATCGGTGCAGCTGCTTTCCGTAAGATACTAAGCGACTGCACAGGCTACGAGGAGATAGCTCTACAAGTCAACCGGCGCAATATCAAAGCCGTCAACTTTTACTTCAAGCAGGGTTTTACGATTGCTTATGCCAAAGACTTTGATTTCGGGGGCGGCTATACGATGGATGACTTCTGGATGATAAAGAAGCCGTAGTCGCGGGAGTCTGCAAATTTTCAGATCATCACATTTTCAAATTGTGTTAGCTTCGCCTGATGTCTCACGACCACGACCATAGCCACGAGCATTCTCACTACCACCTCCATACCAATCACCGCAGCACACAGATAGTCGTCCTGATCTCTTTTGCCACGATGCTGCTGGAGTTGTACTTCGGCTATGCATCGCAGTCTGTAGCGCTGATGATGGAGGGATGGCACATGCTCTCTCATGTGCTGGTACTGGCGCTGGCATGGGCAGCCTACGCCTATCTGAAGCGGCACCACAAAGAGAATAATCATAAACTGGAGAAACGGGTTCTGTCGCTGAGCGCATTTGCCAGTTCCATTGTTTTACTGCTGGTGACAGTAGCCATGGTTTATGAATCTTGCCAGAAGTTTTTTCATGAGGATATAGATGTGACGGACGGTGCACTCGTAGTAGCTGTGATAGGCCTGGTGGTGAATGGCGTGAGCGCTTACTTCCTGCACCGTGAGGAGGAGCACCATGACCTCAATATGCGCGCCGCCTATCTGCATGTGGTCAGTGACATCCTGATCAGTGTTTTTGCCATTATCTCGCTCTTTGCTGCCCGCTGGTTTGGCTGGCAGATCGTAGATCCTATCTGCGGCCTCCTTGGCGCGGTCATTATCCTCAAATGGGCCATAGAGTTGATCCGTAAAAGCTGGGTGGAGATAGTGGGATAGCCATTTGCTTTGCGTCTTCGCGCCTCTTCGGTTATAAAATTTGCCACCCATTTTTTCCTAAGTTTGCCATATGAATTTCAAAAAGATAGACGAGCAGGATCTTGCCTTTTTTCGCTCTGTGGTAGGAGAGGAGTTTGTGATCACATCCTCTGATGGACTAGCTAAATATGCTAAAGATGAAACTGAGGATCTTCGGTTTCCCCCGGAGGTGGTGCTCAAGCCGGCCGGTACGGATGAGATCAGCCGCATCATGCGCTACTGCAATGAAAAGAATATCCCCGTCTCGCCCCGTGCTGCCGGTACGGGCCTTTCGGCCAATAGCCTCTGCATCTACGGCGGCGTCATGCTCACTATAGAGCGCCTCAATAAAATACTCAATATAGATGAGCAGAACCTCCAGGTCACTACAGAGCCGGGAGTCATCACTGAGCAGCTGCAAAACGCGGTGAAAGAGAAGGGTCTATACTATCCACCCGATCCTTCCAGTCGTGGTAGCAGCTTCATAGGTGGCAATGTAGCCTGCAATAGCGGCGGCCCGCGTGCAGTCAAGTATGGTGTGGTCAAGGACTTTGTGCTTAATCTGGAAGTGGTCCTCGCTAATGGCGACGTGATATGGACTGGTGCGAATGTCCTAAAGAACTCTACCGGTTATAATTTCACCCAGCTTTTTGTGGGCAGTGAGGGTACACTGGGCATCGTGACCAAGATTGTATTGAAGCTCGTACCGCACCCTAAGTACACTCTGGTGATGCTCGCACCGTTTCCATCTATGGAGAAGGCAGCGGCCGCTGTGGCTGCTACTTTCCAGGCCGGTATCATACCATCTTGTATGGAGTTTATGGAGCGGGAGGCTATAGACTGGGTCTGCGGCTGGCTGGGAGACGTGACCATACCTATAGCCGACGATGTGCGAGCAAACCTGCTCATAGAGCTGGATGGCAATGATATGGATGTACTCTACAAGGAGAGCGAGCAACTGTATGAGGTCTTGACTCGTTTTGACTGTGGGGAGATACTCTTTGCTGACTCAGATGCGCAAAAGGCCGACCTCTGGCGCATGCGCCGCAATGTGGCCAATGCAGTCAAGACGACAGCTGTGACCATAGAGGAAGATACAGTAGTACCGCGCTATCGGCTGCCGGAGCTGCTCACACATATCAAGGAGGTGGGCAGGAAATACAATTTCCGCTCGGTCTGCTATGGCCACGCCGGAGATGGCAATGTACACGTGCGTATCATCAAAGATGAGCTGACGGACGATCAATGGAAAAATGAAGTACCTCAAGGAGTGCGTGAGATATTTGAGAAAGTGGTAGAGCTGGGTGGCACGATCAGCGGGGAACATGGTATAGGCTGGGTGCAGCGCAGGTATATGGATGTCAAGTTCCCGCCTATGCAGCTGGACCTGATGCGTGGTGTCAAAGCCGTATTTGATCCAAAGGGCATCCTGAACCCTGGCAAAATATTTTGATCGGCAGGGCGTTATGGGACTGAAACAAGCTTTTTTTAACAGGTTCATGACAAAGGCAAAACACCCTTTACCGTCTATTTGACGTATATTCGTTAGGCTAAATGAAGTTTAAAAATCATATCCCCCTTATAGCGCAGCACATTGGTATTATCCTGTTATTGGCAGTATCTCTCTCTGCTGTAGCCCAGGATGATGATAAACCGGTACCATACAAACGTCCCGAGCAGTCGTATTACAAAGACACAGTAAGCACCGACTTTGGGAAAACCAATTCATTCAGTCCGAAAAAGAAGTTTGAAATCGAAAAACTGCTCATAGAGCCCAATATCCAGTTGTTTTTTGCCAATAACTACTATCAGTTTGGCCTCATGCCCTCTCTGGGCTACAAGACCTGGAAGAATCTCTACCTCGGTGGAAGCCTGAACTATAACCTGCAATACGTACCACATGTAGATGGCCCCGGCACCAACTCACCGCACGCCTCGATACAGGTATACGGCGGTGGTCCCTTTGTACATTACAAGATCTGGAAAGGCTTTTTCACCCGTCTCCGTGTAGAGATGCTGGCGGTGCGCTATCCCACATCCTACGCATTGAATGGCAATGACCTGGTGTATAATACCCGCGGTATTCCTTACCTATGGATAGGCGGTGGCTACAATCTGACAGCCAGCAAGAGTTTCTTTATACCGGTAGCGGTTTATCTCAACCCACTCTTTCCGGCCTACAGTGGCGGGCAAAAGTCGATCTCGCCGTATCCTTCCATCGTTTACTTTCAGGTCGCCTTCTATATCTTCTCGCCGGGCCATTGATGTATGGCTTCTAAGTTGCCTTTATCTTTTTATCGTCGTGATGATGTCACGCTGATCGCTCGTGAGCTATTGGGCAAAGTATTATGTACAAACTTTGATGGCGTACTGACGAGTGGCATCATCGTGGAGACAGAGGCCTACTCTCAGAGCGAAAGGGCCTGCCACGCATACGGCGGCAAACGCACACCTCGCACAGAGGTTTTTTACAATGATGGCGGCCTGTCCTATGTTTATCTGTGCTATGGTATCCATTACCTTTTCAATATCATCACCAATGCTGCCGATACAGCAGATGCAGTACTGATCCGCGCTATAGAGCCTCTAGATGGTGTAGAGACCATGCTGCGACGACGGAAAATGACAAAGCTAGAGCACCGCATAGGCGCTGGCCCCGGTTCTGTGAGTCAGGCACTGGGCCTGACTAAACATCACAATGCCCTGGACCTAACTGAGGATCATGTGTGGCTGGAGCGTCGCGGTATAAGGGTGCAGGATGATCAGATCATAGCCTCTCCCCGTGTAGGTGTGGACTATGCCGGTGATGACGCCCTGCTGCCATGGCGCTACCGCATAGCCGGTAGCCCCTGGGTGAGCAAAGCGAAATAAATAGGCTGATAATCAATACGCCAAAAGAAATTTTCATTTACCTCTTGACAAACCCTGATTGGGCATTTACATTGTCTGTATAAGCTGAGAGTGATTTCAGTTTTTCAGGGTTAACAGGCCGGTAGCTTTAGAAGTGCCGGTCTTGTTATTTTAGGGTGGTCGTAACATTGCTCCCCAAAAAAGGCCGGTGTAAAACCGGCCTCTGTATTGTCTATCGTCTCAGGTCTGTTACGCATCGACCCTCGCGTACTTCGCATTGGCCTCTATGAACTCGCGGCGTGGTGGTACCTCATCACCCATCAGCATGGAGAAGATATGATCGGCAGCGGCGGCGCTCTCGATGGTCACCTTCTTCAGCGTGCGTGTCTCAGGATTCATGGTAGTCTCCCAGAGCTGCTCAGAGTTCATCTCACCGAGACCCTTGTAGCGCTGTACTACCACGCTATCTGTGTTGCCACCTTTGGCCAGGGCCAGTGTAGCGCGCTCGCGCTGGCTGTCATTCCAGCAGTAGGTCTGCTCTTTGCCTTTCTTCACCAGATATAGTGGCGGCTGGGCTATGTAGATATTGCCGCGCTCTACCAGGTCCTTCATATAGCGGAAGAAGAACGTCAGGATCAGTGTAGTGATGTGGCTACCGTCTACGTCGGCATCGCACATGATCACGATCTTGTGATAGCGGAGATTAGTGATGTCCAGCGCCTTGGTATCATCTACGGTACCGATCTTGACACCGAGTGCGGTGAACATATTCCTGATCTCCTCATTCTCGTAGATCTTGTGCTCCAGCGCCTTCTCCACGTTCAGGATCTTGCCACGCAGTGGCAGGATAGCCTGGAAGGCACGGTTGCGGCCCTGCTTGGCTGTACCACCCGCTGAGTCACCTTCCACCAGGAAGAGTTCGCTCTCGCCCGGATCCTTAGAGGAGCAGTCGGCCAGTTTACCCGGCAGGCCACCACCGCTGAAGGCACCCTTGCGCTGCACCATCTCACGCGCCTTGCGGGCTGCATGGCGGGCAGTAGCTGCCAGCACTACTTTATCAAAGATCAGCTTCGCCTGCTTAGGGTTTTCCTCCAAATAGTTTTGCAGTACCTCTGCGAATATCTGATTGACCGCGCCGGAAACCTCATTGTTACCCAGCTTGGTCTTGGTCTGTCCTTCAAATTGTGGCTCAGGCACCTTCACTGATACGATGGCCGTCAGACCCTCGCGGAAGTCATCACCTACGATCTCCACCTTCAGCTTTTCAAAGAACTTGTTCTTCTCACCATAGCTCTTGAAGGTACGGGTCAGCGCGCTGCGGAAGCCCGCTACGTGTGTACCACCTTCTATTGTGTGGATGTTATTGACATACGAGAAGATGTTCTCGCCATAAGATGTATTGTACTGCAGCGCTACCTCCACCATGATATTCTCACGGGAGCCCTCTACATGGATAGGCGTAGGGATCAGCGGCTCGCGGGTAGAGTCGAGATATTTTACGAACTCCACTAGGCCACCCTCGCTGTAGAAATGCTCTGAGCGGAAGGTGCCATCTTCATTCTGGTCGCGCTCGTCGGTCAGGGTGATGCTGATGCCCTTATTCAGGTAGGCCAGTTCACGGAGGCGCGATGCCAGTGTTTCAAAATTGTAAATCGTAGACTGAAAGATCGTGCCGTCCGGATGAAAGGTCACAATGGTACCGCGGTAGTCAGAGGTGCCCACCTCCTTGACAGGATAGAGCGGCTTGCCTATAGAGTATTCCTGCTCGTATTTTTTGCCATCGCGGTGTACTTCTACCTTCAGGTGGTCAGAGAGGGCATTCACACAGCTCACACCTACGCCGTGCAGACCGCCCGATACCTTGTAGGAGTCTTTGTCAAATTTACCACCCGCGTGCAGTACGGTCAGTACCACTTCGAGGGCAGATCTGCCTTCTTTCTCGTGATAGTCCACAGGGATACCCCGGCCATCATCTTTTACGCTGATCGAGTTGTCAGGATGGATCGTTACAAAGATATTTTTGCAATAACCCGCCAGTGCCTCATCTATCGAGTTGTCTACCACCTCATACACCAGATGGTGGAGGCCCTTCACACCTATATCGCCGATATACATGGCGGGGCGCTTGCGCACTGCCTCCAGGCCTTCCAGTACCTGTATACTATCTGCCGAATATTGTTTTTTCTCCGGCACTAATTCATTTTCTACTGCTGTAGCTTCACTCATTTCTTAGTTTGATTTTTGGAACGGTCGAAGATACTCAAAAATGGCGTAAAATCTAAGCTTCAGCACTGTCAAAAACCCCTAAAACCAAGCTGTTTTGTGGATAAATATTGAGCAAAGAAAAGTACTTTAAAATTCCACTGGCAAACAAGCACATACAGGATGAGAATAGCGTGGAAAAATGATCTTTTGGCGGACATAATAAAGTCATTTCATATTTGTCTGAAAAGTAAAAAAGGCGGGAGTTTTCACCCCCGCCTTCGCGTTTTCATAGTCTTGTGTCATTTACTTGTCGGTTTTGACCAGCTTGGCTACATAGCGGCCTTGACCTGTCACCTCTATGCTATAGACGCCGGCAGAAAGGCCGGAGGTAGGTACTAGGAGTTGTTTCCTGCTCTGCAGGTCTGTAGCTGGCATCTCCAGCGCTACACGGCCCATCATGTCATAGGCACGGACTTGTACTTTATCTTCTGTGATACCGGAGAGGTCCAGCGTTACATTGCCTTGCGTTGGGTTAGGATAGAGGCTAAGGCTGTTTGCGGCTATCTCCCTGATGCCATTCGGATCATAGATCGTATTGAGCGTCGTGTTGGTAGCCACAGGAGTATTGAAGTCAAAGTAGATATTGGCCTGCTCATTTATCACATTGCCCGGTGCCAGGCCTCTCTTTTGCTTTAGCGTAAAGGCTGCAAAGCCCTGGCTACCCAGCTGGCTCACACTGCTATCCACCAGATTGATATTGTCAAAGCGGATCGTGAGCATACGTGCTGCATCTGCAGAGATATCTGTCACTGTGTGGCTGGCCCCGATAAACTGGAAGGTAGAGAGGTCCAGGTTATTGTCTATCGGCAGTTTCAGTGTCACGTAGGTAGCAGGATAGGTGCCGGTATTCTGGAAGTGGACCACATACCTCAGCGTGGTATCTGTAGTAGTGGTGATATAACCCGGAGAGCCCGCACCCTTTGGCAGCACGTCTACATAGTTAGGGTCATAAGAGCCTGCTACGATACCCTGCGCATCTCCGTAGTTATTGAATGTGTCTATGTCGTTTACGATAGGATAAACTGTATCTGAGTTATTCAGGATATGGCCTATAGGCAGCGGTGCCGGTATATCAAAGTAAAGGTCGATATACTCCACGCTCGTGGCAGCCAATGACGGACGGCTCCAGCGCAGCGTACCTGTGATAGGGTCATAGCTGTCAGGTGCAGGCGAGGCAGATGCGAAATTGATATCCAGCGCGTGTTTGTATACCACATCCGGGCCTTGTGTGATATTGCCCAGGTTGCGCACTATCAGCCTGCTATGCTGTGTGAAGCCGTGTACCGGTGGGGTATATGGTATGCAGGTGAGGGCCAGGTCACGCGCTGTATCCGGCTGGTTGTAGAAGTTATTATTCAAGCTGCTCTGTCCTGCTGTGAGCGTCAGAGTAGGAGAGGTAGACGGGCAGGCCAGAGTGAAATTGACCGGAGGTGCCTCATACACTGTGTAGGTACCCGGAGGTAGGGTAAACTGGTAGTGTCCGTTTTGGCTCCACTGGTAGCCACCGCCCGGCAGGCAGCTCACCCACACATTGCTGAGATGAGTAAACTGGGCGCTGCAGTCACGTAGGTTATCCTCTATGATATCTCCGGCTATGATAGCAGCACATGGCGCTGTAGAGGCATATCCGATATGAAAAGTACGATAAGCGCCACAACCATTGGCATCAGATACATAGACAGAATAATCGCCCTGGCCCAGACCAGTGGCTACACCGCCTGTACCCAGAGAGTAGGTATATGGCGGTGTGCCGCCGGATGCTATAGCCGTAGCGCTGCCATCTGCCGTATAGATACAGCTCGCTGCTACGGTAGATACCGAGAGGGACACCGGACTGATAGACTGCACATAGGTACTCGCGCTCCTATGGCAGCCGGCATTGTCAGTGACTGCACAGGTGTAGTATCCCGCACTGGTCAGATTGGTGATAGTATTGGAGGTTGAGCCATTGCTCCACAGGAGTGTATATGGTCCGGTACCGCCAGTCACGACTACGCTGGCGCTGCCGGCTGCCCCACCGCAGTGCGCATCTACATGTGAGGCGCTGATAGACAAGTTAGTATTAAAACCTACCTGTGCGGATTGATTTTGAAAACAGCCTTGCGCATCTACTACATTGACCACATAGTAGCCCCCGTTCAGCGCAGTAGCAGTGGCAGTAGTTTGAGGCGGGTAGGTGGTCCAGGAGTAGCTATATGGTGCAGTACCACCTGTAGCTACTACTGTAGCTGTGCCGGTAGGTGAGGAGCAGGAGGTCAGTGTAGCGCTGGTAGAGAGCACGATAGGCGTTGACTTTTGTACCTGGCCATAATTCACCCCGGTGCAGCCGTTATGGTCTGTGAAAGTGACCTGATAATATCCCGCGTTCAGATTAGTAATATGGGCTGTGGTCTGTCCTGACGACCAGTTATAAGTAAACGGGGAAGTGCCATTCACAGGGCTGATGGTCAGCGTCCCGTTTCCATCATTACAGTGTTCGGCGGTTGTATTGACCTGAGAGGTCAGGGTGATCGCCTGTGATATGTAGCCGTATCCCTGCACTGTACAGCCTATGGCGTCAGTCACAGTCAGAGTGGCGTAGCCCGCAGAGAGTCCGGTGGCTGTAGCGGTGGTGTTTCCATTGCTCCATACATAGGTATATGGGCTGGTGCCGCTGGTAGGAGCTGCGGTAGCTGTACCGTTCCGGCAGTTGGCCGCAGTGGTGCTGATGTTGGGTTGGATATTGGATATCTGAAGCATACTGCCCGAGTCTGAGGCGATAGTAGTACAGCCGGTCGCAACCTGTGTCACGGTACACTGGTAGTGGCTGCCTACAGGTACATTGTATATACTATCTGTGGTCTCGCCGGTACTCCAGAGGTAGGTCCAGCTACCGGAGCTGCCATTGCCATATGCATAAACCTTTTCAGACCCGAGATTGGATGGGCACACTGCGGGGATCACGTTCACATAGCCACTGACCCTACTATAGATATATGTAGTGTGGGGCTGCGCTATATTATTGACTCCATTAGCATCACTCACCACTATCTGGTAGTACCCTTGTGCCAGGCCGGTAAATGTATTGGAGGTCTGTGTCACCGGGCCGTAGGTATTGCCATAAGCTCCGGAGATGGTGTAGGTATAGGGAGCTGTGCCTCCCGCTACATATACTTTTGTAATGCCATCATTGGTACAGGATGCGGTCACAGAATCCCATACCTGCAGGGTCTGGGCGCTGACGCCCAGGGCAGTACTGCTGATGATGGCTATCAGCAGCATCCTGAGCAGCGGGGGCAAAAAGTTTTTCATACGCTTGGATTTAGTTTATTAATAATATTAATGATGATGCAAGTTAGTTCACCGTTGCACCCTGGCGTATAAAATGCAAAACAGTCTTACTTGTTCAGCGTTCTTTCACCCGGCATGTTTTACTGAGAATTTTGTCGCCATTGCCTGGCAGCGGCTTGTGATTTAAATCCGGCGGCAAAGCATACCATATAAAAGGAAGGAAAAAAATGAAAGAGGCGATGCAACCATTTAATACTGTTGGCAATGAGCATACCCTGCGCTGATTATGTAGCTTTTTTTTGAATATCCACTTCAAATGGTATATTTGGGACAAATCCTTATTTATGAAGTTGAAAAGTATACTCTTTTCTGCCATTTCCTTTTTTGCCCTATCTACAGCTGTGGCTCAGACAGTAAACCTGCGGGTCAATATAACGGGCGTAGAACGTACCAACTACGGCGACTGTACAGCCTGCGGCAATCCTGATCCCACCTGGAAGATCACAGCTACAGACAATGCGGCCGGATCTGTAGTCAACGGACCCTATTGTTTTCACTATGAAGGAGATCCCAATACTTTTGAGTCGGTGGGTACATTCAATGTATGGAATGTGACCAATAGCTCGGCTACCACCTTTACGCTGGGTATGAATGATGCCTTCGAAAAGAACTGTAGCAGTGGCAATAACTGTGATTATGAGTCTTACAATTTTGCACGTTGCTTCCCATCTGTATATGGCGATGCTAACCGCTGCAACAATGCCAACCTCGCAGTGATCAATTTCATGGACTCCTCACCCTGCCTGCTCCACTCAGGCGTGTCTCCGTGGTGTGGCAACTATCGTTTCTACTATAGCTTTACCTGGTCATTCAACTATGCTCCGACTATCACCACGCAGCCTACAGCTTTCCAGGGATGTATAGGTACTCCGACCACGCTGCATGTAGCGGTCAATAATGATCCGCATGGATGGACCCTGGGCCAAAACTATCAGTGGCAAGTATCCAGCAATACATCTTGCCCCGGCTCAAACTGGACTAACGTAGTGGGGGCTACCGGACCCAATTTTACTCCGCCTCAGACCGGCGGCACGCGCCTCTATCGTGTGCTCGTGACGAGCAATTGCAGCGCAAACTTTAATACCAACACTACTACTTCAAACTGCGTAGTGGTAACCTATAACCCTATGGGAGGCGCAGGAGATCCTGTACCGCCTATCGTCTCAGGTATCTGCGGCTCTACGGTACTGCCGGGATCTACACACACGCTCAATGTACTGACGCCGCCTACGGTGGGTGCATTGGTAGGTGCTACCGGTTACAACTGGACAGCCAGTGGTGGCTCTCCGACCACCGGATCGACCTCTACCTTTACCTGGACGGCGCCGGTCAACCCCGGCTCCTATAATATCAACCTGACCTACCTCACGGCCTGTCCGCCAAACGTGTCAGCTAATACATGCGTAGTGATAGTGGGATCGCCTACCTGTGATTTCGCCTATATTGCGCCTACCGGCAAGGATTCCGTTTTTGCCGGCGGTCCCGATGTACCATACAAGTCTATAGCTTATGCCCTCACGCAGCTGGGTGGCCGCACCAAGATCAGGCTTGCCGTAGGCACATACAATGAAACGGTACCACTCAATATTCAGAATAACCTCGTTTTTGACGGAGGCTATGTGATCAATAGCGGTATCTGGAGCAAGAGTAACTCAGACAGTACGTACATCATCTGCTCCGGCAGCGAAGTGATCAATAGCGATGTAGCTCATCGGGTAGGCTTCAAATCTAATGGCGCTGACAATTGGGAGCTCCAGGATCTCGTGATCAAGACAACTGATATCAATCAGAGAACTGTCAATGGCGAGGGCTACTCTAACTATGGCGTTCTAGCCTATAATAACTCTACCAATTTCAAGATTGTCCGTACCAAAGTATTTGCAGGTGCTGCTTCTACAGGTACTTCAGGCACTACTCCTGGTGGCGCTGGTGGTGCCGGTGGCCATGGCAATGGTGGCGGTGGTGGAGCTGGCAGTACCAATCGCTGCGGATGCAGCGGCAATACTCCGGGTACAGCTGGTGGTGCCGGCAATAACGGTGCCGGCGGCGGCGGCGGCGGATCTACCGGCTGTGGCGGCGGTTGCAATACAGTAGGCTGCAATGCCAGCTCAGGTACCGGTAGCGCTGGTAGCACCGGCACACCAGGTGGCAATGCTGCCCTCAGTTATGTAGCTGGTGCCAGACCTGCATCACCGTCTTTCTCTGCACCATACTATATCCCTGCCGGTCAGGCTGCCAATGGTAGCAATGGTTTTGGCGGCGGTGGCGGCGGTGGCGGCGGCGGCGGCGATATCGGCACCTGCTGTACTTGCGGCTGTGGTAGCGGATCTCCTGATGGTGGTCGCGGTGGCAACGGCGGTGATGGTGGTATAGGCGGAAGTGGTGGTTTCGGCGGCGGTGGCTCTTTTGCTATCTATGCCAGTGGTGCATCTACTACCGGCACTATTATCACATCGTCTATACTGCCCGGTGCAGCTGGCCTGGGTGGCAATGGTGCTGCCGGACAGCCTGGCTCTGCAGCGCAGGGCGGCTCACCAGGCAATAATCATGGTGGCTGCGATGGTGGCCGTGGTGGAGACGGGGGTGCCGGCGGTACTGGCGGCTCAGGTGGCCGGGGCCAGGACGGAGCCAATGGCCTCTCGCAGGATATCGTGACTGTCAATGGTGCGTTTATCAGCGGATCTTCTACTTCCGTGCCCAATAATTATATAGTGAGTGTAAACTACAATAACTCGAAAGCTTGTATCTACTCAGAGATCACGCTGACCAAAAATACCGGTGTCTGGTCATTCCCGGGTTCACTCAGTCTGGAGAATGATACGAGGGATCAGCCGGCTGGTTCTCCGCTGTCGTCATACAGTGCCAGCTCCAGTCCTGTAGTAGTGTACACTACTACTCCTGATGCCGAGATAGACCTCACGGTGAATGGTCTCCAATACGCGGCATATCTCAAGATAGCGGCTGACAACCGTCAAAAGCCGGTCATCACTCCATCCAGCCATACTATCTGTCTGGATGGTTCGGTTTCGCTCTCTGCTACACACTGGGGTACAGAGCAGGAGTATGACTGGAGAATATATCAAGGTGCAAACGTAAATAGCCCGCTGTATACCTCTACAGTAGCCTCACCGACCGTAGACTTTACAGGATATACGCCTGGTCTCTATATCGTACGGTACAAAGTCCGCGAGAGCTGCTGCGGCTGGTCTATACCTATATATGATACGATCAGGATACTTCCGCTTCCTATACAATATACTGTGCAGGGTGGAGGTAGCTACTGCCCTGGAGGCTCAGGGGTGCCTATCACACTGAGCGGCTCTGAGCCCGGTGTGAAATATGTAGTATACTATAATGGTGTGCCGGTAGATAGTGCTATAGGCACAGGTGCATCGCCATTTGTTTTTGCAAATGAAACTCAGGTAGGCATCTACACCGTAGTAGGTTACCGTTTCACGGGATGCGGCCAGAGTATGCTCGGCTTTGTCAATGTGGGCCTCAGTCCTACACCTACACTCTTTACCGTACAGGGTGGCGGCAATGCCTGCCCGGGTTCCTCATCCGGTCCGGCTATATATCTGAGCGGCTCACAGCTGGGTGTCAGCTATCAGCTTTATCTGAATAATACTACCCCGGTAGGCAATCCGGTACAGGGCACTGGCAACCAGATCCCATTTGGCAATGCCGGCCAGCCGGGCGTATATACGGTGATCGGTACGTTTATAGCCTCTCCTTATTGCTCATCTAAGATGACTGACTCTGCTGTGATCACACTGGTAGTACTGCCCAATGCCTATACAGTGACCGGTGGCGGATCATACTGTACAGGTGATAGTGGCAGGGTGATCGGACTGTCTAACTCTGATGTGGGCGTGACCTACTCTCTGTATACCGGTGGGGTACTCGTAGCCGGCCCTATAGCTGGTACAGGTAGCGCACTCACATTCGGCACTTTTACCCTGGCGGGTTCTTACAATGCTATAGCGACAAACATCGCAGGTTGTGACACTGCCATGAATAATTCTGTGATCATCAATCCGCTGGTGCTGCCGGTGATCACCAGTGTCACCTTCAATGATGTCAGCTGCGTAGGCGGTACGAATGATACTATTCTGCTCTATGCTACATCTGCCAATGGCAATATCTCATACTCCATAGACAGCGGCCTGACATATGCTAATACGACTGGCCTATTCACAGGGCTGCCTGTAGGAAGCTACTACCTCTCTGTGAGAGATGATAGTACCTGTACCAGCAGATACGCTGCCAATCCGGTAGTGCTCTCTGAGCCATCGTCTCCGCTGTCAGTCACGCCGGTAGCCACAGACATTACATGTCGCGGCAATAGTGACGGTGCTATCAATCTCCTCGTGAGCGGCGGATGGGGGGCATATACCTACCACTGGTCTAGTGGGCAGACGGTATCTTCTATATCTGGTCTTGCCGCTGGTCCATATATAGCCACTGTGACGGATGCCAAGGGATGTCAGGTAGTGGCAAATAGTACTATCAATGAACCGACACCTATCTCGGTAGCATCTGTAGTGGCTACTAACGTGACCTGCGCCGGTGCGCACAATGGCAGCGTACACCTGAATGGTGTGACGGGTGGCACTGCGCCATATTCATTCCTCTGGTCAAATTTCTCTATATCACAAAATATAGACAGCCTGACCGGCGGCACATACTATGTCATCGTCACAGATGCAAATGGATGTCAGCTCAGGGATAGTGGTATAGTGCGTGAAGGTCTGCCTGTCACGGTCACTGATACGTTTGTGCCTATATCCTGCTCAGGTATGCACGATGCATCTATACATATCATAGCCAGTGGCGGCTCCGGCGGCTACACCTATGCGTGGTCGCCATCAGGACCCAACTCTCCTGACAATACCAATCTGGGGCCAAACATCTATGCAGTAACAGTGATCGATGTGAACGGATGCTCTGCATCTACCTCAGTCCTGATCATAGATCCTACACCATTGTCCCTGTCCCATGTATTTACTAATCCGAGCTGTGCTTTTTCGGGTAACGGTACCATAAATATGATCCCTACCGGCGGTACTCCGGGATACACATTCACCTGGGCCGGAGGGCCTTTCACCGGCGCTGCCGCTACCAATGTATCTGCAGGCACCTATCATGTCACTGTGACGGATGCCCACGGCTGTATGGCCTATGACTCCATAGTGGTAGTAGACCCGCTGCCTATGTACATCAGTGGCATACCTAAGGATGTGACGTGCAAAAACTATCAGGATGGGGCCGTGATAGCTACAGGATATGGAGGTACACTACCGTATAGCTATCAGTGGCACTATGATAGTCTGAATGGAAATCTCGGACCTATCACCAAGGATATCTTCCAGCTGTCCGGTGGAGACTATTATCTGGTCATCACTGATGCCAATAACTGTACAGCGTCCTATCACGCAGTGGTCAAGGAGGCCGACTCTCTCAGGGTCAGCCTGACCAAAATCGATGCTACCTGCCAGAATGCCAACTCAGGCTCTGTGGCAGCTATAGTGACAGGTGGTGTCAAGCCATACGAATTCTTGTGGACCAACTTTGTGACGGACTCTCTGCAGGTGGGCATACCGGGCGGCCCGTACGGGGTGCAGGTCACAGACTCCAATGGCTGCCATGTCACCAAGACGATAGTGGTAGATGGCCAGTCCAGTCCGATGACTGTCAATACTGCTGTCAATAATCCGACCTGTAATAGCGGTACCAATGGCTTTGTCTCCCTGGATGTATTGGGCGGTACTCAGCCATACTCTTACTCATGGAGTACCTCCCCGCCGCAGACCGGCAATGTGGCATCCAATCTTACCGATGGTACCTACTATGCTACAGTCACCGATAGCAAAGGCTGCCAGGTATTGGATACAGCTACGCTTGTTTCTCCACCGGCTATCACCGCCAGCAGCGCTATAGGTGGCGCTACCTGTGTGAGCGCGTCAGATGGCTACGTAGTCATAAGCGTATCAGGAGGCAGTGCTCCATACAGCTATCAGCTGGGCAACTTCGTACAAAGCACTGATACATTCCGCAATCTGTCCGTAGGTCAGTATACCCTGATAGTGCGTGATGTGAACGGATGCGAAGGCTCGACCTCACTCAGCGTAGCTGCACCAGGGTTCTTTACCGTAGACCTCACAGCTGATCCATACTACATACTGGCCGGTGAGCAGGTACAGCTCACTGCTACTGCCAGCACTGATACAGCTCCGGCTCAGATCAGGTATATATGGGATCCCAAGGATTCGCTCAACTTCCAGGGTTGTACAGATAGCAGCAACTGCAATGATCCTATCGCATCTCCTCGCTATACCCGTAGCTATGTGGTCACAGCGGTCAATGCGCGTGGCTGTCTGGTCACAGATACAGTGCTGGTCACAGTGAGTGATCACCCCTCAGCATTTATACCATCAGCCTTTACACCAAATGGCGATGCGCTGAATGACAAATTTGAATTTGACATACTGGGGGCCAGGTCTGCTAACGTCAATATATGGAACAGGTGGGGCGAAAAGGTATTCAGCAACCCGACCCAGCTCAATGGTATAGGTGTAGCCGGCAATAATGTATGGGATGGGTCATTCCGCGGCAAGAAGGCCCAGATGGACTCATACATTTATCAGCTCGACGTTCTATATGCCGACGGGCATAGGGAAACCATATCCGGTACCGTTACTTTGATGGAATAGGTGCAAAAATAAGCCTCTGTCTTTCAGATCAGACATTACTTTAAGCGTCATACCCCTGATTTTCATTTAATCAGGGGTATTTTTTTGAGGAAAAAGTGATTATAAACAAGGCAATGTTTATATTTGAGGCAAAACCCGATTTCCATGAAGAAAATCTCAACCCATTTTCGTCAGGCACTCCTATCTCTATTCTTTTCCGTTTCTGTAGTATCATTTGTTTCTGCACAGTGTTTGCTGCAGGGTACTATATCTGAGCCGGGCTGCGGTGCCTCCAATACCACACCCAATGTAGGAGGCAAACAGGAGTGGAATATGTCCTCCACGATCGGGGCAGACTACACCGTTTCCCTGTCGGGATCCAATGGCTGCGGAGCCTATGCTGCATCTCCGGCATCCTTTACGGCTACTGCTTCCACTACGGTCGTAGATATCCTGGCCGGTGGGTCATGCTGCTGGGCTGCCGGTGGTACATCTGCTGTGCTCACATACACCCGTATAGGATATACCAATACGACCAGTGCAGCTACCATGTGCCAGAGCACTACGCGTAGTCTGACAGTTTCACCCGCACCATTTACAGCCGGTACGTGGAGTGTCATACCAGGTACAGGCAATGGAAGCATCAGCGGCAGTACCTTCACCGCTACCGCTCCGGGTACTGTGACTATCCGCTACACCAAGGGTGGTTGCAATTCCGATGTTACTTTCTCCATAGATGCTGCTCCGACTACTGCTACAGTAGGTGGTAGTCAGTCCATATGCGGCCTGGTGAGCAATGGTCTGGGAGGCAATACTCCTACCTCCGGCACAGGCACATGGACCAAGACCAGCGGTCCCGGCACTGTTACTTTCAGCAATGCCAATGCAGGCAATGCCACAGCTACTGTTTCTGCCTATGGTACTTATACTTTCCTTTGGAGTATAGCAAACGGCGTTTGCACGCCTAGTACTGCATCTGTCACCGTCACTTACTATCAGACTCCGACCACTGCTACGGTAGGTGCTACACAAAATATATGTGGTTCGCTCACCACTGCTTCGCTCGGGGGCAATACCCCTACCGTCGGTACAGGCACATGGACACAGTTGTCAGGTCCGGGTACTACTACTTTCAGTGCAGTCAACTCAGGCTCCTCTACAGCTACAGCATCAGTCATAGGCACATACGTCTATACATGGACGATAGCCAATGGTACATGTACGTCCAGCTCAGCTAATGTGACCGTAAACTACTATGCTACACCGACCACAGCTACAGTAGGCGGCACTCAAAATCTCTGCGGCACTCTGACCAGTGCCAATCTGGGTGGCAACTCTCCGACAGTGGGCACGGGTGCATGGAGTCAGACCTCAGGGCCGGGTACCACTACCTTTAGCAATCCGGCCTCACCTTCGGCTACAGCTACAGCCTCTGTGGCCGGCAGCTACACCTATACATGGACCATCTCAAATGGTACCTGTACCCCTAGTACAGCTGATGTAGTAGTCAATTTTTACGCTACGCCGCCGGTAGCATCTGTCACGGCCTCGCCGCTGAGCGCATGCGGCACTCTCACATCGCCGCCACTGGGCGGCAATGCAGCTGCGCCCGGTACCGGTACGTGGACACAGTTTTCCGGCCCCGGCACTACCGTATTCAGCAATCCAAACTCAGAATCATCTACAGCTACTGCATCCGTTATAGGTACCTACGTTTATACCTGGACCATCACAAACGGTAACTGTACACCTACTTCTGCAAACGTCACTGTTACATATTATACGGCACCGACCACCGCTACTGTCGGTCCCAATCAGGCAGTATGTGCACTCACCAGCGCACCTCTGGGTGGCAATGTACCGACCGTAGGTACCGGCACATGGACACAGGCGGCAGGGCCTGGCGTGACTTTCTTTAGTAATGTAAACTCCGGTAGCTCTACGGCATCAGTCTCCGTACAAGGTACCTACATATTTACCTGGACCATTGCCAACGGGGCTTGTACCAGCACGGCTAATGATACCGTAAGCTTTTACTCAAATCCTACCATTGCCACTGTAGGGGCAGACCAGAAGCTATGCGGTACCCTGACCAGCAGTGCCCTTGGCGGCAATACCCCGGCCATAGGCTCGGGCTCTTGGTCTCAGATCGCTGGCCCGGGTACGACCACATTCAGCAATCCTAATGCAGGTGCATCTACCGCCACAGCTACTGCATACGGTGTATATACATATGAGTGGACTATCTCAAATGGTACTTGTACGTCTACTACAGCAGATGTATCTGTATATTATATTCCATCACCAGCCGGAGGTAGCATAGCCAATGCGGCATTCTGCTCTGCTGTAGGATCTACCAGTATATCAGTGACAGGTGTGTCCAATGCTACGCAGTACAGCTGGGCGCTACCGGCAGGCCTCACCGGTTCATCTACCACCAGCAATATAACCATTGGCGGCACCGCGCCGGGCACCTACACGGTCACAGTCACACCATCCAATGTACAGTTTGGCGTGACCTGCACCGGATCACCGATCACCGGCAGTGTCAGGATTCTGTCTCAGCCTGTCATAGACTCCGTCAGTCCGGGCACAGTGTCATGCTACGGTGGCAATGATGACACCATCCGTATCTATGCGCATACATCCAATGGTAACCTTTTCTACTCTATCGATAATGGCGTGACATTCCCAAATGCCACAGGCGTATTCCCTAACCAGATCGCTGGCGCTTACAACCTTCAGGTGCGCGATGACAGTACTTGTACCACATCATACACCGGCAACCCGGCCATCGTCACTCAGCCTACTGCCCTGCAGATCACTATCGCCTCCTATAGCAATGTGAGGTGTAGTGGTGATTCCACAGGATTTATCAATATATCTGTATCCGGTGCTACTCCGCCATATACTTTTGCTTGGAGTAACGGTGCGACTACTCAGAATATCATAGACCTCGGCGCGGGATCCTATACAGTGGTGGTCACAGATGCCAAAGGCTGCCAGCAGAGTCTGACACAGAGCATCACATCGCCACCTATCATCACAGCCAGTGCCACCGGTACCAATATCAGCTGCTATGGTGCCAATGATGGTACAGCGTCGGTCACTGCAAGCGGAGGTGTAGGCGCACTTTCATACACATGGTCCAATGGCATTGGTGCCCCATCTCTCACAGGCCTGGCCGCAGCACTCTACTCTGTCACTATAGAAGATGGAAACGGATGCCAGGTGGTCCGGTCGTATACAGTCACAGAACCTGCTCCGCTGCACCTCTCCCTTTCCAGTACAAACGTCACATGCTACGGCAATGGCAATGGTACCGTGACAGCAAATGTAACCGGCGGTACAGGAGCGTATACCTACACATGGTCTCCTGCAGTGAGTACTACATCTACAGTGACTAATGCCGGCCCCGGTACATATATATTGACCGTCTCAGATGTCAATAACTGTAGTGCGGTAGATAGTGCAGTAGTGACACAGCCTATATCCGGCCTCTCTGTATCATCTATAGTCACGCCTGTGCGCTGTACAGGTGACTCCAATGGTACCATCCAGCTACTGCCTAGCGGTGGGGTAGGAGGGTATACCTATGCATGGTCCGGCGGCCAGACGCTTCAGATCATCAGCGGCCTCGCACCGGGTATTTACACAGCTACTGTCACAGATGGCAACGGCTGCGAGGTGATCCTATCAGATACACTGGACAATCCTGGCCCTATTACCTCCGGTATCACCGGCACCAGCGCCAGCTGTGTGGGTGCAGGTGGCGGCTCTGCCACGCTCGCGGTGAGTGGTGGCGCGGCACCGTATACATTCCTGTGGTCTGACTTTGAGACCACGCAGAATATCAGCAATCTAACTGGTGGTACTTACCGTGTCATCATCACTGATGCCAATGGCTGTCAGCATAGTGATAGTGTAATCATCACCCAGCCTCAGGCACTCGTAGCTACTTTCAGCGTGAGCAATGCGACATGCAATGGTGCGGCCAATGGATCCGTCACTGTAAATGTAACAGGTGGCACCGGTGCCGGTACCTATGTATATGCCTGGACACCGTCAGGCAGTGTGACCAATAGTGTTTCTCCCGCATCGCCGGGCACCTATGTAGTGACTGTCACCGACGGCAATGGCTGTACGCTGGTAGATAGCGCTACAGTGGGCCAGCCTCAGCAGCTCTCAGCTATCATATCTGTGACTGATGTGAAATGCTACGGCGATACTAGCGGATCGGCCACCGTCAGTGTATTTGGTGGTTCAGGATCATATACCTACACCTGGTCTCCAAACGTCAGCACGGGAGCTACAGCCCTCCATCTGGATAGCGGTGTTTACTATGTCACAGTAGCAGATGCCAATGGCTGTTCGCTTCAGGATAGTGCAGTAGTATCTCAGCCTGCGTCACCTATTATAGTAACTTCCGTAGTGCATTCTGTGACATGTAATGGTGGTCAAGACGGCTCGATAATGGCAGTGGCCAGCGGTGGTACGGGCTCTTATACATATCTCTGGTCCAGTGGTGATACGGTCCAGTATATCACAAATCTCTCTGTCAGTGCTCCGGCTAGCTCTACACTCTACACCGTGACTGTCACTGACGCGAGCGGCTGTACTGCTACTGCATCGGGCACTATTACCAATCCATCTGATATCAGCTCGACCACGAGTGGCACCAATCTGTTGTGTGCAGGTGCTGCCAATGGTACAGCATCTGTGACTACAGTATCAGGAGGTACCGGTCCATACACATATCTCTGGTCAAACTTTGCAGCTACGCAGACCATCAGTGGTCTGAGCG
>JAFDYQ010000025.1:67500-69296 GCA_018267365.1 Bacteroidota bacterium | reverse complement strand
CGATATGAGCTCTTGGGGGAGATCAGCCTGTTATCCCCAGCGTACCTTTTATCCTATGAGCGATGGCCCTTCCATGCGGAACCACCGGATCACTATGCCCTACTTTCGTACCTGCTCGACTTGTTGGTCTTGCAGTCAAGCACCCTTGTGCCATTGCACTCTACGCACGGTTACTAAGCGTGCTGAGGGTACCTTTGGAAGCCTCCGTTACTCTTTGGGAGGCGACCACCCCAGTCAAACTACCCACCACGCATTGTCCTCTTTATCCAGAGTTAGATTCTAATCAAACGAAGGGTGGTATTTCAAGGTTGACTCCACGAGAGCTGGCGCCCCCGCTTCAAAGTCTCCCACCTATCCTACACATCGTTTAATCAAAATCAGTGCGAAGCTATAGTGAAGGTGCATGGGGTCTTTCCGTCCCGTTGCGGGAAACCGGCATCTTCACCGATACTTCAATTTCACCGGGCTCGCGGCTGAGACAGTGCCCAGATCGTTACACCATTCGTGCAGGTCGGAACTTACCCGACAAGGAATTTCGCTACCTTAGGACCGTTATAGTTACGGCCGCCGTTTACTGGGGCTTCAGTCGAGAGCGTCGCCTTGCGGCTAACCCCCTTCTTTAACCTTCCAGCACCGGGCAGGTGTCAGACCCTATACATCATCTTTCGATTTAGCAGAGTCCTGTGTTTTTGTTAAACAGTCGCCTGGGCCTATTCACTGCGCCCTGCCGAAGCAGGGGTCCTTTCTCCCGAAGTTACAGGACTATTTTGCCGAGTTCCTTAGCCGCGGCTCACCCGAGCGCCTTAGGATATTCTCCTCGCCCACCTGTGTCGGTTTACGGTACGGATTGTATAAGCCTAGCCTTAGAGGTTTTTCTTGGAAGTCTGATTAGGTGCACTATTCCCTCCCCCGAAGGTTTGAGATACTGTCATGTCTCAGCATCAACTGCGGATTTACCAACAATCGATATACCTAAACACTTCAACGTACTATTCCGTCAGTACGCGGCACTTTCACTACTCCGTCACCCCATCGAAACTTACACAAGTACAGGAATATTAACCTGTTTTCCATCGGAGGTCCCCTTTCGGGTGGTCCTTAGGATCCGACTAACCCTGATCTGATTAACATTGATCAGGAACCCTTAGGCTTGTGGCGAATAGGTTTTTCACCTATTTTATCGTTACTTATTCCTACATTTTCTTTTCCAGAACCTCCAGCAGACCTCACGATCCACCTTCGACGGCGCTGGAATGCTCTCCTACCGATCTTTCGATCCCATAGCTTCGGTACAAAGTTTGATGTCCGGTCATTCTTCCGCGCCCGATCACTCGACCAGTGAGCTGTTACGCACTCTTTAAATGATTGCTGCTTCCAAGCAAACATCCTGGCTGTTATAGCAATCGGACAACGTTTGTGCAACTTAACTTTGATTTAGGAACCTTAGCTGATGGTCTGGGTTGTTTCCCTTTCGGCTACAGACCTTATCATCTGCAGCCTCACTGCCGTCTATATTATTTAGCATTCGGAGTTCGTCAGGGTTTGGTAGGCGGTGAAGCCCCCTAGCCCAATCGGTAGCTCTACCTCTAAATAATTTTCTAATGACGACGCTGCTCCTAAAAGCATTTCGGAGAGTACGAGCTATCTCCCAGTTTGATTAGCCTTTCACCCCTACCCACAGGTCATCCTGAAGCTTTTCAACGCTTATAAGTTCGGACCTCCATGACGTGTTACCGTCACTTCATCCTGCCCATGGGTAGATCACAAGGTTTCGCGTCTACGGCCACTGACTATTC